>NZ_BLJH01000005.1:0-312316 GCF_009811895.1 Novosphingobium sp. TCA1 | reverse complement strand
CCCACCCCATGCGATCGCCTCAATCTAAACCGGAAATTACACCACGAGCGCGGACGCTAACGTTTCGACAAGGGCGACCGGCAAAAGCCGGGTGTTGGAAACCTGATCGGTAGAGCAGGCGCATGCGCCTTTACCCTCACGGGTTGGACATGCGCGCATGCCACCCGGCCTCATAGAGAAACCGAGTCTACCGAATTCGGGGTTTCCACGCCCCATCGCCGGGTTTGATCGACGACACTGCGTAGGTCGCAGATCATCCGCGCATCTGCAAGTCGTCAGTTCGCGTTAACAGCGGCTGCTGTGGAGATCCGCGTTAGGCACGATCGTCACGCCAAACGGGTCTCCATCCGCCTGTCGATCTCAATGTACTCCATGTCGATCGAGAATTTCCAGCTATGACGGGCTGGAAGAAGTGCCACTGCTCGGTCGCGGTATCAGCCAAAAAGACGTAATCTGGGCAGTCGCTCCGTCCAGCGAGCGCGGCTTCGAGCGCGCGGCCTATGACCACATGGTTGCTGAGCGCAATGTCGGACCATTCGAGAATGAGGAAGGTCGTATCGCCCAGAACCGTGCATTCAGTCAGCTTGGGCAGTTTCTTGTCCAAGGCCGTCCGCATACGAATCAGTCGCTGTTCCTCAATATCAACCCCTGCCTTTCGCGAGAGAAACAGCGCCCCGTCGTGGCGCCCACTTTCGGACCAGTGCACACGCAGCGACAGCGTTAGCGGGATGCCATCGACGACGGATTCCCGCCGCCCTTGATAGCCGTGCGGGGCGTGATGACGATCCTTACGGAATGGGCACTCTTCGTGAAGCTCCTGGCCGGCTTCGATGATCCAATCGAGCAAACGCTCCCGCAGCTGCTCATGTGTATGTTCCCGGATGCGAGAGCGTGTTTTCCGAAGGAGGCGCATGTGTCCGGCTCTGGCCGGTAGGCGACCGTCCGGTTCCGAGTTGGGTTTCTGAGATAGCTGACGCTCACTCGGTGTCGGCTGCCGACCAGACTCAGTCGTTCACAACTGCTCCCTATAAGGTCTGGGTATGCCGAAAGCGGCCGATCATTCCGGTCCAAGCGGACCATCAGCATCGCGCCCCATCATCGGTCGTCAGCAATCTATCGAGAACGCCCGAACTTTGCGAGACAGCTTGGCGGGCTCAGCCCGATGAAGATGGGCAATATGCCTACGCTACAGCGCTACGATAGCGTCCGCCATGCGATCCACTCACATTGCCCGGCTCCCAGAACAAAATTCTAAGTCGCTTAGAAAACGGCGGTGAGATTGAATGACCCATAGCGCGTCCATCCCTTTGCCGGTGCGTTGGGCGCTTCACGGAGCAAACGCCCCTTCGCCAGCAAAAGCCCATCAAATTCGAAACGTAGTCGATCAGGAACAAGCCAGTAACGAAGCCGCACTTCAACTTGATTCCCGGCAAAGCTTCCCGACAGCCCGCCGGCATCGCGGACGCCGGTCGTAGAAAAACTGTCTTCACGCGCGTCAGCCCACATCGCGCGATAAACGACTAACCAGTCGAGCCGCTTGTTCGGTGTCGCCTCTAGTCGAACACCAGGTGTCACGAGATTGGCGCGCCCGATGGCATTATACAGGCCGGCCGGTGCCAGCTCGGCGCGGCGCATGCCGAAAAGCGTATCGAAGCGCCCGTAATGGCCACCTGGTTTGTGGCCGCTCGCCCGATCGAATTCGATCGATAGGCGCGGTTTCCAAGGACCGGCAAAGCTAAAGCCGACATCCGCGTGCAGAAAGCTCGCCCTTACCAACTGCGAAGGCGCAAGCGCGGCCGTCGACATGCTGATGTGACCGGTCTGATAGAGTGCTTCCATCTCGAAATCGACCTTGCCGGCGCGCGGTTCTGCGATGAGCCGGCCACCGATGGTATCGAGCGACCGATCTCGGGTCGGACGGCCTGGCGCATCGCGCTCCCCCAAATGAAAATAGGTCATCTCAGCCATCGCCGGGCCGATCGCCTTCGCCTTACTGATCTGGCCGCCCCAGAGCACGAGATCGAAACTCTCGCGGTCGAGCCTGACCTTGCTGCTGCGCAGGCTGGCATTGTCGTCAGGAAGCCGAACCTGCGGCAACGTGTATATCAGCGTCGCCTTCCAACCGCCGCGCGCCGATATATCCGCGCGAAGCCCGGAATAGCCATTGGTAGTGTTACGATAGTCGTCGGCGGCGACCAGCCGGCGCGAGCCGAGATTGAGCATCATGCGCCCGGCGGTCAGCGTCAGCTTCGAACCCTTCCCGAACACATTGTCGAAGTCGCCCGCGACATAGGCTTGGACCGGCTCGAGCGTGTTGACCTCGTTGGTGGTGACGGGCGTCCCATCACCCTCGCCCCACACGCGGCTGTCGTAGAGCTCGATCGCCGCACGCCAATGGTCCGAACGATATTCGGCGAGAATGTTGGTGCGCAGGTTCACGAGATCATCGCTTTGATTGAATCCGACACGCGGCTGACCGTCGATGACCTCGTAGCGCAGGCGCATCGCGCCCGAGAGCGACAAGCCGTCGCCTGCCTGCTGCGCCTGCGCGGCGCCTGGAGCGGTAGCCACGACCAGCGCTGATACCAGCCAAGTTAGTTGTGATATATGTGTTCTATCGAATCGCATTGTATGATATACATGCACCATTATGGCATCGATCGAAACTGCGAACTGGCTGGCTCTGCTCCATCAGCTCCCGACCAAGCCACCCTATCTGCGGGTGAAGGTCTGGCGGAGGCTCCAGACGATCGGGGCGGTGCCGCTCAAGAATGCTGTGCACGTCCTTCCCAAGAGCGATGCGAACGAAGCGACCCTACGCGTCTTGCTGGAGGAGATCGTCGTGGCGGGCGGCGACGCCATCCTGCTCGATGCGATCCTGCTGGCGGGACAGAGCGATGCCGACGTGCGCGGATTATTCGATGCCGCGCGCGATGCCGATTATTCCGAGATAGCGCAGGCGGCCCGCCTGCTGCTTGAAACCGGGCCGGCAAGCGGCGCCGAGATCGTGAAGCTGGAGAAGCGCCTCGGCGACGCCGCAATGCTCGACTTCTTTGGGGCACATGGGCGGCAGGATGCCGAGGCTGCGCTCGCCGAGCTTGACCGTCAGCGCTACCAGCATCCCGACGTCAGTCGGTCGATGCCGGCCTCGGACGAACCGCGCGATCTAATCGGTAAAACCTGGGTGACCCGGCGCGGCGTGCATGTCGATCGCATCGCCTGTGCCTGGCTCATCCGCCGGTTCATCGACCGCAATGCAGTCTTCAAGTTCGTCGATGGACGCAGCTATGCGCCCGAAGCCGGAGAGCTTCGCTTCGACATGGCCGATGCAGAGTTCACTCATGAAGAGGATCGGTGCAGCTTCGAGACCATCGTCATGCGCGCAGGCCTGGGCGAAGACGCCGGACTCGTCGCAATCGGCGAGATCATCCACGACCTCGACATTGCTGACGCCAAGTTCAACCGGCCTGAAACAGCGGGTCTCGGCGCGATGCTGTCGGGCGTGTGCGCATCCACCGACGACGATCTGGAGCGTATCGCAAAGGCCGGCGATGCGCTCGACCAGTTCCACGCCTTTTTCAGTGCCCGGAGGGTCGAGCGATGAGCAGCGTTATCACCGACGAGCAGATCGCGCTCCGGCTCAAGGCGCATGATCACGGCATTGCCTTTGGCGAAGCGGTGCGGGTTTGGGCGCGGATCGCAGCACTGAGTTTCGGCGGCCCGGCCGGGCAGATCGCGGTGATGCACCGCATCCTCGTCGATGAGAAACGCTGGATCGGCGAGGAGCGATTTCTCCACGCGCTCAACTACTGCATGCTCCTGCCGGGGCCGGAAGCCCAACAGCTCGCCATCTATATCGGCTGGCTGCTCCACAAGACGAAAGGCGGGCTGGTCGCAGGCACATTGTTTGTGCTGCCGGGCTTCCTCGCGATCCTCGGGCTCAGTTACGTTTACGTATTACTCGGGCATGTCCCGCTGATCGAGGGCCTGTTCTTCGGGCTCAAGGCCGCCGTGCTGGCGGTGGTGGTACAAGCGGTGGTTCGCGTCGGATCGCGCGCGCTCAAGAACAGTGTCATGCGCGGTATCGCCGTCGCCGCCTTCGTCGCGATCTTCTTCCTCGGCGCGCCGTTCCCGCTGATCGTGCTGCTCGCCGGCATTGTCGGCTATGTCGGCGGCCGATCTGGCAGTCCAGCGTTTCGCGGCGGCGGGGGCCATGGTCCGGGCGGCGGCGCGATCGTGCATGACCGTGATACCGCGCTGGGAGAAGCGCTGCCCGAGCATGCCCGCGCCAATCTCGGGTGGTCGCTCAAGATCTCGGGCGCGCTGCTCATGCTCTGGCTTGCACCAGTGCTGGCGCTCGTCCTGTTGCTTGGTTCCGACGACGTCTATGCGCGCATCGCCACGTTCTTCAGCCAGATGGCGGTGGTGACCTTCGGCGGCGCCTATGCGGTGCTCGCCTACGTCGCGCAGCAGGCGGTCGACCAATATGGCTGGCTCAAGCCCGGCGAGATGCTCGACGGGCTCGGCATGGCGGAGACCACGCCCGGGCCGTTGATCATGGTCACGCAGTTCGTCGGCTTCCTCGCGGCCTATCGCGATGCCGGCGGGCTGGCTCCGCTAATCGCCGCGACGCTCGGCGCCATCCTGACCACCTGGGTCACCTTCGTGCCGTGCTTCCTCTGGATCTTTGCCGGTGCGCCGTTCATCGAGCGGCTGCGCGGTAACAAGGCCTTGTCGGCAGCACTGACCGCGATCACGGCCGCGGTCGTCGGCGTCATCCTCAACCTCGCCATTTGGTTCGCGATCCACACGCTGTTCGGCCGCGTGCAGCCGATCGGAATCATGGGCCACCGCTTCGACGCGCCGGTGCTGGCCTCGATCAACTGGCCGGCGGCGCTGCTGTCGGCCGCCGCCGCACTGGCGATCTTCCGCTTCAAGCTAGGTGTGCTCACCGTCCTCGCCGGCTCCGCGGCGATCGGCGCGGCCTGGTTCCTTTTCGCTCAAGGAGTATGAGCCCATGACCGACGTTACACGACGAGGTGCTGTAAAAACCCTTGGAGCGAGCGCCTTGCTCGTCGCCGCAGCCGATGGTGCGGTTGCGCAATCGGGCGTCGCCGCTCCCGTACCCGCCTTCACCGGCAGCTTCCAGCCCAAGCCGCTCAAGTTCGATCCCGCCAAGCTGCCCGGCCTTTCGGAGCGACTGCTGAAATCGCATTGGGAGAACAACTATCAGGGGTCGGTCAAGACGCTGAACGCAGTGCGGTCGCGTCTTGCCTCGGCCCTTGCCGACAAGGATGCGCCGCCAGCGATATATGGCGGTCTCAAGCGCGAAGAGGCGCACCGGACCGGCTCGGTCGTGCTGCACGAACTCTATTTCGACGGGCTTGGCGGCAACGGTCAGGCGGGCGGCCGGATCAAGCAGGCGATCGACGCCGCCTATGGCTCGTTCGCGACCTGGGAGGCCGAATATCGGCGCACTGCCATGTCGCTCGCCGGCGGATCGGGCTGGACGATCCTCTCCTACAATCTCCACACCGGCGCGCTCGGCACCAGCTGGTCGTGGGACCATATGCATGCGCCGGCCGCCGGCATTCCGCTGCTGGTGCTCGATATGTACGAGCACAGCTTCCACATGGACTATGGCACGCAGGCCGCCAAATATATCGACGCCTGGTTCGCCAATCTCGACTGGGAGGAGGTCGACCGGCGTTACGCGCGGGCGGCTGCCATCGCGCGCGGCTGACGAGAGCCCCTCACCAATATTTGGAGATGGCGCGGAACTGGTCGATCGCGTGCTGTGGGCCTTCGCCTTCCTCGGCGTGGACGAGGCAGTGATCGATATGGTCGTTGATCAGCGCTCGCTTGGCGCTGGCGATAGCGTTTTCCACCGCCTGCAATTGCTGGGCGATGTCGACGCAGGCGCGCTCCTCCTCGATCATCCCGACAATGCTCTTGAGGTGCCCCGCCGCACGATTGAGGCGCTTGATGATCGCGGGATGGGAGGAATGGGTCTGATGGGCCATGCAATCCTATCCCACGGGCGACGATCGCTGTCGAGAAAATATCCCCCCGGGGGGATAGACATGTATCCCCCAGGGGGGATATGGGATGTGGGTGTTCGAGGTGCTCGCCAATCGCGTCTATCGCCATCTGTTCCTCGCCCAAGTGATCGCGCTGGTCGGCACCGGCCTCGCGACGGTGGCGCTCGGGCTGCTTGCCTATGACCTTGCCGGCGGCAATGCCGGTGCCGTGCTCGGCACGGCGCTCGCCATCAAGATGGTCGCCTATATCCTCGTCGCGCCGATTGCGGGCGCCTTCGCCGATCGCGTACCGCGCAAGGCCCTGCTGGTGGCGCTCGACCTCGTCCGGGCCGGCGTCGCGGTGTTCCTGCCGTTCGTCAGCGAAGTCTGGCAGATCTACGTCCTGATCTTCGTCCTGCAATCGGCATCGGCCGCGTTCACACCGACCTTTCAGGCGACCATTCCCGATGTGCTGCCGCAAGAGCGCGACTATACCCGCGCGCTCTCTCTTTCCCGGCTCGCCTACGACATGGAGACACTGACCAGTCCGGTCCTGGCGGCCGCGCTGCTCACCGTGATAAACTTCCACTGGTTGTTCTCGGGCACCGCCCTCGGCTTCCTTGCATCGGCCGCGCTCGTCGTCAGCTCCGGCCTGCCCAGCCTCGTCAGTCAATCGACCGCCGTCCGCGACGGCATATATGCCAAGACCACGCGCGGCATCCGCATCTATCTGCGCACGCCGCGTCTGCGCGGCTTGCTCGCGGTCACGCTTTCCGCCGCTGCCGCGAGCGCGATGGTCATCGTCAACACGGTCGTGATCGTCCGCGCGCTCGGGCTCGGCCAGCGCGAGGTCGCGATCACGCTCGCCGCCTATGGCGGTGGTTCGATGCTGGCCGCCTTTGCACTGCCGCGCATTCTCGACCGGTTTTCCGATCGGCGCGTGATGCTGATCGCGTCGGTGGCGCTGGCCATATTGCTCGCGGGCCTTGCCGCAGCCGGCTTGACGGCGCCGGGCCACTCGCTCGCATGGCCGGTCATTCTCATCGGTTGGCCGTTCCTCGGCATGGCTTATGCGGCAAGCATCACGCCATCGGGCCGCCTCATCAAGCGCTCGGCGAACGCCGAGGACCGGCCGGCCCTGTTCGCGGCCCAGTTCGCGCTCAGCCATGTCTGCTGGCTGATAGCCTATCCGCTCGCCGGGCAGCTGGGTGCGGCCTCTGGGTTGTCAGCGGCGTTTGCCGCCATGGCGGGTCTGGCGGCTTTCGGTACGGTTGCGGCTTTGCTGGTCTGGCCGGCACGCGACGCGACCACGGTCGAACACAATCATGACGATCTTCCGGCCGATCATCCGCACTGGCGCGATCACGGAAAGTCGGGACACGACTATGTGATCGACGATCTTCATCCACGCTGGCCGCGCCGGTCATGACAGCAATATTTGCGATAGTGCGGGATTACTTGCCGCTCATGCACCGTGGCGATAGGTTGCGCGCCATGGCCCGACCGTTGGTCCTTGCTTCCCGCCGCGCGCCGGCGAGCCGTCTGCAGTGCGTCGCCGCATTGTTGGGACTGCTCGCCATGATCGGCGTGATCGGGCTTGCGACCTGGCATGACGGCCTGCCGCACAGCCATGCGCCAGTTCATGCCGCGAGCATCGATACCGACCACCATGACCATGCTCCCTCGGATCAGCCCGATCCGTCGGACGCGCTCCATCTGGCAGCTCATGCCGTTGCCCAGACCGTGGACCTCTCTTCGCGACCGCTGGTTAGCGTAACGCTGTTCATCGTGTCGCTGCGCTGGACGCTGGTCACCACCAGCCTGCCGGTCTCGGCGAGGCCCGTCGAGATATTGCGACCCCCACGCGGCTGAACGCTCGGCGCCGATCTGGCGCGCGTTCGACATGCCGTTAAGGGGATTGATCCATGAGAGCCTATTCAGGCCGGCTGCCGCGCATTGCGGTGACCGGCATGCTGGTCGCGAGCGGCGCGCTGCTGCTTGTCCAGTCAGTGCGCGCGCAGGTTGCGCCGCCCTTCGCCACCTTGCTGCGCGACAGCGAGAACGCACCCCGTTCGGCAGCGATTGCCGCCGATGTCGCTCGCGCCGAAGGGCTTGCCGAACAGGCTCGTGCCCGCCCCAACCCGACCGTCAGCGTGATGGCCGAGAACATCGCGGGCCGCGCGCCCTATCGCGGCTTCGACGGGGCGGAGAACACGCTCCAGTATAACCAGCCGTTCGAACTGGGCGGCAAGCGCTCGGCGCGTATTGCTGCCGGAGAGGCCGAGGTTGGCGTCGCGAGAGCAAGAGCCTCGGGTGCCAGGGCGACCTATGCCCACGATCTCGCGCTCGCCTACGCCATGGTTGAAATCGCCCAGCGCCGCGTCGAACTGGCTGATGACGAGGTCGAGGAAGCCGAGGCCGACCTGAAGCTCGCACGCGCGCTGGTTGATGTCGGCAAGGAAGCAAGATTGCGGAGTCTTCAGGCCGAGTCCGCGCTGAACGCGCTGCGGGCCGATCGCGACCTCGCACGCGCCAATTTGACCGGCGCGCTGGCGCGGCTGTCCGCCCTTGCCGGTGCGCCCCAGACCTTTACCGGCATCAGCGGCTCGGTGCTCGCCATGTTCGAGCGGCCGGCGATCGTCGGCCCGGTCGATGCCGGCAGCTCGGCGATCTACCGGTTGGCGCTCGCCGAACGCGACGCGGCGGCGCTGCGCATCCGGGTCGAGGAGAAGCGCGCAATCCCGGACGTCACCGGGCAGCTCGGCGTGCGCCGTCTGGAGCGCGACAATGCGACCGCGATGATCGTCGGGGTCTCGGTGCCCCTGCCGCTGTTCGACCGCAATCGCGGCAATGTCGCCGCGGTCCGCGCCGAGGCGCAGGGAGCGGCCTCGCGCGCCGAGGCTGCGCGGATCGAGACCGAAGCCGAACTGCGCGGCGCCATCGCCCAGGCCGAGGCGAGCGAGAGCCGCGTGACGGCCGCGCAAGCGTCGCTCGCAACGGCCGATGAAGCCTATCGGCTCGCCCGGATCGCCTATGAATCCGGCAAGGCACCGCTGATCGAATTGCTCACCGCCCGCCACAATCTCGGCAGTGCTCGCGGGGTCGTGCTCGACACGCTCGCCGCGCGCTTCGCCGCCAACGCTACGCTCGCCCGCCTCCAGGGCCGCACCATCACCGGAGACCTGATCCCATGACCTCCGACAAGAACCGCCTGTATATCGGCTCCGCCGTCGCTCTCCTGCTTGCCGCCGGCGCCGGGTTCGGCATCGCCCGTTTCACCCAGCCCGCGCCACCCGCTGCGCAAACCCCCGCCGCCGAGGCGAAGCCGGGCGACGATGTCGCCATCGACGCTGCTGGTATCCGCAGCTCGCAGATCGTGGTGGCGCAGTCTGCCTCAGGCGAACTCGACGCCGCGATCGCAGCCAGCGCCACGGTGGATTCGACTCCCGACGCCGAAGCGGTGCTGACACCGCGCGCGGCCGGTACCGTCGTTCGCATCTTCAAGCGCATCGGCGATCCGGTGCGCGCAGGCGAAACGCTGGCGCTGGTCGAGAGCCGCGACGCTTCGGCGATCGCCGCCGACCGCTCGGCGGCAAGTGCCCGGGTCACGCTCGCCACGAAGCAGCTGGCGCGCGAGCGCAGCCTGCTGGCCCAGGGCGTCAGCCCGCGCGCCGATTATGAAACCGCCGAAGCCAATCTCGCGGTTGCCCGCGCAGATGCGATGCGTGCCAGCGCCGCCGCAGGGGCCGCGCGGGTGGCGGGTGACGGCCGCTCGGTCGCAGTGGTGAGCCCGGTCAGCGGGCGCGTGACCGCCGCGTCGGCAAATCTTGGCCAGTTCGTCTCCGCCGAAGCTGAGTTGTTCCGCGTCGCCGATCCCAGCCGGTTGCAGATCACGGCGAGCGTGCCGCCCGCTGATGCGACCCGCGTGCGGGTGCGTGACCGCGTCGAGTTGAGCCTCGCCGATGGCGCGATCATCGCCGGGCGGGTCCGGTCGTCGACCGGGGTCGTCGATGCGCAAACTCGGGGGGCGACCGTCGTCATCGAGGCGAGTGCCGGGAGCAGCGTGCTTGCGCCAGGGCAGCTCGTGCAGGCGCGTATCTTCGCCAGTGGCGGCGCGACCAAAAGCGGCGTGATGGTGCCACAGGATGCGGTGCAGACGCTCGGCGAGCGCACGGTAGTGTTCGTTCGCACAGCCGCCGGGTTCAGGGCGCAGACGGTGCAGGCAGGCGCGCGCAGTGGCGGGCTGGTCGCGATCGTCTCCGGCCTCAAGGGCGGGACACAGATCGCTACGACCAACGCCTTTCTGCTCAAGGCCGAACTCGAGAAGGAGTCGGCGGAATGATCGGTCGCATCCTTGCGCTCTCGGTTCGCGGACGATGGCTCGTCGCGTTCCTCACGCTCATCGTCATCGGCTTCGGCGCGTGGCAGATCACCAAACTGCCGATCGACGCGGTTCCCGACGTTACCAACCGGCAGGTGCAGATCAGCACCTTCGCGCCCACGCTCGGTCCAGTCGATATCGAGAAACAGGTGACCTTCCCGGTCGAGACCGCGCTCGCCGGTATTCCCGGGCTGCAGATGACGCGCAGCTTCTCGCGCAACGGCTTCAGTCAGGTGACCGCCGTGTTCGAGGATTCGACCGACATCTATTTCGCGCGCCAGCAGGTGACCGAGCGGATCGCGCAGGCGAAGGACAGCCTTCCGGCCGGCGTCCAGCCCAATCTCGCGCCGCTCAGCACCGGCCTTGGCGAGATTTTCTTCTATTCGGTCGCCTTTCGTCACCCCGACGGCAAGGGCGGTGCCGAGCATGTCGATGGCAAGCCCGGCTGGCAGACCGACGGCAGCTACCTCACGCCCGAGGGTGAGCGGCTGACTACCGAACTGGCGAAGGCAGCCTATCTGCGCACCGTGCAGGACTGGATCATCCGTCCGCAGATGCGCAACGTGAAAGGCGTTGCCGGCGTCGATTCCAACGGCGGCTATGTGAAGCAATATCTGGTCGAGCCGAACCTCAATGCGCTCGCGACCTACGGCCTCTCGATCACCGAGCTGGCCGATGCGCTGGAGAAGGCCAATTTGTCGGCAGGCTCCAACTATGTGCGGCGCGCCGGTGAAAGCTTCCTTGTGCGTGCCGACGCGCGGCTCCGCTCGATCAGCGAGATCGAAGAAGCGGTGGTCGCGACCCGCGGCGGCACCCCGGTGCGGGTCAAGGATGTCGGGCAGGTCGTGATCGGCGGCGCGGTGCGAACCGGCTCGGGCAGTCGCATGGGATCGGAGGCGGTCATCTCGACCGTGCTGATGCTGGTCGGCGAGAATAGCCGCATCGTCGCCAACAGCGCCGCCGAGCGCCTGACCGAGATTAACAAGGCGCTGCCGCCCGACGTCTTCGCCGAGCCGGTCTACAACCGATCGAAGCTGGTCAACGCGACGATCGCGACGGTCGAGAAGAACCTCGTCGAAGGCGCATTGCTGGTCATCGTTATCCTGTTCCTGCTGCTCGGCAATGTCCGCGCGGCCCTGATCACCGCGGCGGTCATCCCGATCACCATGTTGATGACGGCGGCGGGGATGAATGGCCTCGGCGTCTCGGGCAATCTCATGAGTCTGGGCGCCCTCGACTTCGGCCTGATCGTCGATGGCGCGGTGATCATCGTCGAGAACGCCCTGCGGCGCCTTGCCGAACGACAGGAGCATGAAGGGCGGTTGCTGAGCATGGACGAGCGGCTTGAAGAGACCACGCTTGCGGCCAAGGAGATGATCCGCCCAACTGTCTATGGCCAGCTCATCATCTTCCTCGTGTTCGTGCCGTTGCTCACCTTCCAGGGTATCGAGGGCAAGACCTTCTCGCCGATGGCGGTGACGCTCATGGTCGCGCTGGCGAGCGCGTTCGTCCTGTCGCTGACTTTCGTTCCGGCGATGCTGGCGATCCTCATCAAGGGCAAGGTCAGCGAGACAGAGGTCAAGCCGATCCGATGGTTCAAGGAGAAGTACGCCCCGCTGCTCGAACGCGCAGTCGCTCGCCCTTTGCCGTTCGTACTCGGCGGCGCGGGCATATTCCTCGCGGCCGTGCTCGCGTTCGGGCTGCTCGGTGAGGAGTTCATGCCTCAGCTCGACGAGAAGGACATCACGGTCACCAACTTCCGGGTGCCGTCCGCCTCGATCGATCAGTCGACGCAGATGCAGCTCCAGATCGAGAATGCCCTCAAGACCCTGCCCGAGGTGGCGCTGGTCTTTTCCAAGAACGGCAACGCCGATCTCGGCACCGATCCAATGCCGCCAAATGCTTCGGACACCTATGTCATTCCCAAGCCCGAGAGTGAGTGGCCGGCCGAGGTGCGGAGCAAGGAGGATATCCTCAAGCGCATCGAGGCGCGGATGAAGCCGCTGATCGGCAACCGCACCGAGATTCAGCAGCCGATCCAGATGCGGTTCAACGAGTTGATTGCGGGCGTGCGCGCCGATGTAGCGGTCAAGCTTTATGGCGACGATCTCGACCAGATGAGCGGTGAGGCGCGGCGCATCGCGGGCGTGCTGCGCTCGATCCCCGGTGCGGGAGATGTCAGCGCCGAACAGACCGACGGTGCGCCGACGTTCGACGTCAAGATCGATCGACTGGCGGCGGCCCGCTACGGTCTGACGGTCGAGGAGGTTGCGAACACGGTATCCGCGGCGCTCGGCGGTCGCGAGGCCGGCCTTCTGTTCGAAGGCGACCGACGCTTCTCGGTCGTGGTCCGGCTTCCCGACGCGCAGCGCGACGATCTCGAAACGCTGGGGGCTATCCCGATCATGCTGCCCGCTTCGGACGGGCAGGTCGCGCGATCGATCCCGCTGAGGGAAGTGGCGCGGTTCAGCTACACGCAGGGTCTCAACCAGATCAGCCGTGAGAATGGCAAGCGCATGGTCACCGTTCAGGTGAATGTTCGCGGTCGCGATCTGGGCGGGTTCGTCTCGGACGCGCAGGCACGGATCGGGGCGATGACGCTGCCGCCGGGCATGTACACGGAATGGGGCGGCACGTTCGAGAGCCTGCAATCGGCACGGCTGCGGCTTTTGATAGTCGTGCCGATCTGCTTCGTCGCGATCTATGCGCTGCTCTATCTGGCGCTTGGCGGGTTTATTCCCGCAGCCATCGTGTTCTCGGCCGTGCCGATGGCGCTTGCGGGCGGCGTCTTCGCGCTGCTGTTGCGCGGCATCCCGTTCTCGATCACTGCGGCGGTAGGGTTTATTGCATTGTCAGGCGTCGCGGTCCTCAACGGCCTCGTGATGATGAGCGCAATCAGTAAGCGACGGGACGACGGTGCGGGCGGGGACAAAGCAATCATCGATGGCGCCATGGAGCGCGTGCGTCCCGTGCTGATGACGGCACTGGTCGCAAGCCTCGGGTTCGTTCCGATGGCGCTAGCAACCGGAACTGGCGCGGAAGTTCAACGACCATTGGCGACCGTCGTGATCGGAGGTCTCATAACCTCCACGGCGCTCACATTGCTCGTGCTTCCGGCAATTGCTGCATTCGTCGATCGATGGCGGACCCGATTTGATGGAGTGCAAGCGCAGACCCCAGTCATTTCACAATCTGGCTGAGACGTCGCAGCTGCGGCCGCTTTTGACAATAGCCGCCATTGGCGCTGCGGGCGCCAAATGGCGGCTTAGTCCCAGCCCCGGTCACAAGCGGACTGGCGACTCATGGGCACGCCATTTTCCCAGTTGAACGGCTTGGTTGGGCGCGTAGAAGCCTTTGCCGCCCTCGACCCATCGTTGCCTTTCAGGTTCTCATTTCAGTTTCCCAGAACCAAACATTCTCTGGAGCCCCGACCACGGCGGAAAGCCGGTGTAAACGACTGTCCAATCAGGAGCCGGATTGCGGGAATAGCTGACGCTTACTCTGACTCCGCTGCCGACGAAAAAAGGTCGTTTAGATCTGCCTGGCAGACGTCCAAATCAAAAAGCAACTGTCGATGGGGCGCCACTAGGGCAACTGCCTGATTGCCTCAATTTGGACATGAGCGAGGAAGCATCTCAGTCTTCCCGCAAAATCTTTTCCTGCATGTGAGAGCAGTAGGAGCAAAGCCCTTCATCGAGCCCGTCTAGATAATCCTGTATGCTGATGCCTGCTCCGCAGCGAAAACATTCAGCGTTAAAATCCAAAGCTTCGCCGCAGTTCGCACAACCGTCTTCCCCTTCCAACAACGTCGACCGCCCGCAAACGGGACACTGATAGATCGGGCCATCCTCGAATGCATCCTTGTAACGGACATACGCCTCGGCTCCATGCGCCTTCTCGATCGCCTGTTCGATGGCATCGGCTACATCTACATCTTGCCCGCAGGTCTTGCAGCGCAGCTGTGCGTAATCTTGGCTCTCGTTTTCGGGTTCGACCTGCTCGACGAGCTCGGACTGACAATCTCCGCATTTGATGACTTCAGCCATGATTGAGGAAGATCGCCATCTAATTTTCTCTAGTGTGGCCCGCGCTTCCCGGAGCTCTTGGTCGTACAACTCCTTAGTTTCCAGCATGGTTGTCCATGCTTCTCCCAAAAGCGCGACTGGATCTTCCTCCATCTGGCGAAACAGGGAAGCCACAACCGGAAAACCCTTGCTGATCGCCGCGCGGATCGCGGTCGCCGACTCCGATGTGTAGTGATGTTCCATATCGTTGCGGATGGTGTTGAGCGCTTTGAGCGCCTTATGGTCCAAGGATATTCCGAAATCTTTGGCGCGTTCACCGATTTGCTGAAAGTCTATGGTCGAATGGCCTACTTGTGCCAGCTCGATGCCGCCCTGACCGTCTGGCACAGGCTTAAGCTTGGCACCAATGACGTGCTGCGGATCAGCATTCGGGACTGCTCGGATCAGCGCCTCCTTCGCAAGCAGGAGCACACCCGCATAGAAATTACGGACCGCTGAAATATCGCGATCGTGATCCTGCTGGCGGAAATCCTCGACTCCCATCCGGATCGAAGCAGTCGCGTTCTCTAACAATGAAGGCATAGTCTCTCAGGAGATTGCAATGAATGCCTGCCAATTAGATGATTGGCGATGATTCTTCTATCGGCCAAGCGAAGTTCGGGGCGAGGAAACTGACTCGCTCCGGCAGTGAGGCATAACTCAGCGTGTAGACAAAGTGTTGAGTGGAGGAAATGGACGTGATGATATGTCGCGTAGGAACGACCCGCATCAGCGAACTTCCGCCCCGCCCAATAGAGATTTCCGTCAGTGCTCAAACTGAAAGTGCAAGAGCTATGCCTGTCTACTTCATCTACCAATTGAGCGCTGGCGAGCCGTTGCTGAAAATTGGACGCGCCAAGGACATTTAACAGCGCCGCGACGCGCTACAGACCGGAAATCCGCATACGCTGGTGCTGGTTGGGTGGATTGAGTCCAATACGGAAAGCCTCCTTGAGGCAGAGTTGCACCGCAAGTACCATGCCCACCGCGTCGCAGGCGAGTGGTTCCATCTCGAGCCCGGCAAAATTCTGGAGGATCTGGTGCACGCCGGCAGCGATGGCTTCGTCGCTCGGCATGCCGACGCATTCGAAATCATCGGCCATGATCGTGACGCCGTCCCAGAATATCTCGGTGTCTGGGAATGGGCGGACCTCGAATTCGAAGAATGCTGTCCATTCTGTGGTGCCATGTGCGGGATGCACTTCCAGGAGGCATCCCAAGCCTATCATTGCATCAGCTGCGGACGTCTGAGCGACTTCTCCCATCAGACGCCAGACTTCGACACTGAAGAGGCATATCGCGCCTGGCTGGCGGACAATCCTCCGGCTCCCCCCACAGGAATGGACCGGCTCGCGATTTTGGGCGGCGCACCGGATTATCCCGAGCATCTTCGCCGCAATGGACGTCTGCGTTAGTCCGTCAGCGCCAAGCTGAGATCCGTGATCGCATCTACATCTCGATCCAGAGATGATTGATCTGGATTGGTTCGAGGCCGACGCACCGGTGATGGCGCGATCGCAACGCTGCCGTGCGCCGCAGAAGACCACCTAACTTCGCCAGCGTCGCCGCCCGGTCGAATTTGTCCAACCGCGCGGCGAGCCTCGGCAGGCGCTGCTCGACCGCGCCCACCGTCATTGCGCCGCCCGCCGACATCATCGCGTCAAACATCATTTCCATGCCAGCCATCGACCTCTCCTCGCCCGGCGAAGCTGACGCGTTATAGCGAAGGGCCGACGAAACACCCTGGAGATGGTGGCGACAACAGCGCCGCGAAAGAGCGGTTGTGAAATTGGGAAAATCCACAACGGTCTCACGGCTTGGCTTTGGCTTCCCAACTCAGATGCGGCAGCAGGTCAGGCGCCAATAGTGTTGCGTCTCAAGAATTTGGCGTCACATTATATAGCCCAAAAGCCGGGAGGGTCCGCGTGCACATCGAGTTTGTCGAGATTGCCAATTTTAGGAAGCTGCTGTCCGCGCGTGTCGATCTTTCTACCACAACAACGCTGTTTGTCGGGGCAAACAATAGCGGCAAGACCTCGGCGATGCTTGCAATGCGGCGGTTCCTCTCGCCGCGACGCTGCCCGTTTGAGATTCACGACCTGACTCTATGCCACTGGCCGAACCTTATTACGCTCGGTGAAAGCTGGATTGCAGCACGCGATGCGGATGAAGTCGTCGATCTGACGATCGCACCGTGGGTGAGTTCGTTGCCGACGCTCGATCTCTGGCTTCATGTCGAGACGGGCGAGATGCACCATGTGCGCGATCTCATACCGACGCTAGACTGGGAGGGCGGCCGTCTCGGGGTCCGGCTACGGTACGAGCCCAAAGATCTCGGGCTGCTCTACAAGGATTTCATGGGCGCCGTGACCGATGCCGAGGCCATGAAGGCCGCTGCCATCGCCGCGGTCGCGGTCGAGCACCCGGACGTCGATCCGCAGCCCGACCCGCCCAAGCTAACGGTATGGCCGACCAACCTGATCGACTTTCTCAGCAAGCGGCTCTCTGCGCATTTCACGATCCGCGCCTATACGCTCGATCCGGCGCTGCTTGTCGACCCGGTCAAATCACAGGCCCAACCGCAAGCACTGCCTCTCGCCTCGTTGCCGATCGAGGGCGATCCGCTGAAGGGTCTTATCCGGGTCCATGATATCCCCGCCCAGCGCGGCTTCGGCGAAGAGCAGTCGGGGGACGATGATGACGATACGCCGGTGTCCGCATCGAGCAACCGGCTCTCGGACCAGCTGCGCAGCTATTATGCGAAGCATCTCGACCCGACCAAGGGCCCCGACCCTAAGGATCTCGGTGCTCTGCAGGCAATTGAAGCTGCGCAGGACGCCTTCGATAAGCGGCTGACCGAAAGCTTCACGGCGGCGTTCAGCGAGGTCGAGGGCATGGGCTATCCCGGCGTCACCGATCCCCGGCCTCGAGTCTCGACGCGGCTCAAGGCAATTGACGGGCTCAACCACTCAGCCGCGGTCAGCTTTGAAGTCGATGTCATCGCAGAGGATGGTGTGACCATGCCGCTTCTACGGCTACCCGAGGCTAACAACGGCTTAGGCTATCAGAACCTCATCTCGATGATCTTTCGGCTTATGAGCTTCCGCGACGCCTGGATGCGGGTGGGCAAGGCCTCAAAGGGCGGTGTCATTAATAGCACCGAACCATTGCACCTCGTGCTCGTCGAAGAACCCGAGGCGCATCTGCACGCCCAGGTGCAACAGGTCTTCATCAAAAAGGCCTATGCGGTGTTGCGCGCGCATGACGACCTGATCGGCAATGACAAGCTGCGCACCCAGCTCGTCGTCAGCACCCATTCGAGCCACGTCGCACACGAGACGTCGTTCGCCTGCCTGCGTTACTTCCGCAGGCTGCCGGCCGGCATGGTGGCAAAAGTGCCGGTCTCGACGGTCATCAACCTCTCCGAGGTATTCGGGACCAGCAACGATACCGAGCGGTTCGTGACGCGCTACCTGCGTGCTCAGCATGCCGATCTGTTCTTCGCCGACGCGGCCATCTTGGTCGAGGGTCCGGCCGAGCGCATGCTGCTGCCGAACTTCATCCGCGCGCATTACGACGAGCTCAACCAATGCTACATCACGCTGCTCGAGATTGGCGGCAGTCACGCGCATCGCTTGAAATCGCTGATCGATCATCTTGGCCTACTTACCCTTATCGTTACCGACCTCGACACGCTCGACAAAACGGGCGGCGCATCGGTGCAGCCGGCAATGGGTGTTGATCAGAAAACCAACAATGCGACCCTCAAGACCTGGGTGCCGGGCACCGATGACGTCGACACGCTGCTCGATGCACCAGTCGCGTATAAGATCCAGTCGCAGCCTGAAGATCAGCTCTTTGCGGTGCGTGTCGCTTATCAGACCCCGCTTACCGTGACGCTGCCGGGAACCGATGCCCCGGAGATCGCTCTGCCCTACACGTTCGAGGACGCGCTGGTGTTCGAGAATTTGGCGTTCTTTGCTGCGTTGAAGGGCACCGGTCTCGTACGCAAGTTCAGCGACGCAATCGAGGCAGGCGGCGGGGCCGCCGCAATCGGCGAGCAGATGTACCTTGCCCTCAAGAATGGCAAGAAGGCTGAATTCGCCCTTGACGTGATTGAGACCGAAGGATTCAAAGATCTTGTCGTTCCGCGATACATCGCTGAAGGGCTCGAGTGGCTGCTACTGCAGCTCAAGAAGAAGCGCGTCGAGATCCTGCCCAAGGTGGAGGTAGCCGTGTGAGCACCGTGCCTGACGATGATGTCTTTGACGCTAAGGCCGACGAGACCATCCTTGCCTGCCTTGATCTCGACAAGCCTAAAAGCTTCTTCCTCTATGCCGGTGCGGGGTCCGGCAAGACGCGATCGCTGGTCGAAGCGATCCGTATCGTGTGCCGTGAACAGGGGCGGCGTCTCTCGCTCGCCGGACAGAAGATTGGTGTCATCACCTATACCAATGCCGCCTGCGACGAGATTAAGCAGCGTCTTGAGTTCGATCCCCGCGTAGAGGTCTCGACCATCCACGCCTTCGCCTGGTCGCTGATCGGCGGCTACGACGGTGACATCCGCAAATGGGTCGCTGCCCGAATGCTGCAGGACATCGCGGAACTGGAAAAAGCGCAGGCCAAGGGCCGCGCGACGAGCAAGGCCGCGATCGATCGTGCCCGTTCGATCGAGAGTAAGCGCCGACGCCATGCCGGGCTCGATGCTATTCAGCGGTTCATCTACAGCCCAACCGGAGACAACCGCACACGCGATGCCCTCAATCATGCCGAGGTGATCGCGATGACAGCGGAGTTCTTGACGGCCAAGCCTGGTCTACGTCGGCTGTTAGTTACGCGATTTCCAATCCTGCTGATTGACGAGAGCCAGGACACAAGCCGACGGCTGATGGATGCGCTGCTCGACGTTCAAGCGGCGCATCGCGAAAGCTTCATCCTGGGCCTGTTCGGTGACACGATGCAGCGCATCTATGCCGATGGAAAGACCGGCCTTGCCGAAGCCATTCCAGAAGACTGGGCAAAGCCGCGTAAAGAGATGAATCACCGCTGTCCGACGCGGGTCATTGAGCTTATCAACAAGGTTCGGCGTGACGATGACGGCCAAGAACAGCGGCCGCGCGCCGATGCGCAACCGGGGGTAGCCCGGCTCTTCCTGCTTCCCCATACGACCGCAAACAAGTCAGCGGCGGAAGCAGCGATCGCGCAACGAATGGCTGATATTGCTGGAGATCCAGCCTGGGCAGACGGTTCGGAAGCGATAAAGACGCTGGCGCTTGAGCATATGATGTCGGCGCGCCGGTTCGGGTTCGAGCAGTTCTTCGAACCGCTCTATGCCGTCCAGCGTATCAACACCGGGCTGCTCGACGGGACTGGTGCTGGCCTGGGCATCTTTACGCGTGAGATCCTGCCGTTGGTCAAGGCCCTACGAGTTGGCGATCGGTTCGCGACGGCGGCAATAATCCGCAAGACCTCGCCGCTGCTTGACCGTGACGCGCTGAGGGATGCCGGCGAGGCGCAGCAGGACCTGCTCGATCGAGCGAAAGGGGCCTGTTCGGGGCTGCTGGCGCTGGTCGACGGGCAACCCTCGGCGAGCCTGCGTGACGTGTTGCGCTATGTCGCCGAGCACCGATTGTTCACTGTGCCGGACGTGCTGTTGCCCTTTGCCGCCGCCGACCCCGACCCCGACCCGGTAGACGGGAACGACGCGGACGAGGACGAGGAAGAAATCGACATTAAGAGTGAGATCGCCGCCTGGCGGCAAGCGCTTGAGGCGCCGTTCGGTCAGATCGACAAATATGACCGCTATGTCTGCGGCTTTTCGCAGTTCGACACCCATCAGGGCGTGAAGGGCTTGGAGTTTCCAAGGGTGATGGTCGTCATCAGCGACGAGGAGGCTCGCGGCTTCTTATTCAACTATGACAAGTTGTTCGGCGCAAAGGGGAAGAGCAAGACCGATCTCGACAATGAGGCGGCAGGCGAAGAGACGACAATCGATCGTACACGGCGCCTTTTCTATGTGACGTGCAGCCGCGCCGAGCGGAGTTTGGCAGTCGTCTATTACGCTGAGAATCCCACAGCATCGCGCGACGCGCTGCTGCAGCAGGGTTGGTTCGCAGAAGATGAAATCGAGATTGTGAACTGAGGCCGAGTGTCACAACCGAGTGGTTGCGAAACCTGTCAAATAGCCGCATTTTGCCTCCCGCAGCTGAAAGCAATATGTCAGCAGGCGGTCCAATCTCAGTCGGCCAAAAAGATTAGCGGTGCGATCGCAGAACGTCGGTATTTGACAATGCCCGCCGTTCGTCGCTTCGTCGGTGAATGGCGGTTTTGTTCCACGATGCGGAGTTTCGCTTTCAGCAGCAGCCGACGAGTCGCCGTCAAATGAGGCGAATGCTTGGTTCTCGCAAACCGCAAACGCCACTATTTCGCTGGACAGAAATGGACACAACGATATAGTTGTGTTCATGATACCAGACTTGATCGAGCTGGGCTCACCTTGCCCTTGGGCCGTGCTGCCGCCCGGCATTCACGACACGACCCTCGCTGAGGTAGAGGCTCGCTTCGCGACCACACCTCATCGCAAGTGGCTGTTCGATGGCTTCGTCCGCATGGTTCAGGTTCTGGCCGCCGCCGGCTGCCGTTATGTTTATCTGGATGGAAGCTTCGTGACCGCGAAACCGCACCCCGGTGACTACGACGGCTGCTGGGAGCATGTCGGGGTCGACCCGGCCAAGCTCGATCCGGTTCTTCTCGATTTCGACAACAAGCGAGCAGCGCAAAAAGCAAAATACCTCGGTGAGATGTTCATTGCCGGAATGCCCAACGGGCCGGGCGCACCCTTTCTCGACTTCTTCCAAGTCGAGAAGTCATCCGGCCAAGCCAAGGGCATTCTCCGCATTCCGCTCGCGCCGCTGAAAGGAGCGACGCCATGATCACCAACGAAAAGCAGTACAGGTCGTCGAAGGCTTCGATCGAAAAGCTCGCGGAAGCCTTTGCCGCACTCGAGACGCCGACCAGCGACTTCCCTGAAGTGTTCGCGAAGGCGCAGCGCTCGGCACTGCGCAGCCAAATCGACGAACTCGAGGAGGACGTGCGCTTCTACGAAGACCTCCGCGCGGGCAAAATTTCGGAATTCTCGGCGGATAGCCTTCACGATCTTCCTGATATCCTCATTCAGGCCCGCATCGCGCGCGGCATGAGCCAGAAGGATCTCGGGGATTTCCTCGGCGTCGCCGAACAGCAAATCCAGCGCTACGAATCCGACCGCTATCGCATGGCAAGCCTCGACCGACTCACGGAGGTGGCCGACGCCCTGAACGTGCGCATCGTCGAGCGCGCCCAACTGGTCGGAGGCCCGAGACTCGATAGCGTCGATCCGACGGTTTGGCAGGCATTCCCGGTCGCCGAAATGTATAAACGCGGCTGGTTCGAGGACTTCTCGGGCACGCTCTCACAGGCAAAGAAGACTGCCAGCGATCTAATCCCGTCATTCCTGCGGGGTACTCACTCGCAGTTTGCGCCGATGGCCCTTCACCGCAAGTCGGTACGATCGAGCGGACAAGTCCATGAAGCCTCCATTGCCGCTTGGGAAGCGCGAGTTCGGGCACTGGCCGATCGAAATCCGCCCGACTGCGCGTTCGACCGAGACCGTCTCACTGCGGAATGGGTGCGCGGCCTGGTCGGGCTCAGTCTGGAACACAATGGACCACGCCTTGCAGCCGACTATCTGCGCGATGTAGGCATATCGCTGGTGATCGAACGCCACCTGCCAGGCACGTTGCTTGACGGTGCCGCGCTGGCGTCAGCCGATCATCATGCCATTGTCGCGATGACCCTGCGTCACGACCGGCTCGACAACTTCTGGTTCACGTTGCTCCACGAGATCGGCCATCTGAAGCTGCACATCCGGTTGGGAGAATACGCGGCGATCTTTGACGACAACGACTCGCCGGCAGCCGACAAGGTTGAGCAGGATGCCGACTATTTTGCGCAGGAAGCCCTGATCCCAGAGGCAAACTGGAACCTTGCTGTGTCGCGCTTCACCCGCAACGACAAGGCGGTCGTGGCCGATGCCAAACGCTTTGGCGTGGCACCTGCGGTGATCGCTGGCCGGATCCGGCGGGACGCGAATGACTACACGCTGTTCCGGACGCTCGTCGGCAATGGCGAAGTTCGCCGCCAGTTCGATATTTGAGGGACGACGACATGCCAATTACGCACACCGACTACGTGCCGATCCTCAAATGGCGGCAGGGCGAGTACCAAGCGCTCTTTCGCCTGCCGGACGCCGTTAAGGACAGGACCGTTCCTCTTATCGAGATCACACCCCCGGATTTCGATTTCGAGGCGTGGACACCTTCGAAGTCGATCGACGATCACGTTGCAAAGTTTGCCGCTCGCTTTCGAGCCAAATGGGGAACGCGCCTCGCGCTGCTCGACTGCGGCCTGCTGGATCCGGCTGAGGTGATGCAGGGCGGAAAGCATCCAATGCTATACCTGTGCGAGGAGGCTTTCGCACAGGGAGCCACGCTTGTCCCGGTCATTAGACTGAACAGCAACGCAGGCTATCGCACGGCCGTGAGAGCCGCGAACGCATTGATGCAGACCGGAGTGATATTGCGCTGTTCTCTGGACGAAGCTCTGGATCCCGATTTCGACCGCAATGTTGGTGTAGCACTTCAGCAACTCGGTGTGACCATCGCCGAATGCGATGTGGTTCTCGACCTCGAAGCCCCTGCCTGGGATCCTCAGGACGTGCTGATCAACATAGTCACCGCTGCGATCCAAGCATCGAATGCCATGGCGACTGCGCGCAGCCTCATCCTCGCGGGTACATCATTTCCCGCTTCTATGGGCGAGGTGACCGGACCCATTCAGTTCTGGCCTCGGCGGGAATGGACGTTTTTCCGGGCGCTACTGGCTAATCTGGGCGAGACCCTCCGCAAACCGACATTTGCTGACTATGCCATTGCCGCCAATGGGTACTCACAAATGGACATGAGGAAAGTGAAGCCTTCGGCAACGATCCGCTACGCCTGTGACGATGGCTGGATTATTGCCAAGGGTGTCAACGTGCGTGACAACGGGTTCGGGCAGTATCGGGGATGCAGCGGCACCGTTACAGGATCAGCCCACTTTCTGGGTTCGGGTTTCTCGCCCGGCAGTGACTATATCGAGCAGTGCCGAGACGGGATTGCCGGCACCGGGAGCCTGTCCACATGGCGGTGGGTAGGCTCGAACCATCACATCACAAAAGTGGTGGCCGATCTCGCCACGATGTTCGGGCCTTGAGAGTCTCGCGGACAGTCTGCGATAGACGGCGCAGCGGCAGCCTATCCACCAACATCTTGTAGAGCGTCGCGCGTGGAGCGCGGAGTTCTCGCTCCGAGACGCCAAGACTTCTCAGGATCGCTTGCGCTTCAGGTCGCCACAGCAGACGAGCCAGAATAAGTGGATCGATACCCTTGTTTGCTCGTTCCGGTCTGACACGACGGAACCGCACGCCCTGGGTCGCGCCGCGCTCGGCGACCATGATGCCCCACCAATCAGGCACCATCGTCATGGCCGATGCGAGATGTTTGGGATCGACGATCAACAAGGCCTTATCGACGACCTCGCCATAGGCGGCCACCTGCCTGGGCAGGCGCTCGAGAGTGTCAGCCTCTGCCTTGATTTCGACGCCACGGATGTGCCCGTTGATCACAGCAATGTCGATCCGGCAGTTGCCGTGATCGAGGCCGAGTTCGTCGATGACCAGAGTATCGGGACAGGCTCGGGCGTGCGTCAGCAACCGCCGATAGGCGGCCTGCCTGATATCACTGTCTCGAAGCCGTCTCAAAGCCATCCCGAATCGATAGCCGTGGTTATAGCTGAGTGGCAACGGTCAATGTTACGCCGGGCCTGCCATGACTTATCGGATTGGGAATGTACGGTGTGTTGGTGCCCCCCTTTATAGCTCTGCGAGGTTAGGCTAACCTAGGTGCCTAGCCAGATTTAGAAAACAAATTTTCGAAGGAAATGAGTTGAACACCCCTGAATTTGAACTGCGCGTGCTTGATGAACGAGTCAGAGAATGGGGCCTTCCCTCGTTTCAGACGGATATGTCGGCAGGTATCGACATGTATGCATGCCTTGATGAGCCACTCGAACTTCAGCCTCAAGCTGATGCGGTGCTTATCCCAACCGGCGTGGCGATACTTATGAACGACCCTAACATTGTCGCTTTTCTTCTCGCTAGGTCGGGGCTGGGTCACAAAAAGGGTGTCATACTCGGCCAGTCCGTAGGCACCATCGATGCTGATTATGCCAATCAGATCTTTATTAGCACGTGGCTGCGTACCCCGCCGGGGAGCGATCCGGTCATGATCAATCCGGGCGATCGCATCGCACAACTCGTCTTCTTGCCTATCCTGCGACCTTCGTTCCGCGTTGTAGAGGAATTTTCAGCCACCACCTCTCGTGGGATGGGTGGGTTTGGCTCAACCGGTGTTTGAGATCGAAAGGTTTCAGTAGATCACTCCCAGACATTTGGGCGCTCGCCGGCGTTCAAGGATGGGGGCGAATCTGACGGAACTGAAAGAGGACATTAAAGTGACCAGTGCGGCTCTTAGGCGACAACCCTTCAAGTGGCATCCAAGCGGTGAAGTACCTGGCTTTAGCCCGGTCACCCGCGCTCCTTGGCTTGCCCGCAGGCGCTTCCTCAGCGACACCAGTGCACTTGGCGAGCGAGTTGCCGCCTTCGGCGGTTACGATCGGTTGACTTCGAAAATAAATTTCGAAGTCAACCGATCGTCCAGAATGGGCGTCGGTCTTACCAACAACCGTCGCGAATCAGGGGTCAGGTTCACCCAAAGAAAATGGGTGAACCTACAAACACCCCTATTCCATATAGGGTTCACCCAAACTGGTGACCTGAAGCCTGACTATCGCGGTGAGCTGAAGGTGATCCTCATCAACCACGGCGCACAGCCCTTCGAGATCCTGCGCGGCGACCGCGTGGCCCAGCTCGTGCTGGCCCCGGTAACGCGCGCGGCCTGGCTGACCGTGGAGGAACTGGAATCGACCGAGCGCGGCGAGGGCGGGTTCGGCTCTACCGGCGGTGTGGTGTCTTTGGGGAGCTGAGGCTCTCGACCCGCTTCAGTTCTTGCGCTCGATTCGCGCGCGCTTCTCGCGGCGACGCCTGAGCGAATACCAGCCCACGCCGCCCACGCCGAGGATCAGCGCAAGCCCTTTGGCCAGCGTTGAAAAGGCTGCGGAAAGCGCGCCCACGGTCACGCCCCAGAAGAGCTGCGACATGATGGCCATGAACGTATTCATCGTGCGGTGAGCATTCCAAGGCGGTTGGCGAGGGTCAACCGGAGGGGCTCGCGATACGGGCCGGAACGGCAAAAAGAAAGGACGGGCCCGCATATTTCAGCGGACCCGTCCCTCGGTGTCTCCCTCTTTTCAGGGGGAGCCAGTCGTTTCCTTGATGTAACTACTTCTTTTCAGGCGCCACCGTGATGCGGACCGTCTCGCCCGAATTTCCGGGGAAATTGGTGAACATCGCTTCGACCAGATTCGGCACGATGTACTGGAGGTGGTTCGAGGTCGAAACGGCCTCGGCCTTGCCTTCGAACAGGCGCTGGTTGTCGGCTGCGCGGTCGATCTTCAGGGTGATGCCGCTGGTGAAGACGGTGTAGGAATCCACGCCGCCGTCGAAGAACGGATCATACCAGCCATAGCGCCACGGGCCGCCCCAGCCCCAACCGCCGCCGCCCCAGCCGCGACCGTAGAAGCCGCGGCCGCCCCAGCCGCCGCCGTACCACGGGCCCCAGTAGCCGCCCATGCCGGGCGAGGAGCGGATGCGTTCGCGGCCGTTGTCGACGCCGTAATCGAAGCGGGCGATCAGGGTGGCCTTGGCGGGATCGTCCACCGTGGCATAGCCCAGCTTCTGGAGCCGGTCGCTCACGAGGCGGGCGTAAGTGGCGAATTCAAGGCCGCCCGCAAGCTTGGGATCGTCGGCCACGACGGCGACGCTCTGGCCGGACGGTGCCGGAAGCTGCGACTGGAAGCGCGAAACGTCGGCCTTGAAGGGCGTTGCGCAGGCGGCAAGGGCCATCAGCAGCACGGTCACGGCGACGAGCCTGACCTTTCCGAGATGGGTTCCGGGATTTTCTGTCATCGGTTTCACTCCACGAACCCGACAGGCCCGAAACGCCCTTCCCAAGCGTGGCCTGTGATTCATAACGACTCTGCCTTAATATCAATGCCCTGAATAGCGGTTGAATGGAGGCAGGGCGGCGGCGGAACGATTCCGGGCCTGATGCGCCATTCAGCCGCAAGTCACGGCTTGAGATCAGGGTTGTCATGTAGGAAGCCGTCAGGATGTTGACCAGTTCCCCCGACTCGCAATCCGCCGTGATTCTTTCGATTCAATGCGGAAAAGTCAGCCCTTTTCGCGGAGAGGACGAACCCAGCGCCATCGGCAAGGTGCCGGTGGCAGGCCCGATTCGCGTTGGGCGGCTTGGCCTGGAGGGCGACGAGCAGGCCGATCTTGCGGTTCACGGCGGGCCTGACAAGGCGATCCACCACTATCCCCACGACCATTACGCCTTCTGGCGTGAGGCAATCGGCGGCCATGAACTGCTGTCGAACTACGGCGCCTTCGGCGAGAACATCGCCACCGAGGGCCTGACCGAGGACACCATCTGCGTGGGCGATCGCTGGCGCATGGGCACTGCGCTGGTGGAGGTCAGCCAGGGGCGCCAGCCGTGCTGGAAACTGGACCACCGCTTCGGCGGCGCGGCGGTGAATGCCGGCGTGGTCCGGTCGCGCCGGGCGGGGTGGTACTACCGGGTACTGGAGGACGGCGAGGTCGCGGCCGGAGACCGCATGGTGCTGGCCGAGCGGCCCTATCCCGACTGGACCGTGCAGCGGGTCTTCGGGCTGCTGATCGCGGGCGATCACAAGAAGGACCGCGAAGGGCTGGAGGCGTTGGGTGAAGTCGCCACGCTTGCCGCCCCCTGGATCCGGCGCCGGGCCAAGCTGCTGGGCCTCGACTGATCGTCGTCCCGGGTCAAGCCCGGGACGACGGTATCTCAGCGTACCAGGCCGAGCGCCTCGTAGGCCTTCTCCAGCGTCGGCACGGCCAGTGCGCGCGCCTTTTCCGAGCCCTTGCGCAGGATCGCGTCGAGCGCGCCCCGGTCTTCGCGCAGTTCCACGAAGCGCGCGTTGATCGGCGCCAGCTTCTCCACCAGCAGTTCGCCCAGCGCGGGCTTGAACTTGCCGAAGCCCTCACCGCCGAAGTCGGAGAGCACGGCTTCGACCGTGGTTCCGGCCATCACCGCATAGATACCCACCAGGTTGCGCGCCTCGGCGCGGCCTTCGAGGCCCTGCTTCTCCGAGGGAAGCGGCTCGGGATCGGTCTTGGCCTTCTTAACCTTCTGCATGATCATGTCGGCATCGTCGGTCAGGTTGATGCGGGCCATGTCCGAGGGATCGGACTTGCTCATCTTCGACGCACCGTCGCGCAGGCTCATGATGCGGGCGGCTTCGGGGGGGATGATCGGTTCGGGCAGGGTGAAGACCGGGTCTTCATCAGTTCCGAAATCGTTGTTGAACTTCTGCGCGATGTCGCGCGCGAGTTCGAGGTGCTGCTTCTGGTCCTCACCGACGGGGACATGCGTGGCCTGGTAGAGCAGCACGTCCGCGGCCTGGAGCACGGGATAAGTGAACAGCGCCACCGAGGCGCCTTCGCGGTTCTTGCCCGCCTTGTCCTTCCACTGCGTCATGCGGTTAAGCCAGCCCATGCGCGCGGTGCCGTTGAGCAGCCATTGCAGTTCGGCATGCTGAGGAACTTGGGTCTGGTTGAACAGGATCGAGCGGTCGGGATCGACGCCGCAGGCCACCAGCGCCGCTACCATCTCGCGCGTGTTGGCGGAGAGCGTGGCCGGATCGTGCGGCATCGAGATCGCGTGGAGATCGGCCAGGAAATAAAGGCTGTCACCGCCTTCGGCGGCGACATCGTCCTGCATCTTCACCCAATTGCGGATCGCGCCGAGATAGTTGCCGAGGTGCAGGTTGCCGGTGGGCTGAATGCCGGAGACGATACGCATGGACGCGTCCTTCGCGAGTTGTGGGTTGTCAGAAGTGTGGAGGTTGCGCCCCGAAAGGCACAGATGCAGGTGCGGTCAGCGCGACGAGCGCGCGGCGTTCCGCCATCGCCAAGTGCGGCGAGAAAGGGCAGACTTCGAGAGCGAAAGGTCCTGCATGGGCGGGGCTCATACCACAAACGCAAATGGATGGAACCCTCACGACGCTGCGCGGCGGCGGCGCAGCAGGGCGAGGTCGGCGCGGGTGAAGGCGCCCGTCACCAGTGTCGCTGCCGCATAGACCGCGCCGCCGGCCGAAACGAGCGCGGCAAGGGCCAGGCCACGCACCAGCCAGGTGCCGTGGAGGTAGGGCGTCAGCAGGTCCTGCCCGAACCACAGCACCACGCCCATGGCCACGGCGGCCAGTGCCAGGCGCGGGGCGCGGCGCCTGAGGCGGGCATCGGCCTGGAAATGGCCGCGCTTCACCAGCGTCCAGTAGAGCATGGCGACATTGGCAGTGGAGGCGATGGCGGTCGCCAGCGGCGGGCCCATGTGCTGGAGCGGCACGATCAGCACGAGGTTGCCTACAAGGTTCACCACCATCGACATCATTGCGAAACGGACTGGCGTCCTGGTGTCCTGGCGGGCGTAGAAGCCGGGGGTCAGCACTTTTACCAGAATGTAGCTGGGCAGGCCGATCGAGAAAGCCGCCAGCGCCTCGGCGGTGCGGGCGACGTCGTTCGCGTCGAACTTGCCATAGCCGAAGAGCGCGGCGGCGATCGGCTGGCCGCAGACGATCAGGGCGACGGCGGCGGGCAGGGTGAGCAGCAGGGCCAGTTCCATGCCGCGATTCTGCGTGTCCATCGCCGCCGCATGCTCGCCGCCGCCGAGCTGGCGCGAGATCGTCGGCAGCAGCACGGTGCCGAGCCCGATACCGATGAGGCCGAGCGGAAGCTGGTTCAGCCGATCGGCCAGGTAAATGTACGTCACCGAGCCGTGGACAAGTAGGGAGGCGGCGAGCGCAGTGGAGATCATGAGGTTGATCTGCATGGCGCCTGCTCCGGCTGCGGCGGGCAGGATCAGCTTCATCAAGCGCTTCACGTCCGGATTCCAAGCCGGCATCCGCAACTTCAGCGATACGCCATTGGCGCGGCAGGCCCATATCAGCCACAGCAGCTGGAGCGCACCGGACACCGAAACCGCAATGGCTTGGTTTCGTGCTGTCACCAGTGCGTCAGTCGAATGGAATCCCAGAATGGCTACGATCTGTGTCAGGTTCAGCAGGATCGGCGCGGCGGCGTTGACCCAGAACTTGTTCAGCGAGTTGAGAACTCCGCCGAGCAGCGAGACCAGGCTGATGAAGGCCAGATAGGGAATCGTGATCCGGCTGAGTTGCACGGCATAGGCGAACTGTTCGTGGGTGACGCCGTTGAACTTGCCGGAAAGCAGGAACGTCACCGGCCAGGCGAAGACTTCCAGCACGACCGTCATGGCGATCAGGATCGGCAGGAGCACCGCGAGCGCCTGTTCCGCGAAAGTGATGCCCGCAGGCAGGCCGGGGCCGTCCTTGTCCGCGACCTTCTGGTTGAACATCGGGATGAAGGCCGAGGCGAAAGCCCCTTCCGCGAAAAGCGCGCGGAACATGTTGGGCAGGCGGAAGGCGATCAGGAAGGCGTCCGAGGCGAACCCCGCGCCGACGAAGCGGGCGAATAGGCTGTCGCGGACGAGGCCGAGCACGCGGCTGGCAAGAGTGAGGCCGCCGACGCTGGCCAGCGCCTTGGTAAGGTTCATGCCCGCAGGCTCCTGATGATCGCCGAAAGGGAAGGCCCTGATACGCCAACGGCCCGCGTCTCCGGGTTGGAGGCGCGGGCCGATTGTGCAGGAACGTGCGTCATACGCCGTTCAAGCGGACGCTCAGGCGTGGCCGACCGGCTCGCCCTGGGTGGCGTCTGCCTGCTGCTGCGCCTGGAGCTGCTGGATGTAGAGGCCGTTGAAATCGATCGGCTCCAGCATCAGCGGCGGGAAACCGGCATCGCGCACGGCATCGGCAACGACGCGGCGGGCGAAGGGGAACAGGATGCGCGGGGCTTCGGCATAGAGGAATGCGTGGGCCTGGCCTTCTTCGAGGTTGCGCATGCCGATCAGCGCGCCATAGGCCAGCTCGACCGCGAAAGCGGTGCCCTGCGGGCCCTTCGAGGCGCAGGTGATCTTCAGTTCGACTTCATGGACTTCGCCGTCGATTTGGCGCGCGCCGATGTTGAACTGCACTTCGATCTGCGGCTGGTCCTGCCACGAGAAGCTCTGCGGCGCGTTGGGATTCTCGACCGAGAGATCCTTGACGTACTGCGAGATGATGCCGGCGGCCGGCGCGGAATCCTCGCCGTTGCCGAGGTTGAGGTCGGAGATGACGTTGCCTTCGTCGGCCATTTGCTTCGTTCCCGTTAAAGCACGCGAGTGCCCATGAAAGGCCTGCGCATGGAAAGTCTGGCCGCGCGCCTAAAGCATTTTGCGGGCCTGTGGAACACCCAAGGGGGCGTAAATTGTTCGAAAATGGCGGGCGAACGGCAGGGGCGGCGATGAGCCGCGCGCGATTCGCCCATTGCCGCCGTACCGGGCGCCCGGGGTGGAACCGGGGCGGGCACGAAACGTTGCTTGCCTTGATGCCGGAATATCGGCGGAAAAGCCCCGGAGAAACGACGGTATTCGGCACTCACGCGTTGTTCATTTGAAAACCGTACCTATCTGGGTCTATGATGGCGCCTTCGGGCGGATGGCGAAAACGCTCCACCCGTGCCCCCCGAAGCGTCCAACACAAGGATGGACAAAGGAACGTGACACCGGAAATCGTGATCCTGGCCATGATCGCAGCCTTCCTCGGCCTGCGGCTCTATTCGGTACTCGGCCGCCGTGCCGAGCATGAGGAAGAGCCGATCCAGGGGCGCTTCGAAGGCCGCCAGGGCCAGCCCGGTGCGCCGCGCGTCCCGACCCCGAAGACTGACGCCAAGGCGGAAGCCAAGGGAGACGAGCGCGGCCGGATCGGTCAGCCCCAACGCCTGCGCGAAATGCCGCTGGCGCCGCCTTCCGTCGAGCGCGGCCTTGCGGAAATTTCCAGCGCGGATCGTCGCTTCGACGCCTATGCCTTCTTGGAAGGCGCGCGCAGCGCTTATCGCCTGATCTTGGAATCGTTCTGGAAGGGCGACAAGGCCGAGCTTCGCACGCTCTGCGACGGCGACGTCTACGACAGCTTCGCCGCTGCGATCGACGCCCGTGCGGCCGCCGGTGAGACCATGGACAACCGCCTCATCCGCATCGAGGACGTGGCGATCGTCTCGGCAGGCGTGGAAAGCGGCCAGGCCCGCATCACCCTGCGCTTCCGTTCGGACATTGCCGCCGTCACGCGCGATGCCGAGGGGCATGTGATCGCCGGTTCGCTCGACGATGCGATCGAGGCGGTGGACGTCTGGACTTTCAGCCGCCAGCTCAATTCGTCCGGCCCCGACTGGCTGCTCGACGAAACCGACGCCGGTTGATCGCCTCGCGCGGTTGATTTCGCGCCAGTGATCCCACAAGGATCGACAGGCCGGGCCGAGAGGTCCGGCCTTGTTGTTATTGGTGTCATTATCGGCGCGTCATCGGCGTCGCATCAGGTTTTCGGAGATCGATCTTGCGGGGAGCGAGCGTGTCGCGGCGTCAGGAGCCGCGTTTTCCATTGCGCCGATTGTCTGCCTTCATCCTGCCGGTTCTCCTAGCCGCCTGCGTCCAGGTGGTGCCCGGACCCAAGGGCCCTTCACGTCCTGCGGCGTCGCGTCCTGCGGCAAGGCCGCCGGTGCAGAAGCCCCGGCCTGCTCCGTCTACGCAGCCCGCGCAGCCGCAGCCTGCCAGCGCGGTCGCGGCGGGGGTAAAGGCAGGTCCTGCGGTGTCGTCGCTGTCGCTGGGCGGAAGCGATGCCGCCGCCGCGCTGGCCTCGTTCCGCGAAAGCTGCCCCCGCGTCACCGTGCGAAACGACGCCAGCGGCCTTACCCGCCCGGCGGACTGGCGGGCGGCCTGCGCCGCTGCCGCAAGCTGGGGCGCAAAGCCTGCCGCCCAGTTCTTCGCAAGCTACTTCGAGACTGCCCGCATCGGCGACGGCCGGGGCTTCGCGACCGGCTATTACGAACCGGAAATCGCCGGATCGCGCCTGCCGGTGCCCGGTTATGCCGTGCCGGTCTATGCGATGCCGGGCGATCTCGTGCGCGCCAAGCCGGGCGATGCCACGCCGACCTCCAGCGGGCGCATGCCGCTTGGCCGCTACGATGCGGGCGGCAGCTTCGTGCCCTATCACGACCGTGCCGCGATCGAGCAGGGCGCGCTTTCGGGCAAGGGGCTGGAGATCGCCTGGGTGGCGGATCCCATCGAATTCTTCTTCCTGCAGGTGCAGGGCTCGGGCCGCCTGCGCGCACCGGACGGCAGCGTCATGCGCATCGGCTATGCCGGACAGAATGGCCTACCCTACACCGGGATCGGCGGCGTGATGCGCGACCGGGGCCTCGTCGGCTCCGGGCCGGGGCAATATTCCGGCTCGATGCAGGGGATCATCCAGTACATCCACGACAACCCGCGCGACGGCGCCGCGCTCATGCGCGAGAACAAGTCGTGGGTCTTCTTCAAGGAACTGAGAGGCGACGGCCCGCTGGGCGCGCTCGGCGTGCCGGTGCGCGCCCATGCCTCGGTCGCGGCGGATCCCCGCTTCGTGCCGCTGGGCGCGCCGGTATGGCTGCGGCTCGACCGGCGCGAGGCGACCGGGCTCTGGGTGGCGCAGGACACTGGCGGCGCGATCAAGGGCGCGAACCGCTTCGACACATTCTGGGGCTCAGGCGACCAGGCACGGCTGACGGCGGGCGGCATGAGCGGCCGGGGCGAGGCGCTGATCCTCGTGCCGAAGGGCACGCTCGCACGCCTCGGCGTGCGGTAGACGGATGATGCGGCGGCCGGGGCGGCGATTGACGGCGGATGAGGCGGAAATCTGGGCGCAAGTCGCCCGGACGGTGACGCCGCTCGAGAAGCGCAGACCTGTCGCCACACCCGCCGCGCCCGCACCGGCACCCGTAAAGACGGTCGTGCTGCCGTCCGCGCCGCCGCCGAAGAAAGTGAAAGGCCGCATACCGCCGCCGCTTGCCCCGAAGCCCGTCGTCCAGGCGCCGAAAGCGGATGCGCCGCTCCATCTCGACGGATCCTGGGAAAAGCGGATTTCCAAGGGCACGCTGGTTCCCGATTTCAGCCTGGACCTTCATGGCTCCAACCTCGACCAGGCCTATGTGCGGCTGATGCACGGGCTGACGCAGGCCAAGGCCATGGGCGCGCGGGTGGTGCTGATCGTGACCGGCAAGCCCCGCCCCGTCGATGCCATGGACCGGGGAACCGCGCGCGGCGCGATCCGCGCCAAGATTACCGACTGGCTGGCCGCCAGCGACCATGCCCACGATATCGTTGCCATTCGCGGCGCGCACCGCCGTCATGGCGGGCAGGGCGCGATCTACGTGGTGCTCAGGAAGCGGCGTTGAAGCCCTGGTGATAGGCCACGGTTCCGGCGGGCGCCGCTCCGGTCATCACCAGGCGCTGGAAGTATTCGGCGGGGACGCCGGGATAAGCCAGCGCGGGATCGCTCACGAAGCCGAAGCGGGCGTAGTAAGTGGGATCGCCCAGCACCACGCAGCCTTGCGCGCCCATTTCCCGTAGTCGTGCAAGTCCGGCTTCGATCAGCCGGGCGCCGATGCCCCCGCGCTGAAGGTCGGGGGCGACCGCCACAGGGCCGAGGCCGAACCAGCCGATCTCCGCGCCATCAATGGTGATCGGCGAGAAGGCGACATGGCCCACGATCGCGTCATCGCTTTCGGCCACCAGCGAGATCGTGAGCGCGCCGGAATCCCGCAAGGCATCGACGATCGCGCCTTCCGTGCCGCTCGCATGTTCGGCGCCGAGGAAAGCGGCGGTCACCAGCGCCCGGATGGCGGCGGCGTCGCCGTCCCGCTCGGGGCGAAGGGTGACCGCGCTAATCGCAGTTCACCCGCACTGGCCGCGGTGGAGCAGCTTGTGGTCGGCCAGGACCAGCGCCATCATCGCCTCTACCACCGGCACGCCGCGAATGCCGACGCAGGGGTCGTGGCGGCCCTTGGTGAACAGCTCGGTCGCCTCGCCGTCACGGTTGATGGTCGGCTGCGGGGTGAGGATCGAACTGGTCGGCTTGAAGGCCACGCGCACGACCACCGGCTGGCCGGTCGAGATACCGCCCGCGATGCCGCCTGCGTGGTTGGCGCTGAATTCGGGGCCTTCGGAGCCCGGATGCATCGGATCGGCGTTCTGCTCTCCGGTGAGGCGCGCGGCGGCGAAACCGTCGCCGATCTCAACGCCCTTTACGGCATTGATGCCCATCATCGCGGCGGCCAGATCGGCATCGAGCTTGCCGTAGAGCGGCGCGCCCCAGCCTGCCGGAACGCCGGTAGCGACGCATTCGACCACGGCGCCCACCGAGGACCCGGCAAGGCGTGCATCGTCGACGATCTTCTCCCAGCGCTTCGCGGCTTTGGCGTCGGGGCAGAAGAAGGGGTTGTTGGCGATCTCGGCCACGTCGAAGTTCGCCATGTCGATGGCGTCGCCGCCGATCTCGGAGACATAGGCCAGGATTGTCACGTCCGGGATCACCAGCCGCGCCACGCCGCCCGCTGCCACGCGGCTAGCGGTCTCCCGCGCCGAGCTGCGACCGCCGCCGCGATAGTCGCGGAAGCCGTACTTGGCGTCATAGGCATAGTCGGCATGGCCAGGGCGGTAGGCCTTGGCGACGTCCGAATAGTCCTTCGAGCGCTGATCCACGTTCTCGATCATCAGGCTGATCGGCGTACCCGTAGTCTTGCCCTCGAACACGCCCGAGAGGATGCGGACCTGATCCGGCTCCTGCCGCTGGGTGGTGAACTTCGACTGGCCGGGGCGGCGCGCGTCGAGGAAGGGCTGGATCACGCTCTCGTCGATGGCAAGGCCCGGCGGGCACCCGTCGACGACGGCGCCGATGGCAGGGCCATGGCTCTCGCCCCAGGTGGTGAATCGCAGAAGACGGCCGAAAGTGTTCACGCTCATGCCCCGCGCCTTGGCGCGCAATCTTCGGATTGTCCAGCATGGGGTGCGAGCCAGATGCTTGCGGAAGGCCCCGCGAAGGCCCATGAGCGCGGCCATGTTCCTGGTAGTATTCCGCAATCGCAAACGCGCCGACATCGACGCGGCTGCCTATTCCGCCGATGCCGAGGCCATGGATGCGCTCGCCCGCGCGCAGCCCGGCTTCCTCTCCTTCAAGAGCTACACCAGCGAGGACGGCGAAGTGATCGCGCTGTCGGAATGGCAGGACGAAGCCGCCGCCCTTGCATGGCGCCGCGTTGCCGCCCATGCCGAAGTGCAGGCCAAGGGCCGCGAGCACTACTACCAGAGCTACACCGCCTTCGCCTGCAACGAACCGCGCGTGCGGCATTTCGAGAGGGAAACCGAATCGTGAGCCTTGAATTCTACGGCATTCCCAACTGCGACACCGTCAAGAAGGCCCGGAAGTGGCTGGAGGCGCGCGGCACCGACTACACCTTCCACGACTACAAGAAGGAAGGCGCCGACGCCGCGCGGCTGGAGACGTGGGTGGCCGAAGCGGGATGGGAGAAAGTGCTCAACCGTGCGGGCACCACTTTCAAGAAGCTGCCGGACGAGGACAAGGCCGATATCGATGCGGCCAAGGCGGTGGCGATCATGGTCGCCAACCCCAGCTGCATCAAGCGCCCGGTCGTCGAGCATCCGGGCGGGCTGCTGGTGGGCTTCAAGGAGCCGGAATGGGAAGCGGCGCTCGGCTGATCGGGGTTTCATGAACACGGTCGAATGGGTGGCGGCAGGGCTTGGTCTTGCCAATATTGCGCTGCTGGTGCGGCGCAGCGTGTGGAACTTCCCGTTCGGCATGGCGATGGTCGCGCTCTACTTCGTCGTGTTCCGGGAAGCGAAGCTCTATGGCGAGGCCGGGCTGCAAGTGTTCTTCTTCGCCGCACAAGTCTGGGGCTGGGCGTTGTGGGTCCGCGCGGGTGGCGGAGAAAGCCGGGTGCCGGTGCGGCGGCTGGGCCACTTTGCGCGGCTGCTCTGGCTGACCGGCACGGCGGCGCTGGCGCTCAATCTCGGCTGGGTCATGCACCGCTTCACCGACGCCTCGCTGCCTTATGCGGATTCCGCCATAGCGGGCGCCAGCATTGCCGCGCAGATCCTGCTGGGCTTCCGCCGTATCGAGAACTGGGTGCTGTGGATCGCAATCGACCTCGCCTCGATCGGGGTCTATCTCTACAAGGAACTCTGGCCGACCGCCGCGCTCTATCTGGTGCTGCTGGTCATGTCGGTGCTGGGCCTGCGCGAGTGGATCGCGGCGGAAAAGGCGCAAGAGGCGTGATCACCGTCTGCCTCCACGGCGCGGAAAGCACCGGCAAGTCGGTACTCGCGGGGCGGCTGGGCCATCCCTGGGTGCCGGAATATGGCCGGACCTACTGCGAGGAACACGGCACCGACCTGACGATGGCAGACCTGCTGGCGATTGCCGAGGGGCAGGCCGAGGAGAACCGCAAGGCCATGGCGGCGCGCCCGCCGGTGCTCCTGTTCGACACCGACCAGCTCATGACCGCCGCCTGGGCGCAGATGCTCTTCGGCGAAGTGCCCGAGGTTCTGCTGAGCTACCCCAAGGCCGACCACTACCTGTTGTTCTCGCCCGATGTGCCGTGGCGCGATGACGGGACGCGGTTCTTCGGGACCGACGATGCCCGGGGCCGCTTCGCCGCACTGGCCGAGGCGATGCTGGTGCGGGCCGGGGTGCCGTTCACGCGGATCGGCGGTTCGTGGGATGAGCGCGAGGCGCAAGCTCGCAGGATTATTCGGGAATTGGAAAGTCCTGGGGGATGATCCCCCAGACCCTCGGAATGTCGATCTTGCGCGCGGATTGCGGTTTTGCGCTCCCTGCGGCGCAGCCAATATGTCTCCCGGCGCCGCCATGGGTGCGGACAGATAGGGCGCGCGCTACATCGACGGTAATGGGGTGCAGGGGTGTTAACCCCTGCGTTTTCTCCTACTTCTTCCGCGCGGTAGCGATGAAGTTCAGCGAGAGATCGTCCGACAGGTGCAGGCCCGCCGTCGGCGACCAGGCGATGCCCTTCGGTTCGCCCAGCACCAGCCCGGCGCCATCCGCAAGGTCGCGCAGTTCGTCCGGCGTGGCGAAGGCGTTCCAGTCGTGGGTGCCGCGCGGCACTTTGCCGAGGCGTTCGGCGGCTTCCACCAGCAGCAGGCGCGAGGCGGGGGTACGGTTGGGGCAGGAGAGGAACATCAGCCCGTCGTCCGCGAGCGCATCGGCAAGCTGGCCGATGAACAGCGCCTTGTCGGTGACGTGCTCGATCACTTCCAGAGAGCAGACCAGGTCGTAGCCGGAGAGGCCCAGAGCGCCCAGTTCGCCGTGGCGGTAGTCGATGGCAAGGCCCATCGCTTCGGCATGGGCGGAAGCCGCAGCGATGTTCTCCGCCGCCGCGTCCACGCCGGTCACGGCCGCGCCGAGGCGGGCCAGCGGTTCGCAGAGCAGGCCCGCGCCGCAACCCGCATCGAGGGCACGCTTGCCGGAAAGCGGGCGCAGCGTGCGGGAGTCGGCGGAAAAATGCCGGTCGATCTCGCCGCGGATGAAGCCGAGCCGGACCGGGTTGAGCTTGTGCAGCATGGCCGAGGAACCCTTGGGATCCCACCATTCCGCCGCGAGCGCACCGAAGTGAGCAGCCTCTTTCGGATCGATTGTTGCGCGAGAAGGCGTGTTCGAAGCAGTTGCATTGTCCATCACTCCCCCCTAACAGCGCGCCCGACTCTTATCCACACGCGCATCTCTTCTTTGCGCAACAACCGACGGGGAGCAGTGGCACCTTGGCACGTATCGTGATGAAATTCGGCGGCACTTCCATGGCCGGGACCGAGCGAATCCGGCGCGTGGCGGGCATTGTCAAACGCCAGCAGGAAGCGGGCCACGAAGTCGCCGTCGTCGTTTCGGCCATGGCCGGCGAGACCGACCGCCTCGTGAACTTCTGCCGCGAAGCCAATGCCCTCTACGATCCGGCGGAATATGACGTGGTCGTCGCCTCGGGCGAGCAGGTCACTTCGGGTCTACTGGCGCTGACCTTGCAGGCGATGGGCTGCAAGGCGCGCTCGTGGCTGGGTTGGCAGCTGCCGATCAAGACCGATGACGCCCATGCCAAGGCCCGTATCGAGGACTTCGATTCGGACGCGCTGCTGGCCTCGATGGCGGCGGGCGAAATCGCCGTGATTCCCGGTTTCCAAGGCGTTTCGCCGGAAGGCCGCATCACCACGCTGGGCCGTGGCGGTTCGGACACTTCGGCGGTGGCCGTGGCGGCTGCGGTGAAGGCCGACCGCTGCGACATCTACACCGATGTCGACGGCGTCTACACCACCGACCCGCGCATCGTCGCCAAGGCGCGCAAGCTGCCGCTGGTGACTTATGAAGAAATGCTCGAACTGGCCTCGGTCGGCTCGAAGGTGTTGCAGACCCGCTCGGTCTCCCTCGCGATGAAGGAGAACGTGCGCGTGCAGGTGCTCTCCTCGTTCATCGACGAGAATGCCCCGGCCGCAGACACCCTCCCCGGAACGATGATCGTCAGCGACGAAGAACTCGAAGGAAGCGATATGGAACGCCAGCTGATCACCGGCATCGCCGCTGACAAGAACGAAGCCAAGGTCACGCTGACCCGCGTGCCCGACCGTCCCGGCGCCGTGGCCGCGATCTTCGCGCCGCTTGCCGAGCAGAATATCAACGTCGACATGATCATCCAGAACGTCGCCAAGGACAAGGGCGAGACCGACGTCACCTTCACGGTGCCGCAGGCCGACCTCGTCCGCGCGCAGTCGCTGCTGGAAGAGCGCAAGGAATCGATCGGCTACTACCGCATGATCGCCGACAGCAACGTCGCGAAGATCAGCGTCGTCGGCGTCGGCATGCGCAGCCATGCCGGTGTCGCCTCCACCATGTTCAAGACGCTGGCCGATCGCGGCATCAACATCATCGCCATTTCGACCAGCGAGATCAAGGTTTCGGTGCTGATCGACACCGACGAGACCGAACTGGCGGTGCGCGTGCTGCACACGGCCTACGGGCTCGACGCTGCCGCGTAATAACGCGACTTAGCGCGAATGAGGAAAAGGCGGCGCGGTGAGCGCCGCCTTTTTCGTTTCTAGAGCCCGCGTGCCAGCTCGTCCCGGAACCTGGGATCGGCCAGGCCGATCAGCAGTTCGGCGCGCTCGCGCAAGGATTTGCCGCGCAAGTTGGCGGCGCCGTGTTCGGTGACGATCCAATGGACGTCGTTGCGGGGCGTCGTCACCGGGCCGTCGAGGCTGGGGACGATGCGGCTGACCGTGCCGCCTTTCGCGGTGGAACGGCAGGCGATCACCGAGATGCCGCCTTTAGAGCCGTAGGCGCCGCGGACGAAATCGAGCTGGCCGCCCGCCGCCGAGTGCTGCATTCCGCCCATGAACTCCGAATTGCAGGCACCCTGGAGATCGACCTGGATCGTCGCATTGACCGAGACGACGCGGTCGTTGCGGGCGATTTCGGCGGCATTGTTCACCACGTCCACGGGCAGCGAATAGACTTCGGGGTTGCCGTCCATCCAGCGGTAGAAGGGCTCGTCGCCCATGGCGAAGGAATAGACGCTGCGGCCGGGATGCGTGGTCTTGCGCCGGTTGGTGACGGCGCCGGAGTGGACCAGCCCTGCCATCGCCGGGGTGAGCAGCTCAGTATGGATGCCAAGGTCGCGGCGGTTGCCGATGCGGCGGCAGACGGCGGCGGGCAGGTTGCCGATGCCCATCTGCAGGCAGGCGCCGTCATCGACCATGTCCGCGATATGCGCGGCGATCGCCTCGTCTTCCGACAAGGCCGCACCTTCCGCGAAGCTCAGCAGCGGGATGTGGTTCTCGACGATGGCCGCGACCTGCGAGACGTGCAGCGGCGTCGAGCAGGCGACGCGCGGCATGGCCGGGTTCACTTCGACGATCACCGTCTTCGCGCAGTGCGCGGCCACCGACGTATAGTCGTTGGCGGCACCGAAGCTGAAGTAGCCGTCGTCGTCCATCGGCGAGACCGTCAGCACGCAGGCGTCCAGCGCGATCTCGTCGCGCAGCAACCGGGGCGAGCCGCTGAAGGCGCAGGGCACGAAATCGATCAGGGCCTCGGCGGTGGGATCGGCCTTGATCAGGGCGCGCTCCACGCCGCTCATGAACAGGCAGCGCGGTCGGATCGCCCCCAGCAGGTCGCGGCGCAGGATGGTCGATCCCGCGTGAGTCTGGGATAGGAGATACCAGACCCGCAGGTCGCGCAAGGTTCCCGCTTCCGCGCGCCGGGCCAGCGCGGCGAGGATCGCGGGCGGCTCGGCCACGGCCATGCCCATGGCAAGGTCGCTGTCGCTGGCGAGGGCCATGACCGCCGCATCGGCGGAAGTCAGCTTGGCGGCGTAGATCTGCCTGACGTCCATGTTCCCACTCGCTTTTTCGATTTCGCACAGGTGTGCCATCGCTGCGGGGCGAGGGGAAGGGCGCGGGAAGCGCACCCTTTCGGAGCCATGAAATGTAACCGTCCGTTCGGAAGGCTGGTACGGTTCGGAAGAGAGGATCCCGCCCCCCGGGGGAGGGGGCGGGATCGAGGCCGTCGCGAGGGCGGGGGGGGGGGGGATGCGACGGCCTTAAGGTCAGTCTGCGGTTTCGGGCACGGGCGACAGCGCGGGGCTGAGGCTCATGCCCAGCGCCTTGGCCACGCCTTCGCCGTAGGCCGGGTGGCAGCGGGTGCAGTTGTCGATGTGCCGCTGCTTGATGAAGTCCGGCGCGTCGCCCATGGCGCGGGCGGTATTGTCGAACAGGCGCTGCTTCTGGTCGGCGTCGATCAGTTCGAACAGGGCGCGGGGCTGGCTGTAGTAGTCGTCATCGTCCTCGCGGAAGTTCCAGAAGTCGGCGTTTCCGTCGATCCTGAGCGGCGGCTCGCGGAATTCCGGTTGCCCTTCCCAGAGGCCGAACGAGTTCGGCTGGTAGTGCGGCAACCCGCCGTAATTACCGTCGACCCGGCCCTGCCCGTCGCGGTGGTTGTTGAACACCGGGCAGCGCGCGGCATTCACCGGGATCTGGTGGTGGTTGACGCCCAGGCGATAGCGCTGCGCATCCGAATAGGCGAAAAGCCGCGCCTGGAGCATCTTGTCGGGCGAGACGCCGATGCCGGGCACGAGGTTGGAGGGCGAGAAGGCGCTCTGCTCGACATCCGCGAAGAAATTCTCGGGATTCCGGTTAAGCTCCATCATGCCGACCTCGATCAGCGGATAGACCTTCTGCGACCAGACCTTGGTGAGGTCGAAGGGATGGAAGCCGCACGTCGCCGCCTCTTCCTCCGGCATGATCTGGACCATGACCTTCCACTTCGGGAATTCGCCGCGCTCGATCGCCTCGTAGAGATCGCGCTGGTTCGATTCGCGATCGCCGGCCACAACTTCGGCGGCTTCCGCGTCGGTCAGGTGCGCGTGGCCCTGCTGGGTCTTGAAGTGCCACTTCACCCAGAATCGCTCGCCCGCCTCGTTGTAGAACGAGTAGGTGTGGCTGGAGAAGCCGTCCATGTGGCGGTAGGACTTCGGGATGCCGCGGTCGCCCATGACATAAGTGACCTGGTGGAAGGCTTCGGGCAGCAGGGTCCAGAAGTCCCAGTTGTTCCGGGCGCTGCGCATGTTGGTGCGCGGATCGCGCTTCACCGCCTTGTTGAGGTCGGCGAAGTGGCGCGGGTCGCGCACGAAGAACACCGGCGTGTTGTTGCCGACCATGTCCCAGTTGCCTTCCTCGGTGTAGAACTTCACCGCGAAGCCGCGAATGTCGCGCTCGGCATCGGCGGCGCCGCGCTCACCGGCAACGGTGGTGAAGCGGGCGAAGAGTTCGGTCTGCTTGCCCACGTCGCCGAGGAACCGGGCGCGGGTGTACTTCGAGATGTCGTTCGTCACGGTGAAAGTGCCGAAGGCGCCCGAGCCCTTGGCGTGCATGCGCCGCTCGGGAATGACCTCGCGGTTGAGGTTGGCCAGCTTTTCCAGCAGCCAGACGTCCTGCATCAGCAGTGGTCCGCGCGGACCGGCGGTCATGGAATTGGAGGAATCGACGACGGGGGCGCCGAAAGCCGTGGTGAGCGGGGTGGGGGTGAGGGAGGTCTCGCCGTGCGCGAAAGGGCATTTACCGCCGCTGGCTGTCGTGTCGGTCATGGTCTCACTCCTTGTCGTGTCATTCCGGCCGGTTTTCCCGGCTACGGGAGGGGTTTAACGCAGGAATGGCGATCGATGAAACTATACCAAGATGTAAGTGTGATCGGACGAGGCGATTAGTTACAAGGAAAGGCTCTCCGGTGATTACAACGGAACGCTCTCCGGCGGGGGCGCTTGTGCGCAGCGCTGCCGCCATCTATGGCGCAGGCTCATTTCTCGAATTTGCCGGCTATGGGAGCATCGATGGCCACCTCCAAGACTTCCGCACTGATGACGCGCGGACGCGAATTTCTCGGTACCGAATATGCGATCCTGTGCGGCGCCATGTCCTGGGTGTCGGAGCGTAACCTCGTCTCGGCCATCAGCAATGCCGGGGGCTTCGGCGTGATTGCCTGCGGCGCGATGAATCCCGAACTCCTCGACAAGGAGATCGAGGCCACCCGCGCCCTGACCGACAAGCCTTTCGGCGTGAACCTGATCACCATGCATCCGCAGCTGTTCGACCTGATCGCGGTCTGCGCCCGGCACAAGGTCGGCCATGTCGTGCTGGCAGGCGGCATCCCGCCCAAGGGCAGCGTGGAAGCCATCAAGGAAGCAGGCGCCAAGGTCATTTGCTTCGCGCCCACGCTGGCACTGGGCAAGAAGCTGCTGCGCTCCGGCGCGGACGCGCTGGTGATCGAGGGCATGGAAGCCGGCGGCCACATCGGCCCGGTCTCCACTTCGGTGCTGGCGCAGGAAATCCTGCCTGCCCTGGCCGAGGATCACCTGGTCTTCGTGGCGGGCGGCATCGGCCGCGGCGAGGCCATGGCGGGCTATCTCGAAATGGGCGCTTCTGGCGTGCAGCTCGGCACCCGTTTCGCCTGTGCCACCGAATCGATCGCGCACCCGGACTTCAAGAAGGCCTTCTTCCGCGCCAATGCCCGCGATGCCGTGGCCTCGGTGCAGGTCGATCCGCGCCTGCCGGTGATCCCGGTGCGCGCGCTCAAGAACAAGGGCACCGAGGAGTTCACCGCCAAGCAGATCGAAGTGGCGCGCCTGCTGGACGCCGGTGAGGTGGACATGGGCGAAGCGCAGCTCAAGATCGAGCACTTCTGGGCCGGTGCCCTGCGCCGCGCGGTGATCGAGGGCGACGTCGAGAACGGCTCGATCATGGCGGGCCAGTCGGTTGGCATGGTCAGCAAGGAAGAGCCGGTGAGCGAGATCATCGCCGCGCTCATGGCCGAATCCGAGGCCGCCCTTACTAACCGCGCCGCCTGAGGACCCCGATCGATGGCCGAACCGCTTATCCTCGCGCTTTCCTGCGCCGACCGTCCGGGCATCGTCGCGCGTGTTACCGGCTATCTCGCGCAGGCGGGCGGCAACATCATCGAGGCGCAGCAGTTCAACGACCTTGAGGAAGACAAGTTCTTCATGCGGGTGGCCTTCGATCCGGGCTCCGCAGACCGCGAGGCGTTCAGCGAAGGCTTCGGCGCCATTGCGCACGAATACGGCATGGCCTGGTCGATGACGCGCCGCGACCGGCCGCGCCGGGTGCTGCTGCTGGTCAGCAAGTTCGACCATTGCCTGGCCGACCTGCTCTATCGCCAGCGCATCGGGGAAATGCCGATGGAAGTCGTCGGCATCGTCTCCAACCATCCGCGTGAGGCGATCAATTCGCTGATGATCGGGGATTTTCCGTTTCATCACCTGCCGATCACCAAGGACAGCAAGGCGGAGCAGGAAGCCCGGATCCGCGCCCTGGTGGAAGAGACGCGCGCCGAACTGGTGGTGCTGGCCCGCTACATGCAGATCCTTTCGGACGAGATGGCGGCCTTTCTCTCCGGCCGATGCATCAACATCCATCACTCGTTTCTGCCGGGCTTCAAGGGCGCCAAGCCCTACCACCAGGCCCATGCGCGCGGCGTGAAGATGATCGGCGCGACCGCGCACTACGTGACGGCAGACCTCGACGAAGGCCCGATCATCCATCAGGACGTCGAAGCCGTAACGCATTCGGACACGCCCGAGGACATGGTCCGCAAGGGCCGCGACATCGAACGCCGCGTCCTGGCCGAGGCCGTGCGGCTTCACCTTGAGGACCGGGTGCTGCTGAACGGCGCACGCACGGTGGTCTTCCGCAGCTGAGACTTGCGGGGCGGCGCGCATCGGTTGATGGTGTCGCCCTAGCCATGGGAGAGCGGCCATGCCGGTAAACGGCGTCGATCACGTCAATATCCTTACCGACGATCTCGAAGCGACAGCCTCTTTCTACGAGCAGGTCCTCGGCCTTGCGCGCAGCGAGAATCCGACGATCGCCAAGGGTATCGCCGGATACTGGATGCGCGATGCGGCGGGGCAGGCGATCGTGCATCTGGTGGACCGCACCACGGCCGGGACGCGCTACGAAGCCTACCATCCCGGACAGCCGACCAATGCGCTCCACCACTTTGCCCTGCGCTGCACCGGCTTTGCCGAAACCGTGGCCAGAATCGAGCAACGGGGCCTTGCGCACCGCGTGGCCGAGCATCCGACGCTGGGCCTGCGGCAGGTTTTCCTGGTCGATCCCAATGCGGTGAACCTGGAACTCAACTTCGCGGGCAATTGAAAGGCTCGCCATCCCGCTCCCGGTTCGGTAGCTTGGCCGCAACAAGCTGATTTTCCAAGGACCGGAGCGCTCTTTCGATGTGCGATGACTTCACGGCGGAAGCCGAACAGGCGAACCTGGCCAGGCGTGGTCTCGACCGGCGCGCGTTTACGGCGCTCGGGGCCAGCGCGGCGCTGGCGGGCTGCACCAGCATCATGAAAACGCACCCCGCCAACTCCGTGCAGGAACGCATGGTCTCGATCACCACGGCGGACGGCGTGGCCGATGCCTTCTTCGTCCATCCCGCCAAGGGCAGCCATCCCGGCGTGATCATGTGGCCGGACATTGCGGGGCTTCGCGAGGCGAAGAAGATCATGGCGCGCACGCTCGCGGCGGAAGGCCATGCGGTGCTTGTCGTGAACCCCTACTACCGGGGGCAACCGGCCCCCGTGTTCGAAAGCTTCGCCGGTTTCCGCACCCCGGAAGGACAGGCGAAAGTGGAGCCGCTGCGCGCCGCGCTCACGCCCGATGCGATCACCCGCGATGCCAAGGCCTATGTGGCGTTTCTCGACGGGCAGAAGTCGGTGGATCGCCAGCGCGGCATCGGTACCAGCGGCTATTGCATGGGCGGGCCGTTCACCGTGCGCACGGCTGCGGCGGAGCCCGGCCGCGTTCGCGCCGCCGCCTCGTTCCACGGCGCCGGGCTGGTGACCGACAAGCCCGAAAGCCCGCACCGCATGCTGGCGCGCACGCAGGCGTCCTATCTCTTCGCCATCGCCCGCAACGACGATGCCAGGCAGCCGAGCCAGAAGACCGACCTGAAGGCCGCCGCCGCCGCTGCCGGACGTCCGGCCGAAGTGGAGGTCTATCCGGCGGACCATGGCTGGTGCGTGCCGGATTCCCCGGCATGGGATCCTGACGCCGCGGACAAGGCCTGGCAGCGGATGCTGGCGCTCTTCGCGCGCCTGTAACGGCAGGTGGTGGACGCCGGGATGGATGGCCGGTTTCGTCATTTCCCTGTTAACGCCGGGTTACAATAGCCGCGTCCAGAGTGTAGGAAGCGCTCGGGCCGTGTGGTCCGCTTAAGGGATTTGTACCTAGAAAATGGCCAATGATTCCGGCCGGCGCCGCTCGACCAGCGGGCCTTCGTCTCCTGCCAAGAAGAAACCACTCTGGCGCCGAATCGTTCGCGGCGTGCTGATCTGGAGTGCCGCGCTCGCGGTTCTCAGCGTGATTTTCCTGGGCACCGCCGTCGTCTTCACGATGAGCGAACTGCCGGAATACAACGCGCTCAAGAGCAGCCAGAACGGCAAGATGATCGTCGTGCGCGCGCGGGACGGCACCGAGCTGGTCTCGCTCGGGCCGAGCTATGGCAAGTGGCTGAGCTACGAGCAGATCCCCGAAGTGATGAAGGGTGCGATGGTCTCCGTGGAAGATCGCCGCTTCCGCGAACATATCGGCGTCGATGCGCTGGGCCTCGTGCGCGCCGTCTACGTCTCGACGACGACGGGCGGCCGCGCCAAGGCGACCTCGACGATCACCCAGCAGCTGGCGCGCAACGTGTTCCTGAACAACAGTCGCTCGTTCACGCGCAAGGCGCGCGAGGCTGTGCTGGCACTGGCGCTGGAGCGCAAGTTCTCCAAGGACCAGATCCTCGAACTCTACCTCAACAAGGTCTATTTCGGCGGCGGCGCCTATGGCATCGACGCGGCCAGCCGCAAGTTCTTCGGCCACCCCGCCACCGAACTTTCGACCGCCGAGGCGGCGATCATCGCGGGCCTCGTGAAGGCGCCTTCGAATTATTCGCCCACCGCCGACGTGGAGGCGGCGAAGGATCGCGGCGAGGTCGTGCTGGGGCTGATGGTCAAGAACGGCGCGATCAGCCAGAGCGAGGCCGACCAGGCCGACATCGCCGATGTGAAGGTGGTGAAGGAAAAGGGCCAGAACGCCGTCCGCTATTTCACCGACTGGGCGCTGCCCCAGCTCGAAACCCTGCTGCCCGAAACCAACGAGCCGATCGAGGTCTGGACCACGCTCGACCCGAAGATGCAGCAGGCCGCAACCAGCGCGATCATCGCCAATGCGCCCAAGGGCGCGCAGGGCGCGCTCGTCAGCCTCGACCGCGACGGCGCCGTGCTGGCGATGGTCGGCGGCACGGACTATGTGAACTCCAACTATAACCGCGCGACCACCGCGCTGCGCCAGCCCGGTTCGGCCTGGAAACTGTTCGTCTACCTTTCCGCGCTGGAGGCGGGCTACACGCCCGACGACCGCGTGGTGGACGAGCCGGTGACGATCGACGGCTGGAGCCCGCAGAACGACGGCCGCAACTTCGCCGGCCAGATCGACGTGCGCACGGCCTTCGCCTATTCGAAGAACACCGTCGCCGCCCAGCTCGGCAACGAAGTGGGCTTCGGCACGGTGGCCTCCATGGCGCGGCGTTTCGGCGTATCGACCCCGATCAACACCAAGCCGGCGATGGTCCTCGGCACGTCCGAAGTACACGTCATCGACATGACCCGCGCCTTCGCGGCGATCTCGGCGGGCGGCACGTCGGTGGAGCCTTACGGCATCGTCAAGGTGACGGCGGCTTCGGGCGAAGTGCTCTATGAGCACAAGTCCGTGCGCGGGCAGGTGCTGGTGCCGCCCAATGTCGCGGCCGGGATCACCGACCTGCTCCAGACGACAGTGGCCACCGGCACCGGCCGCGCCGCGCAGATCGGTCGTCCGGTCGCGGGCAAGACCGGCACGACCAGTTCCAACAAGGACGGCTGGTTCCTCGGCTTTTCCAGCGGCATCACCACCGGCGTGTGGATGGGCCGCGACGATGCCCGCGCGGTTCCCGGTCTTTCGGGCGGCCATGCTCCGGCGCGCGCTTTCTCGGATTACATGAAGGTCGCGGTGGCGAAGCGCCCGGTCGAGCAGTTCCAGACGGAAGTGAAGCTTCCCGAATGGCAGCTCGAACCCGACGACGAGGCGATGCAGGGCAATCCCGACGACTATTACTACGTCGACGAGAACGGCAACATCGTGCGGCCCGAAGACGGCGCACAGGGGCCGGATGGGCAGCCGCGCTACGAGGACGGCTCGATGGGCCCCGGCTCCGGTCCGGGCGCGCCGCAGATGCCTGACTACGGCCCGGCTGCGGCTCCGCCGGCAGCGGGCGAGGATTTCCTCGACCGCGCCACTGGCCGCTCGCGCAGCGAGGATCCCGGCCTTCGTGCAGGGCAGGGACTAGGCCAGGGAACGGGCGGTGCGGGGCAGCGTCAAGGCGCCCCCAACCCGCGTCCCAACCCCACGCGGACGCCGGGGGATTGAGGCCGCGTCAGTGGTAACGAGAAAGCCCGCCGGTTCTGGCGGGCTTTTTTGTTGCGGGATGGGTGTGTGGGCGAGGGGCCTTCGACAGGCTCAGGCTGGGCGGGTTTTTAGGGTGTGCTTTGCCGAGATTCGCTCATCCTGAGCCTGTCGAAGGATGTCAGGACAAAAGAAAACGCCCGCCGGATCGCTCCGGCGGGCGTTTCTGTTTTCGGCTGAAGCCCAGTCTCAGCGCAGGCGTCTCAGCGCAGGCGCACCGGGACGTAGGCTGCGGGTTGGCCGCGCGGCTGGACGCGCAGCAGGATGGCCGAGCGGCCCTCTGCCTTGGCGGCCTTGATCGCGTTTTCGAGGTCGGCCTGCGTCGCGACCGGCGCATTGTTGGCCGAGAGGATGATGAAGCCGCGGGCAAAGCCCTTCTGGCCGGCATCCGAGCTGGGATCGACGCCCACGATCACCAGACCGCGCGTGCCTTCCGCTGCGCCGAGCTGGCGGGAGATCTGCGGCGTCAGCGGGATGACCGAAAGGCCGAGCGCCTTCTGCACGGCGTTCTCGCCCTGTTGCTGGGGCGCATTGCCGAGCGGATCGTCGCTGCCGGTGCTGGGATCGAAGCTCTGCTGAAGCTCGTCGTCGGTGGGACGCTTGGCGACCGTCGCGGTCACCGTCTGGCGGCGGCCGTTGCGGATCAACTCGATCGGGATACGCGTGCCCGGCGCGGTGTTCGCGACGAGGAACGAGAGCGTCTGGTCGCGGGTGACTTCCTTGTTGTTCACCTTGACCACCACGTCGCCGGCCTGGATGCCCGCCTTGGCACCGGCACCGTCGGGAACGACGCTCTGGATGAACTCGCCCTTGTTGTGCTCAAGGCCCATCGAATCCGCGAGGTCTTCGTTGAGCTGCTGGATGGTGACGCCCAGATAGCCGCGCTCGATCGCCTGGCCCTTCATCAGCTTCTCGACGATGGGCGAGGCGATTTCGGCAGGGATTGCGAAGCCGATGCCGACGCTGCCGCCGGTGGGCGAGAAGATCGCGTTGTTGATGCCGATCACCTGGCCCTTCATGTCGAACATGGGGCCGCCCGAGTTGCCGCGGTTGATCGAGGCGTCGGTCTGGAGATAGCGGTCATAGGCGCCGCCCGCGCCGGTGTTGCGGTAGACGGCCGAGACGATGCCCGCCGTGACCGTGCCGCCGAGGCCGAAGGGGTTGCCGATCGCCAGCACCCAGTCGCCCACGCGGGCCTTCGAGCTGTCACCGAACTTGACGTAGGGCAGGGCCTTGCCGGCAGTGATCTTGAGCACCGCGAGGTCGGACTGCGCGTCCTTGCCGATCAGCTTGGCGGGGTACTCGGTGCCGTCGGGCATGATGACGGTGATCGATTCGATCTCGCCCTTGCCCTCGGCCGTGATCACGTGGTTGTTCGTGACGATGTAGCCGTCGGCCGAGATGATGAAGCCCGAACCCAGCGACTGGGCTTCGCGCGTCTGCGGCGTACCGCCGCCACCGCCGCCGAAAAGGCCTTCGAACGGCGTGCCCGCGAAGGGATTGTTGCCGCCCCCCGCCACCTGCACGCGCTGGCGCGTGGAGATGTTGACGACCGCAGGCTGAAGCTGCTCGGTCAGGTCGGCAAAGCTGTCAGGCGCGCCGGCGCGGGGCACGACGCGGGCCATCTGGCTGGCTTCGTTCTGGGCGACCTGGGCTCCCGCGGGGAAGCCTGTCACCAAAGTGGCGGTGGCGCCCCCCAGCAGGAGCGCTGTGGTCAATCCATAAGCGTATCGCACGGGCTTCACGTCCTTTAATTCCTCCGTCTGGGCGGTAGCATCACTATTCGCCGACTGGTTCCGATTGAAGCAGTATGAGCTTAACCGGGTTTGAATAGATGGGGGAGCGGGCTCTTGCCGCAGCGGAAAAGCCCCAGGGGGCTTTTCACAGGAAGACTCCTCGCCCCGGTTACGGTTCCCTGAAATGGTTGAGATAGGCGTTATCGGGCGAGAGCAGGATGGTCTTGCCGTTGTCGCCCTTGGCGAAAGTCACCGAATAGCTCTGCATCGAGCGGTAGAAGTCGTAGAACTGCGGATCCTTGCCGAAGCTGTCCGCATAGATCTTGGCAGCCTGGGCTTCCGCGTCGGCCTGGATGATCTGCGCGTCCTTCTGCCCCTGTGCGGCGATCGTGCGCGATTCCTCGGTACGGGCGGCCTGCATGCGGGTGAAGGCGCTTTCCAGCGCGCCTTCGGGAAGGTCGGCCCGCTTGATGCGCACGTCCACCACCTGGGCGCCGTATTCGCGGGCCTCGCGGTCGAGCCCGTCGCGGATGTTCTCCATGGCCTTGCCGCGTTCGGCGGTCAGCAGCGACTGGAAGGTGCGCTTGCCCAGTTCCTGGCGCAGCACCGAGGAGAGGATCGGTTCGAGCTGCTCGGTCACGCGTTCGGTGGTTCCGGCCGTCTCCACCATCTTGATCGGATCGATGATGCGATAGCGGGCATAGGCATCGACATTCAAGCGCAGCTGGTCGGTGGAGAGCACCTGCTGCTGCTGCATGTCCACCGAGAGCAGGCGCTTGTCGATGCGCACGACCCGGTCGACGATGGGAATGCGGAAATGCACGCCCGCGTCGGTCTGGCCGAAATCGGCCTTGGGGTTGAACCGGTTGTAGACGGCGACCGGGCGGCCGGTGCGCACGACGACGGCCTGCTCGGTTTCGGGCACCACGATCAGGCTGAGCATGAGCGCGACCAGCGCGACGCCGCCGAGGGCGAGGGGAACCTTGTAGTCCTGCCAGAAGCTGTTCATCATTGGCCTCCCTTGGCGGCGGGCGCGGCCGGAACCGAACCGGCAGGCACGGTCACCACGGTTTCTTCGCTGGCGGGCGCGCGGCGCTTCACCTCGGGCAAGGGCAGATAGGACGTCATGTTCTTGGAATCGCTGACGACCACATCGTTGTCGCGCAGCACGCTCTCCATCGTTTCATAGTACATGCGGCGGCGTGTTACTTCGGGCGCCAGCTTGTACTGTTCGTAGACCTTGTCGAACGAGGCCGCGGCGCCCTGGGCGCGGGCCATGGTCTGCTGGGCCCAGGCGCGGGCCTTGGAACGGTCGCGGTCGGCTTCCTGCTGGGCGACGTTGACCTGGTCGAAGGCCTCGCGGGTCTTGGCCGGCGGGTCCGCCTTCTTGATTTCCACGCCCTGGATCGCGACCCCGGCGTGATAATAGTCGAGGATGCGCTGGGTGCGGTCGCGCACGTCCTGCTCCACCACCGCGCGGCCTGCGCCCGAAAGCGCATCGTTGAGCGAGATCTGCGCGATCGAGGCGCGCATCGCCGCTTCGGCCACTTCGCGCACCGTCTCGTCCGGGTCGGCAAGGCGGTAGGTGTAGTCCTTAAGGTTCTTGATGTTCCAGCGCACCAGATAGCTGAGGTCGACAAGGTTCTTGTCGCTTGTCAGCATCAGCTTCTCGCCCTCTCCATCGGGGATCGAATAGACGTTGAAGCTGCGCACGTCCTTCACGTCCACCGCCTCGAAGGGCCAGGGCATGGTGAGTGAAAGACCGGAATCGATGGTGCGCGAATAGCCGCCGAGGCGGGTGACGATGCCCTGGTCCTTGGGGCCGAGCATGTGGACGCTGGAAATTGCCAGCAGGGCGACGACCGCCACCCCGATGCCGAGCGGCAGCCACGACTTGCCGTCCGCACGGCGCGGGATGTTGGGGAAGCCGCCGCCGGGGCCGAAACCGCCGCCTCCGCCACCGCCGCCGCGGCGCGGTTCGCGCGGACGGAAGATGTCGTCGAGACCGGCCGAGCGACGCGGCGGGCCGTCGCCGCTGGGAAGCCAGGGGTTGCGCGGTCCCTTCCGGTCGGCGGGCTTGTCCGCGGGCCGATCCGAAGGCTTGGGCTCGGCGCTTTCGCCCTTGGGCGTTTCGTCGCCGAAGCCTCCGGTTTCCGAATTGCCGCTGTCGCCGCCCTGTTCAGGCCCCTGTTCCGGTTCACCGCCGGAACCATCGCCCGAATTTCCGCCGCCGCCCCAGGGGCTTTGGCGCCCGCTCATGGCAAGACCGTCGGGCGAGATTGCATCACCAATAGCTTTCATATGTTCATCTATAAGTGCGCTATTGGCAAAATACAGTGCCTCTCTTGCCCTTTTTCGCCTCGTGCTCCACCTGAACGGCAAATTCCCCCCTCCCAGATACGAACTTTGGAAAAGGACGAGATGACAAGCCCCGATGCCGATCGACTGAAAGCCCTCCTGCCTGACGAGGTGGCCGGTAGGGTCCAGTCGCTGCGGCTGGCCGATGGCAAGGCCAGCCTGGTGATCGACGCCTCGGGGCTTTCCGTGCAGGACCGGGCGGGGCTGGAGCAGCTTGTCGCCGGAACGCTAGAGGGCCAGCCGGGCGTGGCCGAAGTGCGCGTGGCAGTGATGGCGGACAAGCCGGTGCGGCGGATCCTGGCGGTGGGATCGGGCAAGGGCGGGGTCGGCAAGTCGACCCTGGCGGCCAATCTCGCGGTCGCGCTATCGCGCATGGGGCGCAAGGTCGGTCTTGTCGATGCGGATATATACGGGCCGTCGCAGGCGCGCCTGCTCGGCACCGAGGGGCAGCGCCCGGTCGCCCATGAAAGCAGGCTGGTGCCCCTTGCCAGTGCTTTCGGCGTGCCGGTGCTGTCGATGGCCAACCTGCTGGAGCCGGGACAGGCGATCGCCTGGCGCGGGCCGATGGTGGCGGGCGCGCTCACCAAGATGCTCGAAGGCCACTGGGACAATGCCGAGATACTGGTGGTGGACCTGCCGCCCGGCACCGGCGACGTGCAGCTTACCATGCTCCAGAAGTTCAAGCCGGCCGGTGCGGTGATCGTCTCCACCCCGCAGGATCTGGCGCTGATGGACGCCACGCGCGCGGTGGAGCTGTTCGAGAAGAGCGGCGTGCCGGTGGTCGGCGTGGTCGAGAACATGGCCGGTTATGCCTGCCCCCATTGCGGCGAAGTGAGCGATCCCTTCGGCGTCGGCGGTGCCGAGGCGGCGGCACGGGACATGGGACAGGCCTTCCTCGGCCGCATCCCGCTCGACATCGCGATCCGGCGCGAAAGCGACGCGGGCAGGCCGCCCGCCGCCGGAGACGGCCCGCAGGCAGAGGCTTTCGCCGCACTGGCCGCGCAAGTGTCCGACTGGCTGGACAGCCACTGATGGCATCGCCGCGCGCGCCTGTTTCCCGGAGGGGAATATTGATCGGCGCGCTGGCAGGCGGCGGGCTTGCGGTGGGATACCTGCTGCGCCCGCGCCGCTTTCCGCTGCCGCTGGAGCCGGGGCGCGACGAATATGCCTTCGGCGCCTGGATCAAGATCGCGGCGGACGGCGTGGTCAGCGTCGCCGTGCCGCAAGTGGAGATGGGGCAGGGGGTGACGACGCTGCTGCCGCAGATCGTCGCCCACGAACTCGGCGCCGACTGGCGGCAGGTGGCGGTGGAGCCCGCGCCGGTCAGCGCGCTTTATGTCAATACGGTGCTGGCGGCGAAGTGGGCGCCGCTGTGGTTTCCGGTCATGCCCGGCCTTGCCGAGGCGCCGGACGGCTTTCTCGCGCAGCGCTGGGCGCAGGATCACCGCTTCAACGCCACCGCCGACGGCACCTCGCTGGCCGCCTACGAGGCACCGGCCCGCGCCGCCGCCGCCTCGGCCCGCGCGGTGCTGGTCCGGGCTGCCGCCGCGCGCTGGGGGGTGGCGCCCGAGGAATGCGAGGTGGCGAACGGCCTTGTCATCCACGGCGACGCCATCCACGGTGACAGGCGGCTGAACTTCGGTCCGCTGGCGGCCGAGGCCGCCGCCTTCTCCCCACCCGATCCGCCGCCGCTGCGGGCCGAGCCGATGGCGGAGAAGCCCGGCGAGTTCCCGCCCGGCGCGCCCTTGCGCTATCCGCGTCTCGACATGCCCTCCAAGGTGGACGGATCGTGGATGTTCGCGGGCGACGTGCGCCTGCCGGACATGCTCCGCGCCGCCATCCGCCATGCGCCGATCGGCAAGGCCAGCCTGTCCCGGCTCGACGAGAACGCGGGCAAGGACCTTCCGGGCTTCCTCCGCTTCGTGCGCGGGCCGGACTGGGTCGCGGCGCTGGCCAGGGACTGGTGGACGGCGGAAACCGCGCTTACCCGCGCCGCACCGCGCTTTCGCGTGGCGCGCGGCAGCGACAGCGGCGAGGTCGATGAAGCCCTGGAACAGGCGATGACCATGGGCTCTCCCACCCGCGTCCACCTGACGGGGGAAGCGGGCGCGGTCGAAGGCGCCTTGCCGGTCCAGATCCGCTACGAAGTCGCGCCTGCCGTTCATGCCACCATCGAAACGGCCTCGGCCACGGCGCGCTACGCGAACGGGCGGCTCGAACTCTGGATCGGCACTCAAGCGCCGGGCGCCGCCCGCGCGGCTGCGGCCGAGGCGATCGGGATCGCGGCGGGCGATGTGGTGCTCTATCCGATGGCGATCGGTGGCAGTTTCGACCGGCGGCTGGAATGTGCCCATGCCGGGCAAGTCGCGGTTCTGGCCAGGGAAGCCGGCCGTCCCGTCCAGCTTACCCTGTCGCGGCGGCAGGAGCACTTCGCCACGTTCCCCCGCGCGCCCGTCGTGGCGGTCATGGCGGCGCGGCCCGACGCGGAAGGCAGGCCCACCGCCTGGCGCGCCCGCATCGCCGCGCCCGCCACCGCGCGCGAATTCGGCCGCCGCATGTTCTCCGGCCTCGCCCCGTTCGACGCACTCGATGCCGTCGCAGCGGTCGCCGATCCCATGGCGGTGGAGGGCGCGGTTCCCGCCTATGCCGTGCCCGATCTGGCGGTGGACCATATCCCCGCCGCAATCGGCCTGCCGACGGGGCGCATGCGCGGCAATGCCCATGGCTATACGGCGTTCTTCAATGAGAGCTTCGTGGATGAACTGGCGCACCGGGCGGGGCGCGAGCCGCTGTCGTACCGCATGGCCATGCTCGGCCACGATCCGCGCCTGGCCGAATGTCTCCAGCGCGCCGCCAGCCTTGCGCAGTGGGGCGGCGGGGGCGACAACAGCGGGCAGGGCATTGCCTGCCACGTCATTGGCGAGGGCCGCATCGCCCTTGTCGCCAGTGCCCGCCGCGACGAGAACGGCGTGCGGGTGGACCGGCTCAGTGCCGTTGCCGACATCGGCCGGATCGTGAACCATGACGTGGCCCGCCAGCAGATCGAGGGCGGGCTGGTCTTCGGCCTCGGCCTCGCGCTGGGGTGCAGCCCCGGCTATGCGGGCGGCAGGCCCGACGGCGAGCGCCTGTCCGACCTCTCCCTGCCGACGCTGGCGGACTGCCCCGCGATCGAAGTCCAGTTTATCGAGAGCGACGCCGACCCCGCCGATCCGGGCGAGCTGGGCACCGCCGTCGTCGCGCCCGCCGTCGCCAATGCGCTCTATTCCGCGACAGGCCTGCGGTTCCGCCGCCTGCCGCTCTTTGCCGAGGATATGTGATGCCTGCCCATGATCAGCCTGCCGACAGTAACGGTGCCATCGGCGTGCTCCTCGTCAATCTCGGCACGCCCGACGCGCCCACGGCTCCGGCAGTGCGGCGCTATCTGGCCGAATTCCTCTCCGACCCGCGCGTGGTGGAAATCCCGGCGATCGCCTGGAAGCCGATCCTCCACGGCGTGATCCTGCGCACCCGTCCGGCCAAGTCCGCCCATGCCTATGCGCAAGTCTGGACCGAAGAGGGTTCGCCGCTCGCCGCGATCACCCGGGCGCAGGCCTTGTCCCTGAAGCAAAAACTGGGCGCCCGCGCGCATGTCGATTGGGCCATGCGCTACGGCAATCCTTCCATTCCCGCGCGGCTTCAGGCGATGATGGAGGCCGGGTGCGACCGCGTTCTCGTCGCGCCGCTCTACCCGCAATATTCTGGCGCGACCACGGCCTCGGTCATGGACAAGCTGGGCGACGCGCTCTCGGCCATGCGCGCGCAGCCCGCGATCCGCACCCTGCCGCCCTATTACGCCGACGCGGCCTATATCGATGCGCTGGAGGCCGATCTCCTGCGGCAGTTCGATGCGCTGGATTTCGTGCCGGAAGTGCTGCTGCTTTCCTATCACGGCATGCCCCAGCGCACGGCCGACCTTGGCGACCCCTATTACCGCCACTGCCTGGAAACCTCGCGCCTGCTGGGCGGACGCCTTGCGCAGGCGCGGCCGGACATCAGGATCGAGACGAGCTTCCAGTCCCGCTTCGGCCGCGCCAAGTGGCTGGAACCCTCGACCGAGGACGTTCTCGCCGCCGAGGCGAAAGCCGGAACCCGCCGGATCGCCATTGCCGCACCCGGCTTTTCGGCCGACTGCGTGGAAACGCTGGAAGAACTGGCGATCCGCGGGCGGGAAGTCTTCGAGGAAGCCGGTGGCACGAGGATCGCGGTGCTGTCCTGCCTCAACGACGGGAAATCCGGCATGGAGATGCTGGAGGCGCTGGTGCTCAGGGAGCTTTCCGGCTGGCTGGATGAGTCTGTTTGAAAATCCGCCGCAGGCCGATTTAGAGCGGCACCGGCCCCAAATCTCTATAGGCGCCCCCACCCACCATTCAACGGTAGTATCCTGCGGGTGGTGGGTGGGGGCGCGGGCCGGTGCCGCTCTTTGAAATGCCTCTTCAGGCATTTCTCAAGCACCTCACTAACAAGGTTTTAACCATAGCCTGCGTTGACTCTGCGGGCCTCTCTTCTACCCCTGAAGCGCGTTCAGGCTTGGGGGCAAGCGATCATGCAGGGCAGCGAATCCGCCGATTTTTCCTATGGAGTCTCGCCGGAGGCATCGGGGGGCACCGGCGTGTCCCTGTCGATCTTCGCGGACAGGCCGCACCTTCGCGCCACCATGCGCGAGGATGCGGCAGCGGCCGGTCTGCACGTTTCCCTTTCCGCGCCGCTCGGCGAACTTCTGGACAATGATGGACGCGCGCTGGCGGACGTGGTGCTGCTCGATTGCCCTCTTCTGGACGCCGCCACGATGGCCGCGCTCGCCCGGCTGGATCTGCGCGCGGCAAAGGGGGGCACGCGGCTGATCGTATCCACCAGCGTCGATGCGCTGGACGATGTCTTCGCCTGCATGGACATGTCCTCGCCGCTCCTGCTGGTGGATCCGAACCGGGCCGAACGGGTCATGGCGCTGGGTGAGGTTCTCGCCGGTTTTCCCGCCGCCCGCCTGCGCGAACTTTCCGAGGACGACCGGCTGATGTTGCTGCGTCTCAGCGAACAGGTCGGTCAGATCGCCGGACAGATGGACCGGATGGCACCGCGCGAGGCGCCCGTGGCGGCTGCGACGCGCGGCCCGGCCGAAAAGCGGGCAGTGCCCTTGCATGGATATTCAGGCTCGCCGGGAACATCGGCTCTGCCCGAATCCGGCCTGATCCGCCGGATCATCCGCCAGCGCCAGTTGCGCGCGCGCTTCATCGATGGCGATCTCTTCGCCGATCCCGCCTGGGACATGCTGCTCGATCTCGCCGCCGCCCGTGTGGAGGGCAAACAGGTGTCGGTAACCTCGCTCTGCATCGCCTCCGGCGTCCCGCCGACGACCGCGCTGCGCTGGATCGGCGCACTGGTCCAGGCCGACCTGTTCCAACGCGTCTGCGACGAAAACGACCGCCGCCGCGCCTTCATCGAACTCACCGAACAGGCCGTGGACCGCCTCGGCCGCTACTTCGACGAGATCTCGTCGATGGAAGCGCTTCCCGTCTGATTCTGGAAGATGGATATGGTGCCGGCTACAGGATTCGAACCCGTGGCCCCCTGATTACAAATCAGGTGCTCTACCAACTGAGCTAAGCCGGCCCGGCGCATCGGAAGATCGCGATGCGCGAAACAAGTCCGGCGCCCTTACCGCGAGGGAGGGGCGCCGGTCCAGTTGCTTTTATGAAATATCTTCTCAGATCTTTTTGAAAAATGCCTGAAGGGCATTTTTGATCCGCACCGGCCCACGCCCCCACCCGACCTCCCATCAGGATACACTCGTGGGAGGTCGGGTGGGGGCGCCTAAATCCAACTGGGGCCGGTGCCGCCAAAATCCGCCTGCGGCGGATTTTCAGAATGACTCTCAGAAAATCGCGTGAGGGGCGTCTTCCTTCATCATGGCTTGCCGCACGAGCGGGATCGGCGGGCCGCCGTGGCTCAGGAACTGGTCGTGGAACGGTTTCCAGGCCGCGCGGCCGCCGCGTGAGGCGGTCCAGTCGTCACGCAGCTTGCGGATCATCAGTTTTCCCAGCGTGTAGTTGAGGTAGGCCGGATCGTATGTGCCGCGCGCGGCCTGTTGTTCGGCGGTGCCTTCATCCTGGTAGCATTCGTCCATGAACAGGCGCTTGGACTGCGCCTGCGTCATGCCGCGCGCATGGAGGCCGATGGCGGAGAGATAGCGGCAGTTGCGCAGCAGGGCGTTCGAAAGCTGGCCGACATGGACGCCCGCATCGCCGTTGCCCAGGCCCGCGTCCCACATCATCTCCTCGGCATAGTGCGCCCAGCCTTCGGCATAGGCATAGCCGACCCAGAGACGGCCTACCCAGGAAGGCGAGCGGTTCGAGTGGAGGAATTGCAGGAAGTGGCCGGGCATGACCTCATGCACCGAAGTGAACAGCAGGTCGTTCTTTCCGGGGATGTAGTCCTGCTGCATCTGCTGCGACCACGAAGGGTCGGGCGGCGAGATGTAGTAGACCGAGGGAATGCCCTTCTCCAGCGGCCCGGCAGGATCGATATAGGCCGAGTTCTGGCGGTTGTAGGGCGGGCTTTCCTCCACCAGCGCCTGTTCGGTGCCGGGGATCGTGGCGATGTCGTGCTGGCGCACGAAAGCGGTCAGTTCCGGGATCTGGAGGCGCGCGGCGGCGACGGGGCCGCCTTCCGGCTTGTCGGCGCGCATCTTGTCGAAGCAGCCCTGGATGTCCTTGCCCGGCGCATATTCAGCGCAGGCGGCCTTGAGCAGGTCCTGATTGCGCTTGAGATCGGCGCGGCCCACGGCTTCCAACTCGCTCAAGGGCGCATCGACGGCCTCGGTGGCGGCGAGCATGCGCGAGAACCGCTCTGCGCCCATGGCGAAGTCCTGCGTGGGCGTGACCTTGCCGAGCCAGTCGGACAGATCCTGCATGGCCTTGGCCGCGCTTTCCGAACTGGCCTTGAACTCGGCCTGGAGCTTCGCGTCCTTCACATCGGCAAAGGCGGCGCGGGCATCGCCTCGGTAGTAATCGGCAAAGCCCGAGAAGCCTGCGGTGCCGAGCTTGATGAAGCTGGCGGGCATGGCCGTCTTCAGGTTGCCGCGAATCTGCGCGGCGGCGTTGGGCACCGCCTTGAAGAAGGCGATCATGGCCTTCATGCGCGTCGGCTTGTCGGCATAGGCGCGGCTGACGTAGACGTTCGGATCGAGGCCGCTCTCGATGTAGTAGCCGGGGTTGTTGTGCGGCTTGTCGGCGTCTTCCAGCCAGAACAACTGCCCCTTGGCGACCTGGACGAGATAGTCGCGCTCGAACCCGTCCTCGGCGGAGAGCCCGGTGAAGGCGCCGGCATCGGCGATCACTTTCTTCAGGAACGCGCCCCGCGCCTTGAGGCCTGCCGGGCTCCAGTCGGGCAGCTTGCCGTCGAACTGATGCGCGCCCTGGTAGACGGCGAACGACGGGTCCTGCGCCATCCAGGCTTCGATTGTGCGGTTGACGAAGGCCTTCCACGGCGTGGCCGGCTTGCCCAGGGCGACCGATACGGGCGTCGGTCCCGGCGTGGATCGGGGCGCGGGTGCCGCGTTCGAGGCTTGTGCTCCGAGACCCAGAGCAAGGCAGGCGATCCCTGCCAGCAACGCATGTTTCATATCGGAACTTTCCCTGTCAGTCATTTGGCCCTGTTGGCCATGTTGGGAGCGGATCTTGCGCCGCCCCGATGGCCATGGTTCTGGGCTATGCCGCGCCGAAGGTCCAGCCCTCGGTCCGGGCAAGTTCGGGTGTCAGATCAACGGGTTTCCACAGGTCGGCGCGCGGCGCGGCGGTGCGCAGCCAGGCGGCGGTGAGCAGGGCGTCGGCGCTGTGATCGTCGATCGGGCCGGTTCCCGTGACGGGGGCGGAGCCCAGCGCCGAGAGAGCGTGGTTGAGGGCGGCACGATCGGTCACCTTGGCCCGGCCTGCCGTGCGTCCGGCGGCGACGGCGGCGAGGGTGGTGTAGATCTCGGTCACTACCGATCCGCTTTCCGGCAGGGGATCGATCGGCCAGACCGGAAGTGCGGCGCCGAGCCGGTGCAGCAATCTCATGCCGGTGAGGCTGGACTTTCCGACTTGCGCTGCGCCCACGAGGTTGAAGTTGGAATAGGGCTTGCACCCCGCGCGGGCCTGCGCTTCCTCGGTTACGCGCATGCGCCCGCGCCGGTGGAGTGCGGCGGGGAGATGGAAGCGTGCGCCTTCCCGGCCGCCGTGGCGACGGAAGTAGGCGCTGAGTTCGGGGTGGTCGACGAAGCTGGCGGCGGCCAGGTGCTCGTCTTGCGCGCAGACTGTGTCGACCAGTGCCCAGAGCGCGCGGGCATCCGGGGGGCTGTCCGGCCAGTCGGGGAAGAAGGCCCCGGCATCCGCGAAAGGCAGCGATATGCCGAGGTCGAGGCCGACCAGGGTATCTTCGGGCAGCCCGTCCAGCAGCAGCCGCAGCACCTCCTCGCGCGACCAGTGGGCATGGCTTTGCGGGCGCAGCAGGCGCGGCGTGCCGTCGAGGTCGCAAAGGGCGACGGCAATGCCCTTCTGGCGCGGGCCGAGCGCGCCGGACCAGTCGATCGCCATGAAATGCCGGAACCGGGGCATCGCGTTCGCGCTATTCCTCGCGCCGCTCGGCCCGCTTGCGGTCCCACCATTCGATGCGCTTGCGGATCTCCCGCTCGAAGCCGCGCTCGACGGGCTCGTAGAAGGTCTGCGGCGTCATTTCCTCGGGCCAGTAGTCGTCGCCCGAGAAGCCGTCCGGCGCGTCATGGTCGTAGGCATAGTCCTTGCCGTAGCCGATATCCTTCATCAGCTTGGTCGGAGCGTTGAGGATATTGGCTGGCGGCATGAGCGACCCCGTCTCCCGCGCGGAGCGGGTGGCGGCCTTGTACGCCACATAGGCCGCATTCGATTTCGGCGCGGTGGCGACATAGAGGCAGGCCTGGGCGATCGCCAGTTCGCCTTCGGGCGAGCCGAGGAACTCGTAGGCCTGTTTGGCGGCGAGGCACTGGGCGAGCGCCTGCGGATCGGCAAGGCCGATGTCCTCGCTCGCCATGCGTACCAGGCGGCGCAGGAGGAACAGGGGTTCCTCTCCCGCGGTCAGCATGCGCGAAAGATAATAGAGCGCGGCCTGCGGGTCCGATCCGCGCACTGCCTTGTGCAGGGCGGAAATCAGGTTGTAGTGGCCGTCGCGGTCCTTGTCGTAGACGGCGACGCGGCGTTGCAGGAACTGACCGAGCCCGGCCGGATCGAGCGGCTCGGCGATCCGCGCGGCGTAGAGCGTCTCCGCCTGGTTGAGCAGGAAGCGTCCGTCGCCGTCCGCCGAGGCGACCAGCGCCGCGCGGGCGTTGTCGTCCAGCGGCAGCGGGCCTTCCAGCGCTTCGGCCTTGTCCAGCAAGCCGCCGAGCGCTTCCGGGCCGAGGCGGTGCAGGATCAGCACTTGCGCACGGCTGAGCAGGGCGGCGTTGAGCGCGAAGCTGGGATTTTCCGTGGTCGCGCCGACGAGGGTGACCGTGCCGCGCTCGACGAAAGGCAGGAAGCCGTCCTGCTGGGCGCGGTTGAAGCGGTGGATCTCGTCCACGAACAACAGCGTGCGCTGCCCCGCGCGGGCGGCGAGATCGGCTTCGGCGAAAGCCTTCTTGAGATCAGCCACGCCCGAGAACACGGCGGAGACGGCCGTGAAGCGCATGCCCACCGCGTCCGCCAGCAGGCGCGCGGTGCTGGTCTTGCCGGTGCCGGGCGGCCCCCAGAGGATCATCGAGGAGAGGCGGCCCGCCGCCACCATGCGCCCGATCGGGCCTTCCGGGCCGGTCAGGTGTTCCTGCCCCACCACGTCGTCCAGCGTGCGCGGGCGCAGGCGGTCCGCCAGAGGGGCATCCTCGCGCGGTTCGCCGGGGGCGGAGGAGGGCGGAAGGTCATCGGCAAAGAGATCGGCCATGGGGACTATCTAGCTATTGTTCCGGGAATTGCATCGCTTCCGGCGCAGGGGTATTCTGCGGGGCCATAATGGAGACAGGGAGGCTAGCGATGGCAGGAACCTTGGGAGCCCGAACGCCGCGGCATATCTGGATCGTCGGTGTGCTGGCGCTGGTGTGGAACGCCTTCGGATGCACCGACTTCTCGATGACCGTCACCCGCAATCCCGAGTGGCTGGCGCCGCTCTCGCCCGAGATGATCGACTGGCTGGATGCCGCGCCAAGCTGGACCATCGTCACCTGGGCGCTGGGGGTCTGGGGCGGACTGGCGGGATCGCTGCTGCTCCTTCTGCGCTCACGCTGGGCAGTGGCGGCCTTCACGGTTTCGCTGCTGGGGCTGGCGGTGAACCAGATCTACCCCTTCGTCTCCGACGTGCCGGCGATGCTGACCAGCCCGGCCAGCATCGGCATTACCCTGGTGATCTGGGCCGTGGCGCTGTTTCTGCTCTGGTATGCGATGCGGCTGCGTAGTGCCGGGGTGCTGCGCTAGGGGCTTATGCACTTCCCCAATGTTGCAACGCTTGTCTCATACTCATACGTCATCCTGAACTTGGTTCAGGATCCATTTCTGACCATCGACGGTGGTTCGATCGGCACGATGGATCCTGAAACAAGTTCAGGATGACGTAGAGTAAGGTTCGAGCGTAAACCCGTCAGCCACGCGAACGTTGGCGGACCAGGCGCACGTAGGTTTCGGCAACCGCCTGGTTGATCCGGTCCCAGCTGAAATCGAGCGCGCGGTTTTCTCCGGCAAGACCGTGGCTGGCGCGCAGCTGCGGGTTTTCGATATAGGCCTTCAGGGCCTCGGCGAACTGGTGGATGGCGCCGGGCGGGATCAGGCGGCCGGAGACGTGATCGTCGACCAGGCTCTGGCTGCCGGTGGCGGCGGCGGCGACGACCGGCAGGCGGCAGGCCATCGCTTCCAGCGTGACGTTGCCGAAAGTCTCGGTGACCGAAGGGTTGAACAGCATGTCCATGCTGGCGACCGCGCGGGCAAGGTCTTCGCCCTGCTGGAAGCCCACGAAGGCGGCCTGCGGCAGGCGGTCCTGGAACCATTCGCGCGCCGGTCCCTCGCCGACGACGAGTACGCGGTGGGCGATGCCTCGGCGCGTGAGGTCATCCAGTGTGTCGGAAAAGACGTCCAGCCCCTTTTCCATGACCAGACGGCCGAGGAAGCCGACGACGATTTCATGGTCGGCTATGCCTTGCGCACGGCGCCATGCCAGGTCGCGGCGGTCGGGGTGGAAGATCTCGCGATCGACGCCGCGCGACCAGATCGAGACGTCGTAGTTCATGCGCTGCTGGCGCAGGAGCTGGGCCATCGATTCCGAAGGCGCCACCAGGGCGTCGCATCGGCGATAGAAGCGGCGCAGGATCGCCTCGATCACGGGTTCGCCCCAGGCCATGTTGTAATAGCGCAGATAGGTTTCGAACCGGGTGTGGACGGAGGCAAGCACGGGCAGGTTCCGCGCGCGTGCCCATGTCACGGCCTGATGGCCTACGGGATCGGGTGAGGAGACATGGACGACGTTGGGCGCGAAAGCCTTGAGGTCGCGCCGCGCCTTGGCCGAGATGGCGATGGGGACGCGGTACTCGGGGCGGTTCGGAATCGGCAGCGAATGGATGCCGATCAGGTCTCCGGTCGGCTCGAACGCGGGATTCTTCACGACGGGAGCATAGACCCGCACTTGCGCGCCCTGGCGCAGGAGGTAGCCGACGAGGCGGTTGAGGGCCTGGTTGGCTCCGTCACGGACATAGTTGTAGTTGCCCGAAAACAGGGCAATGCGCAGATCGGCGGTTTCCATGGTGGGCGCCCCATAGCCTTCCGCGCCGTGATTGGCGAGTGGGCTTCATGGCTCTTGCCCCGTTCCTGCGGAAAACCGCCCGATATGTGACATTCTTGACGTGTTGTTCCTGGCGCGCCGGGAGAGCGCGCCAGGAACGGTGTTCAGCGGCGCCAGTCGCGTCTGCGGTCTTCGCGCCTGCGATCGTCACGCCAGTGGTCGCGGCCGCGATCCCAGCGGCGGTCGTCCCGCCAGTTGCGATCGCCGCGCCAGCCCCGGCGGTCATCGCGCCAGGCATGGCGACCATCGCGCCAGCGGTCGCGCCCGTTCCAGCGATCCCGGTAATAGGGCGCATAGTAGCGGTCGTAGTACCGGTCGCGGTAGTAGCGGTTGGGATAGCCGTCGTAGTAATAGTAGTATCCCGGACGGCCGCGCACGGTGACGTAGCGGCGGGAATCGTAGTACCCGCGATCGTAGTAGCGCCCATCGTCGCGATCGGCGAGCGCGGCGCCTACGGCCAGGCCGAGAATGCCCGCGCCGATAGCCACGGCCGCGTCGTTGCCGCCCCGGTCGTAATAGTCCCGCGCCATGGCAGGCGCGGAAGCGGTCAGCGCCGATGCGGCGAGCGCCGTGGCGAAGCCCAGGGTCTTCCAGTTCAGTTTCATGATATCGCACTCCTTTCCGGGCCAACCAAGTTACGGCGGAATCGGCGGGCGCGTCGGACCCTGAAAATCCGCTTCCGGGGGTGAACTTGGCGTGAATTCGCAGAACCTTGCGACGAGCTGAGGTTTTGTTGGGGGCGTGGGCCGATGTCGCAAAAATCCGCCGCAGGCGGATTTTCAAACAACGACGCCCGGCCTGGAGGGGCCGGGCGTCTGGTGCCGACCGGGGAGGGGATGCCCGGTCAGCCTCGGTGGCCAGTGTGGATGGCTTGTGAGGATCAGTACCCGCGGCGGAAATCGCCGCGGTCGTGATCGTAGCCGCGGCGGTAGTCGCCGCGCTGGTAGCGGTCGTAGTCGTTGCGGCTGTGGCGGCCGCCCTGGCGGTCCCAGTACCAGCCGTCCCGGTATTCCCAGCCGCTGGTATAGGCCGGACCGTAGGCATAGCCGGTGTTGTAGTAGCGGTCGTCGCGATAACGGTCGTCGTTGTTGTTCGAGGCGATGATCGCGCCGAGCGCCAGGCCGATCACACCCGCGCCGATGGCGACGGCGGCAGTGTTGTCGTTGTGGCGATAGTGGTCGCGGGCCATGGCGGGCGTAGCAGTGGCCAGTGCCGTCGCGGCGAGCGTCGAGGCCAGGATCGCATTGCGGAAGAAAGTCATAGTTCGAAACTCCTTGCTGGGCAGGGGCTCCGGTGGGTGGGGCCGGGGTCTCGTCCCTTGTTGAGTTTCTTCTACGCCCTCCCGGCTGAACCGGATCGAAGCGAACAAGGCAGATTTCGTTCAGCTTTGTACGAGTTTGTATGAATCGTTTGCATGCTTCTGTCGGTCCATCGGAAACCTGACCTCGCTTCGCCGCATAAAGGGAAACAAAATCCGTGGTTTGGACTTCGGGGAGGGCCAGACATGGATTTTGACAGGGATATTACCATGAGAATTACCCGCCTCCTTTCCTCGGCGATCGGCTTGACGGTCGCCGTCGTGGCTCTTCCGGCCATGGCCCAGGATGACGCGGCCCCCATCGCCGTCGATACCCCGGCGCGCGATAGCCATTTCGATGGCCCTTACGTCCAGGCGTTCGGCGGTCTGTCCACGCGCGGAAGCGATGGCGGCGACAGCCTGCGCTTCGATACCGATGGCGACGGCCGCCACGACAACACCGTCAATACGGCGGCAGGCGCCAATGCCTTCAGCCCCGGCTTCTGCAACGGCCGCGCGCTGGGCGCTACGCCGGGTGACGGTTGCCGCAGCGACAAGGACGGCGCGGAATACGGCGTCCGCTTCGGCTACGACAAGCGCATGGGCAATTTCGTGCTCGGCGGCCTCGTCGAAGGCGTGAAGAGCGAGGCGAAGGACGCCACTTCGGGCTTCAGCACGACGCCTGCCAGCTACGTCATCCAGCGCAAGCTCGACTACGGCGTCTCGGCCCGTGCGCGCGCCGGTTATACGCCCGGCGGCGGTGCGCTGTTCTATGTGACCGGCGGCGGCGGCGTGGCGAAGATCGACCACGACTTCCTCACCACCAACACGGCCAACTCGTTCGACCCGCAGCGGGGCAACAAGATGGTCTGGGGCTGGCAGGCCGGCGGCGGCGGCGAAATCATGGTCGCGCGCAACGTCAGCCTCGGCCTCGAATATCTCTACAACCGCTACAGCGATAACAAGTACAACGTCGAGGTCGGTCCGGGCACGGCGCCCGCGACCAATCCGTTCCTGATCGATTCGGGCTCGACCAACATCAAGGGATCGAACAAGAACTTCTCCTATCACTCGCTGCGCGCGACGATCGGCTACCAGTTCTAAGGGGCAGTCTGAAAATCCGCTGAAGGCGGATTTTGGCGGCACCGGCCCTCTCCCCCACCCGACCTCCCATCTAGGATACACTCGTGAGAGGTCGGGTGGGGGAGAGGGCCGGTGCCGCCCCCCAACCAAAATTGGGAGAGGGCCAAAACGGCCACAAGAAAACGGGCGGCAATCGCGAGATTGCCGCCCGTCATCTTTTTCATTCGGCGAAAGCCGAAGCTGCCGAAGGATCAGTCCTTCTTGCGGCTCTGCTTCTTGCGCTCGTTCGGGTCGAGGAAGGCCTTGCGCAGACGGATCGACTGCGGGGTTACTTCGACCATTTCGTCGTCGTCGATATAGGCGATCGCCTGCTCCAGCGTCATCACGCGGGGCGGAGTGAGGCGGATGGCGTCGTCCTTGCCGGTCGAACGGAAGTTCGTCAGCTGCTTCGACTTCATCGGGTTCACTTCGAGATCGTCGGGCTTGGCGTTTTCGCCGATGATCATGCCCTCGTAGATCTTTTCCTGCGGCTTCACGAACAGGATGCCGCGATCTTCGAGGCTGTTCAGTGCGTAGCCGACGGCTTCACCGGTGCCGTTCGAGATCAGCACGCCGTTCTGGCGGCCTTCGATCGGGCCCTTGTGCGCGTCATACTTCTCGAACAGGCGGTTCATGATGCCGGTGCCGCGGGTGTCCGACAGGAACTCGCCGTGGTAGCCAATCAGGCCGCGCGAAGGGGCCGAGAAGGTGATGCGGGTCTTGCCGGCGCCCGAAGGACGCATGTCGGTAAGCTCGGCCTTGCGGCGCTGCATCTTCTCGACGACCGTGCCCGAGAATTCGTCGTCCACGTCGATCACGACGGTTTCGTACGGCTCGGTGCGGCCACCGTTCTCGTCGGTGCCGAACAGCACGCGCGGACGGCTGATGCCCAGCTCGAAGCCTTCGCGGCGCATCGTTTCGATCACGACGCCCAGCTGAAGTTCGCCGCGACCGGCCACTTCGAAGCTGTCGCGGTCGGCCGATTCGGTGACGCGGATGGCGACGTTGGTTTCCGCTTCGCGCATCAGGCGGTCGCGGATCATGCGGCTGGTCACCTTGTCGCCTTCACGGCCCGCGAGCGGCGAGTCGTTGACGGCAAAGCGCATGGCCAGGGTCGGCGGATCGATCGGCTGGGCCTTGATCGGCACGGTGACCTGCGGGTCGGCGATGGTGTTCGACACGGTCGCCTTTTCGAGGCCGGCCAGGGCGATGATGTCACCGGCGCGGGCTTCTTCCACGGGAACGCGATCGAGGCCGCGGAACGACAGCACCTTAGTGGCGCGGCCGATTTCGATGACCTTGCCGTCGGCGTCGATGGCGCGGATCGGGTCGTTGACCTTGAGCTTGCCGGTCTGGACGCGGCCGGTGAGGACGCGGCCCATGAAGTTGTCACGGTCGAGCAGGGTGGCGAGGAACGAGAACGGCGCGTCCTGGTCGAGGTCGGGCGCGGGAACGTGCTCGACGATCTTTTCGAACAGCGGGGTCAGGTTGCCTTCGCGCGCGTCCGGATCGTAGCTGGCGTAGCCGTTGCGGCCCGAAGCGTAGAGGGTCGGGAAGTCGAGCTGTTCGTCGTTGGCGTCGAGGCTGACGAAGAGGTCGAACACTTCGTCCAGCACTTCGGCGTGACGGCCGTCGGGACGGTCGATCTTGTTGACGACGACGATCGGCTTCAGGCCGAGGCCCAGCGCCTTGCCGGTGACGAACTTGGTCTGCGGCATCGCGCCTTCCGACGAGTCCACCAGCAGGACGACGCCGTCGACCATCGAGAGGATGCGTTCCACTTCGGCGCCGAAGTCGGCGTGGCCGGGGGTGTCGACGATGTTGATGCGGTAGCCGTTCCACTCGATCGAAGTCGGCTTCGCAAGGATGGTGATCCCGCGTTCCTTTTCGAGGTCGTTGGAGTCCATGGCGCGTTCTTCGATGCGCTGGTTCTCACGGAACGTGCCGGACTGGCGGAAAAGCTGGTCGACGAGGGTGGTCTTGCCGTGGTCGACGTGCGCAATAATTGCGATATTGCGCAAGGGAAGCGGGGCGGACATGCGTTGCCTATCGGTTCGAGGAGTTGGCCAGCAGCGCATGCTGCGCCGCAAAATTGGCGCGCCCTTAACCGATCCCGGCAAATTCGGCAAGCACGCAAGGCGCTGCGTGCAATTGTGGCGCTTCTGTCACATCCGGGCGGAAGCATGGCCATGATACGGATGAACCCCCGAAAGAGCCATTGTTTCCGCCGCATTATTCCATTAGGATCGCCTCATTATCAGGCACGACGGTGATGCGAAAAATGCACCGCGGCCGGAGAGAGGATGCGCAAGGTTTCCCCCACCCCGGGCGAGGCTTCGCCATCAAGACACAGATCCAGCCGCGCCTTCATGGCACGGCGGCGCGTTACCGGCGCACAGCCGGAGCGTGACAAGCGGAGCCGGCGGCAGGGGAGGAGACGCAGGAACCGCAAACTCAGCCAGGGACGCGCGGGTACGCCTGTGCGTCCCTTTTCCTTTGCTATCGTCTTTCTGGATATGAGAGACTGTTTGAAAAGCCGCCGCGGGCGGATTTTTGCGGCACCGGCCCACACCCCCACCCACCACCCAACGGTAGTATCCTGCGGGTGGTGGGTGGGGGTGTGGGCCGGTGCCGCTCAAAATGCCCTCTTCGGGCATTTTTCAAACAAACCCTGCGGATATTTCATGGTTAATATCTTAACCATTTCACAAGCTTGCTCCGCGCGTTTCGGTCCTTATAATTCAATGGATTGAATACGAGGGGAAAGACATGCTCGACTATATGGTCATGCCGTTCAAGCGCTATGCCGACTTCAAGGGGCGCTCGCTGCGAATCGAATATTGGGGTTTCGCCCTGCTCAACTTCATCGTCTATGCCGTGATCCTCGGCATTTCGATGGTTCTGGGCTTCTCGTTCGGCGCGTTCCAGCAGGTGGAACAGGGCGGCGATCCTTCGGTGCTGTTCGGCGCGGGTTTCTTCACGCTGGTCGGCCTCGCCGGTATCTACAGCCTTGCGGTGTTCATCCCCAGCATCGCCGTCGCGGTGCGCCGCTTCCATGACCGCGACATGAGCGGCTGGTGGTATCTGGGCTTCATCGTGCTCGGCCTGATCCCGTTCGTCGGCTGGATCGCCACGATCGCGTCGTTCGTGATCACCTGCCTGCCCGGCACGCCCGGCCCCAACCGCTTCGGCATGGATCCGCGCGATCCCACCGGCGCCGAAGTCTTCGCCTGAGTTTTTAAAGTTCCCGCAGCGCCCTGGCGGGTTTCGCGCGCAGCAGCGGCAGCGAACCGGCCAGGGCGAAGCCCAGGATCAGCACGATACCGGCGGCGAGCACCGCCAGGATGCGCGGCCAGTCGGGCAGCCAGTCGAACTCGAACAGCCTGACGATCACCGCCCAGGCCATCGCGCTGCCCGCGCCGAGCGCCACGACGGCCAGCACCGCCGCGATCAGCCCATATTCCGCGACTTGCAGCAGCAGCAGCTGGCCCCGGCTGGCGCCCAGCACGCGCAGGATCACATTGTCGTAAGTGCGGCTGGCGCGCGCCGCCGCGATCGCGCCGAACAGCACGGCAAGCCCCGCGAGCACCGTGACCGAGGCGGCGGCGAGGATGGCCAGCGTCATCTGGTCCAGCAAGTCGCGCGCATCGCGCAGCAGGCTGCCGGTCTCGATCACCGAACTTGACGGGAAGGCGCGCGCGAGGCGGGGCAGCAGCCCTGCGGTCGATTTTCCACGTGGAACCTCGATCGTCGCGGCCAGGTTGTGCGGGGCATCTGCCAGCGCATTGGGCGAGAACACCAGCACGAAGTTGAAGCCCAGGGTGTCCCAGTCGATCCGGCGCAGCGCCGCGATCCGGGCGGTGCGCTCGACCCCGAGGAGGCCCACCGTGATGCTGTCCCCCACTTTCAGGCCCACGGTCTGGGCGAACTTTTCATCCACCGAGACGAGGGGCTCGCCGCGATAGTCCTGCGGCCACCATTTGCCCGACGTCACGGTGCTGCCTTCGGGTACCCGCGCCGCATAAGTAAGCCCGCGCTCGCCCTTGAGGGCCCAGGCGTCCTCGGGAATTTCCTTCAGATCCGATACGCGGGTCATGCGGTCTTTCGGGCCATAGGCGAGGATGCGGCCGCGCATGTTAGGCACCATGCGCACGGCCGAGCCGGGAACCTGACGCTCCACGATCCCGGCAAATCTGTCGCCCTCGGCCTTGGGCACGTCGAGCACGAAGAAGTCGGGCGCGCGGTCGGGCACGGTCTTGCGGATATTGGCGTCGAGACTGGTCTGGACGCCCGCGATCAGCACGAAGGCGGAAAGACCGAAGCCCAGCGCCGTCACCAGCGCGCCGGTCTGGGCGCCGGGGCGGTGAAGATTGGCAAGGCCCGCGCGCAGCATCGGGTCGCGCGGGCGGGGGAGCGCGGCGGCAAGGCGGCGGATGCCGAGCCCGACCAGGGCCAGGATCGCGAGCATCAACGCGGCGCCGCCGAGGAAGCCGAGCGTCACCAGCGGCTGCGCGGCGTTGATGAGGGCAATGGCGGCGATCGCGGCAAGGCCCAGTCCGACCGGCAACAGCCATGCCCGCCTCCCGCCGCCGAGCGGAGAGACTTGTGCGCGCATCAGCGCCATGGCCGGGAAGCTGCGCGCCCGCGCGAGCGGCGGGGCGGCGAAGACCAGCGCCACCAGCAACCCGTAGCCCGCCGCCGTCAATAGGGCGAGCGGCGAGACGGTGAAGCCGGTATCGACCGGCAGCAGCGCGCCGAGCGCGCGTGCCAGCAGCGGCGTCACCAGAACGCCCGCCAGCAGTCCGGCAAGACTGCCTGCCAAGGCCGCCGCGCCGACCTGCAGCAGATAGATGCGCGAAATGTCGCGGCTGGTCGCGCCCAGCACCTTGAGCGTGGCGATCGAGGTGCGCCGCGCTTCGAGGTAGGAGGATACGCCGCCGCCAATGCCGATCCCGGCGATCACCAGCGCCGCAAGGCCGACGAGCGCAAGGAACTGGCTCATGCGGCTGACGAAGCGCTGGGTGGAGGGCGAGGCGGAATTGCGGGTGCGCGTGTCGAAGGCATCGTCGCCGAAGCGCTTGTCGAGGGCTTCGACCACGGCCTCGGGATCGCGGCCGGGATCGGCGAACTTCACCCGCGTGGCGCTGCGATACATGGCGCCCGGCTGGGTGAGCCCTGCGCGTTCGGGCAGGTCCAGCGCGGAAATCGCAGAGTCGCCCAGTGCGAAGCCTTCCGACAGCTTCTCCGGGTCGGCGGCGATCAGGCCGCCGACGCGCTGTTCCACGCCGCCCAGCGACACGGTGTCGCCCGGCCTCACCCCGAGCCTGGCAGCCGTGCCCTCGGAAAGCCAGACGACCCCTGCGGGCGGCGCGCCCAGATTGCGGCCGTCCTTGAGTTCGAGCTTCCCGTAAAGCGGCCAGTTTGCATCGACGGCCTTGAGCGCGACCGGGGCGGTAAGGTCTCCCTTGCGGGCGATGGCTTGCAGGCGCAGTCCCGCGGAGACCTTGCCATAACGGGAGAGCGCCGCGCGTTCCTCATCCGAAAGACTGCGCTGCCAGGTGCGCAGCTCGATATCGCCGCCCAGCATTTCCCGGCCGCGCAAGGTCAGTTCGCGTTCGATCGAGCCGGTCAGGGTGCCGATCGCGGCCAGCGCGCCGACGCCGAGGAACAGGCAGACCAGCAGCAGCCGCAGGCCCTTGAAGCGCGCCGAGAGATCGCGGCGCGCCAGCTTCCAGGCCATGGCCCAGGGCAGCGCGGAAGCGGGACCGCGCTCAGGCAAGCCGGTCGCTCGCGATCCGGCCGTCGGCCAGAGTCACGACCCGCTCGCAGTGGTGGGCGAGGCTTTCGTCGTGGGTGATGATGAGCAGGGTCGCGCCCGCTTCCGCGCGGCGGGCGAACAGCAGGTCGACGATCGTGGCGCCGGTGGCGGCGTCGAGATTTCCGGTCGGCTCGTCGGCGAAGACCAGCGAAGGGCGCGGCGCCAGCGCGCGGGCGATCGCCACGCGCTGCTGTTCGCCGCCGGAAAGCTGGGCGGGATAGTGCGAAAGCCGGTGGCCGAGGCCGACGGCGGCGAGTTCCGCCTCGGCCCGTTCGCGGGCATGGTCAAGCCCTGCGAGTTCCAGCGGGGTGGCCACGTTTTCCAGCGCCGTCATCGTCGGCAGCAAGTGGAAGGCCTGGAGCACGACGCCGATCCGCCCCCTGCGCGCCTGGGCCAGCGCATCCTCGTCCATGGCCAAAAAATCCTGCCCGGCCACGCTCAGCGCCCCGGAACTTGCCCGCTCCAGCCCGGACAGGACCGACATCAGCGAGGACTTGCCGGACCCCGAAGGCCCCAGCAGCGCCAAGGTCTGCCCCTGCGGCACGACAAGGTCGATGCCCTTCAGGATTTCGACCGCGCTTGTGCCGCTGCCGAGGGTGAGGCGCAGGTCCTGCGCAAGAATTGACGGGGCGGGGGGCTGGGAAGGATCGCTCACTTGCCCCATATGGGTAGGCAAAGCCTCGTAGTTCAAGGAGAAAGCCTTGCGCGCTCACGCGAAAATCCTGCTGGTGGCCTCTCTGCTCTTGCCGGTGCTGCTGAGCGCCTGTGACAATTCTAGGGACAGTGCGGCGGCTCCCGCGCAGGAGCAGACGCAGAGCGCGGTCGATGCGCCGCCCGCGATTCCGGTCATGGGGCCGGAGCGACCGATCCTGGCCTTCGGCGATTCGCTGCTGGCGGGCTACGGCCTGGACGACGGAGAGAGCTATCCCGACCGTCTCGAACAGGCGCTGCGCGCGCGCGGGGTGAATGCCAAGATCGCCAATGCCGGGGTCTCGGGCGATACCACGGCGGCGGGCCTGGAGCGGCTCGACTTCACGCTCGGCAGCCAGTCTCCCAAGCCCGAACTCGCCATCGTCAGCCTGGGCGGCAACGACATGCTGCGATCGCTGCCGCCTGCCGAGACGCGCCGCAACCTCGAAACTATCCTCAAGCGGCTGAAGGGCGACAATATCCGCGTGGTGCTGCTGGGCATGATGGCGGCGCCCAATCTCGGCAAGGACTATGCGGAGAAATTCAACCCGATCTACCCGCAGCTTGCGCAGGAATATGGCGCGACGCTGGTGCCGTTCTTCCTCCAGCCGGTGATCGACAAGCCGGACCTGATGCAGAAGGACCACGTCCATCCGACGGCACTGGGCATCGACGCGATCGTGACGGCGACGGTGGACGATGTGGCGGCGGCGCTGCCCCGCAAGTCGACCTAAGGCGGATCGATATTCAGTTCAGGTGGAGCCGAGAAGCGTGATTTTCGAGCATCGGAGCGCAGCGGACTTTCGGTCCGTGAGCACCGAAGCGCAGGAAATCGCGCTTCGCAGGCCCGCATGGGCTGAATGTCGATCCGCCCTAGTCCAGTCGGCGCACCGAGCCCGAACTGACTTCCCATACTGCCGCCTCGTTGGCGATAGCCTCGAACGGGGCGAGTTCGGTGCCGGTCAGCCAGACTTGCGCCGAACCCGCGCGAAGGCGGTCGAACAGGGCTTCGCGGCGCAGCGGGTCGAGATGGGCGGCCACTTCGTCCAGCAACAGAAGGCGCGGGCGTTGTTCCAGGCTGGTTTCGAGCAGCTGCGAATGGGCCAGGGTTATGGCGATCAGCATCGCCTTCTGTTCGCCGGTGGAGCATTCGGCGGCAGGCTGGTCCTTGCCCGCCATGGTGACGAGCACTTCGTCGCGGTGCGGCCCGGTGAGCGTGCGCTGTGCCGCGCGCTCGCGCGGGCGGCCGCTCCGCAGGGCGCGGGCGAGGGCCTCGGCCTCGATCGGTCCGCCCGGCTGATAGGCGAGCGATGGGCGCGCGAAAGGCGAGTCGGGCAGGGCGCCTAGCGCCTGCTCCAGCCGCTCCACCAGTTCCGCGCGGGCTGCCGCGACCATGGCCCCGGCTTCGGCAAGCTGCATCTCGATCGCATCTAGCCAGCGCGGATCGGGCGGAAGGTCGTCCGAGAGCAGGCGATTGCGCTCGCGCAGGGCATTTTCGAGCCGGGTGGCATTACCGGCATGGTCCGGCCGCACCGCCAGCACCAGCCGGTCGAGAAAGCGCCGCCGCGCACCCGCGCCTTCGACGAAAAGCCGGTCCATCGCCGGGGTCAGCCAGCCGATCGACAGCCATTCGGCCAGCCGCACCGCCGGTGCCTCGGCGCCGTTGATCTGGACGAGGCGCCTGCCGGGGCGCTCCGGCAGGACGCCGGTGCCCAGTTGCACCGGTTCCTCGCCCTGAGGCGTGCCCGGCGGCGTAAGCGCTGCGCTTACCGCGAAACCGCCGTCGAATTGCTGTCCCGGCATGTCGGCCAGCCCTGCGCGCCGCAGCCCCCGGCCCGGCGAAAGCAGCGAGATCGCCTCCAGCACATTGGTCTTGCCCGCGCCGTTCTCGCCCACCAGCAGGTTGAACTGGGCCGTGCCTTCCACCGCGGTCTCACGGTGGTTGCGGAAACGGGACAGGAGAATGCGGTCGAGCATGGCCTGCGGGGCCTACCGGGGCGGGCCGGCCCTGCCAAGCGCGGCGGGCGGTTTATTCCGGGATTGTCGCTGTCTTGCGCGCCTTGGCGAAAGGCGAGAAGTCGATATTGCGATCGAACACGTCCACGCCTTCGCGCGACTTCAGCCAGCCGACGACGAGGTAGGTCACCGGGGTCAGCACCACTTCCCAGCCGGTCTTGATCAGCCACTGGGTCACCGCCAGCAAGGCAATGGAATGCGGCGTGAACCCGGCTACGCCCAGGAAGGCGAGCGGGTAGAACAGCGCGCTGTCCACGCCCTGGCCGAACACCGTGGAGCCGATCGTGCGGGTCCACAGGTGCTTGCCCTGGGTCATGACCTTCATGCGCGCCAGCACGAAGGAGTTCACGAACTCGCCTGCCCAGAATGCGCAGACCGAGGCGAAGACGATGCGCGGGGTCTGGCCGAAGATCGCGTAATAGGCCGCCTGGTTGGGCGCCGTCACTTCCCGGCCCGCAACCGTGTACGTGGCCGAGGCGAGCGCCCATTCGGGATTGGCGGGTATTTCCACCACGACCACGCTCATCAGCACCATGAACAGCAGCGCGAAGAAGCCCGCCCAGATGCAGCGGCGGGCATTGGCATAGCCGTATACTTCGGTCAGCACGTCGCCGATGATGTAGGAAACCGGGAAGAACAGCACGCCCGCGCCGAAGGTGACCGGCCCCAGCAGCGGAAAGTCCACTTGCGCCTGCTTGGCCGCGCCGATCAGGTTGGAGAGCAGCAGGATCACCACGAAGGCGACCATCACGAAATCGAAATAGCGGAAATGCCGGCGGGCGCCGGTCATGCCGTCGATGCGGGAAAGATGGGCGCGGGAAAGGTGGCCGGCGGGAAGGTCTGCTTCGCTCATTCGCTGTGCGTAACCTCCTGCTGCGATGCCGCAAAGCACAAGTTGAACCGTTCATGCGGTTTGCGTGAACGGCGAACCGCGCTATGGGGAGCGCGACGCGCGCCCGTAGCTCAGCTGGATAGAGCACGAGCCTTCTAAGCTTGGGGTCACAGGTTCGAACCCTGTCGGGCGCGCCAATTCCCGAGTAACGGGACGCAGGATTTCAAGTTTTTGTGCGCGTGGCGCGGCATGGCGGGGTTTTGCTCGGCGGCAGGCGCGCTTAGAGAGGTCTCATGAAAAGCCTGCTCTCGCGCCTGAACATCGACCCCTATCTGCTCATGCTGGTTTCGACCGTCGGCCTTGCCTCGGTGCTGCCCGCGCGCGGCATCTGGGCGGGAATCGCGGGGGGCGTGGCCGATGCCGGGATTGCGCTGCTGTTTTTCCTTCACGGCGCCAAGCTCTCGCGCGAGGCGATCCTCGACGGGGCGCGGGCGTGGAAGCTGCATTTGACGGTCGCCTGCCTGACTTTCGTGATCTTCCCGCTGCTGGGCCTGGGGATCAGGGCGATTCCGGGGCTTGAGCCGTCGCTGGCCACCGGCGTCCTGTTCCTGACGCTCCTGCCCTCGACCGTACAGTCGTCCATCGCCTTCACCGCGATTGCCGGAGGCAACGTCGCGGCGGCGGTGTGCAGTGCCTCGTTTTCGAACCTGGCGGGCATATTCATCACCCCCGTGCTGACGGCGCTGCTCATCACCGGCAAGGCGCAGGGCTTTTCCACCGACCCGATCATCTCGATCTCGCTGCAACTGCTGTTGCCCTTCGTTTCGGGGCACCTGCTGCGCCCGTGGATCGGCGGCTTCGTACAGCGCCACAAGAAGCTGCTCGGCTATACCGACCGGGGGTCGATCCTGCTGGTGGTCTACACCGCTTTCGGGGCCGCCGTGCTGGAAGGGCTGTGGCAGAAGGTGACCGTGCAGGAACTGGCGCTGATCGCCGCCCTCTCGCTGGCGCTGCTGGCGGCGATCATGGTGATCGGCAACGTGCTGGGGCGCCTGCTGGGCTTCAGCCATGAGGACCGCGTGGTGATCCTGTTCTGCGGTTCCAAGAAGAGCCTTGCCACGGGCGTGCCGCTGGCGGGCGTGCTTTTCCCCGCCGCGCAAGTGGGTGCGATCATCCTGCCGCTGATGTTCTTCCACCAGATCCAGCTGATGGTCTGCGCGGTCCTGGCCAAGCGGTTGGCCGCCAAGGCCGAAGCGGTCGAAGGCTCGGGCGTTCAGGCGCCTGCTTAAGGGTTGATCAACCGGTTCGTGCGATAATCGGCAGCATGAATCGCCCCTTCCTCCAGCGCAGATCCAGACGGCAGCCGGTCTCCCTCGCGGCACAATGCCGCACTGCCAATGGCTTGCGCGACCAGGGCGAGATTTCCGACATCACCGCCGAAGGTTGCTGCCTGCGCGTGACGGGGCTGTTCTTTCGAGTCGGCATGCGTCTGGTGATCCGGCCGCAGGGGCTGGAGGGGCTGACCGGCATCGTCCGCTGGGTAAGCGGAAACTGCGCCGGGGTGGAGTTCGACTGTCCGCTCTACACGCCGGTCGTGGACCATCTCGTCCGCCTTCACGCGACTTTCACGCCGGAGTGGCGCGCGGTCGGCTGATCGCTTCCGGCCTGCTACGCCAGGGCGTTATTTCCCCGCGCCGCGTCCAATCTCCTCGCCAGCACGGCGCCGAGCCCTATCCTCCCGGCAAAGTCATGCCCGGCAAAAGCCGGCACTTAGCCATCTGGTCGCCATCTGGGAGAGAGAGCCATGGCCCATGCAGCCGGCAATGCGCCGGATATTCCGAACCACCCTCTGGCCGTCCGCATGGGCGTGATCGCGGGGGTCGCGCACAATCTGGTTATCGGTACGATAATGGGATCCTTCGGGATCATGCTGGCATCGGTAGAGCAGCGGCTCGGCGTCAGCGGCGAAGCGGCCGCGGCCGGGATTCCGCTGGTCCTTGTCGGATCGTCGATACTGGCGCCTTTCGTGGGCGTGCTGATCGCGAAAGTCTCGCTGCGGCTGCTCTTGCTGGCGGGCGCGTTGCTGGCCGCGGCGGGTTACGTCCTGCTGGCACTCACCCATAGCTATGCGCTCTATCTTGTTGCCTATGGCCTGTTCTTCGGCCCTGCGCTCAGCCTTGCAGGCTCGGTGGGGCCGGCGACACTGGTGACGCGCTGGTTCCACCGCAATCGCGGGCTGGCGCTGGGCGTGGTCCATCTGCCGGTCGTCATCGCGGTCATGCCCTGGCTCCTGCACAAGGCGCTGGACGGCATGGCACCCACCACGCTCTACATGGCGATCGGGCTGGTCACTGCAGCGATCCTCGTCCCGCTCAGCCTTCTGGCGGTCGATCATCCGCCGGGGCAGGAAACGGTAGCCCCGGTCTCGCGCGACAGGCGCACTTCGGACGGGTCGCTCAGCGTCGCCCAACTGCTTGCGAGGCCCCGGTTCTGGGCGCTCTGCCTGGCAGCGGTCGCCAGCATGGCGAGTTCGGTCATGCTGGGTTCGCTGCTGGTGCCGATGGGCGAATCCTGGGGCTTTACGAGGGCCGAATCGGCGCAATTGCAGTCGGTCATGTCGCTTGCCGGCATATTTGGATCGGTTATGTTCGGCTGGATCGCCGACCGGCTCGGTGGAGGCCGCTCGCTGGCGCTGATCGGTTTCAACTGCGCACTGCTCTGGGCGATCCTGTTGTTCCATCCGCCTTTCGCGGTGACCGCCGTGGTCGTCGGTCTGATCGGCCTGCATGGAGGCGGCGCGATCCCGACTTTGGGGCGGGGGTTGTCGGACAGCTTCGGGCAAGCGAGCTACAGCCGCGGTTTCGGGCTCAATACGCTGATCGGCCTGCCCTTCATCGCCTCTTCCGTGATCGGATCGGCCAAGGCATTCTCGCTGACGGGCAGCTACGATCCGGCGATCAAGGCGATGACGGTGTTCTTCGTGCTGGCCGTGGTGCTGGGGCTCTACGGTGCGACCGGACCGAAAATCGAAGGACCGCTCGCAGCGCCCGAGCCGGAACCCGAACCTGCCTGATTTCCTGTATGAGATTGTTTGAAAATCCGCCGCAGGCGGATTTTGGCGGTGCCGCACAAAAATGCCCCTTTAGGGCATTTTCAAACAGGCTCTTAAGCCGATCGCGGGTCAACCGCGATCGGCGTGGGCCTTGAGCTGGCCGCGCACCGGATAGCCGTGGCCGTCCGGGATCATCAGCCACGCCTCGCCATCGACCATCTCGATGCCGGGATGAATGCGTTCGACGGGGTGGCGGGCGATATCGGCGATCGCGTCCTCGTGGCTGCCATAACGGGCCAGCCGTTCCAGATTGCGGCGGGTGGGGAAGATCACGGCGATCTCCCCGCGCGCGGCCATGGCGAGCGCCTCTGCGGCGCTGGTCCAGAACAGCCGCGTGTTCTCCGTGGCGTCGACGGTCACGTCGACGGCGCCGGTGCCGAGATCGGTAACGAAGAAACGGGTGTCGAAGCCCTTGTCCCACGGCGGGCACCAGTGGGCGTAGAGAACCAGGCGTTTGGGGACGATTTCCCAGCCGAACCGCTCCAGCACCGGGGCGAGCGCGCCGCATTCCAGCAGCATGAGGCGCCCCTGCGCCGCTTCCTCGGCCGTGACCGGACGGCGGATGGCGACCATGAGGCCGGTCTCTTCCAGGGTTTCGCGAATGGCGGCGATCCGCGCGGCCGCCAGCTCGATCGGCTGATCCGGCATCAGCGCAGCGCCAAGCTCGCGGTCGGCGGGATCGACGCGGCCACCGGGAAAGACCGCTGCGCCGCCGGCGAAACGCATCGCTCGCGCGCGCTGGACCATCAGCAATTCGGGGGGACCGCCATGGGCGGCATTGCGGAAGATCACCAGGGTTGCCGCCGGTATCACTTTCGGGCCGTCCGCCGGCATCGGCTCGTTGCTGGGGGCATAGAGGATCATGTTCGCGAGTTTGCGTCCTGGACCGCGAGAGGCAAGCGGTTTTGCGTCATTGCATCGTCATGCCGCCGACGCGGGATTGCCGGAATACTTTACAGTTCCGTCTGCCGCGGGGACCGGGGCTTGCTCGAAAATGCCGAAATCGTGCGGGAAAGGGCAAAGTGGCACGGCTCGTGCTTATAGGATAACGTACCCTCGAGTAAATCTCGACCGAGACGGGGCCGATTGTCTCCCGGCCCCGTCTCCCCGAGAATCTCCCCTTCCCCGAAGCTACGAAAAAGCGCCCGAGGTTGCCCCCGGGCGCTTCGCGAATTCGTTCGGGCTGAAACCAGCCCCCAGATAAACCTTGGGATCAACCCTGGGTGGCGAGACCGGTATCGATGAACAGCTGATGCAGTTCGCCTGCCTCGTACATTTCCATCATGATGTCGCTGCCGCCGACGAATTCGCCCTTCACGTAGAGCTGCGGGATCGTCGGCCAATCCGAATAGGCCTTGATGCCCTGGCGGATATCCATGTCCTGGAGCACGTCCACGCTTTCGTAAGGCGCGCCAAGCTGCTCGAGGATGGCGATCGCGCGGCTGGAGAAGCCGCACTGCGGGAACAGCGGCGTGCCCTTCATGAACAGGACGATGTCGTTGTTCTTTACAATCTCGTCGATACGGGCGTTGACGTCGGACATTTCAGTTAAACCTTCAGACTGTGCCGACATCAATTGGGGACGGCGGTGGTGAGTTGCAAGGCGTGGAGCACGCCGCCCATGCGGCCGCCCAGCGCTTCGTAGACCATCTTGTGCTGGGCGACGCGGGGCTTGCCCGCGAAGGCGGCGCTGGTGACGCGCGCGGCATAGTGGTCGCCGTCTCCGGCAAGATCGGTGATCTCCACTTCCGCGTCGGGCAGGGCAGCGCGGATCATGGCTTCGATTTCACTGGCTGGCATCGCCATGGTGACGGTTCTTTCCTAAATTCAGCCGAGGAAAGCGCGGCGCGCCTCGACCTGCTTTTCTTCGAGAGCGACGCGGATTTCGGGTTCCGAGGCATCGACGCCCGCCGCGATCAGGTCGCCCAGCAGCTTGCGGATCACGTCCTCGTCGCCGGCTTCCTCGAAGTCCGCCTGGACCACGGCCTTGGCGTAGGCCTCCGTTTCCGCCGAGGAAAGGCCCATGCGCGCGGCAGCCCATTCGCCCAGCAGCCGGTTGCGGCGCGCCTGGATGCGAAACTGGGTGTCGGCATCATGCACGAACTTCGCCTCTTCGGCGCGCTCGCGATCCTGGAAACTCGTCATCGGATACCCTCGGATTGGAACTTCACCCTGCCGATAGGGGGCGAAGCGGGCGGGGGCAATGATGATTTATACATCGTCGTCCCGGACCTGATCCGGGACCGCTGGCAGTTCTTGAGGCGGTAGCTTGCTTGAGAGCGCCCTGCCGCGAGGTAGGCTGTTCACGGCAAGCGGTCCCGGATCAAGTCCGGGACGACGGGTTATCAGGACGACTTTTCAAGTCGTCGCGGGCGTCTTCGCCAGGAACGGCAGGGCGTCGCGGGCCTTCGCTTCATGGGCCGCGATCGCATCGCCCTGGGCCATGGTGAGGCCCACTTCGTCCAGACCGCCCAGCAGGCAGTGCTTGCGGAACGGGTCGATTTCGAAGCTGTAGCGGTCCTGGAAACGCGTGGTGACGGTCTGCGTTTCAAGGTCGATGTCGATGGGGTCGGTCTGCGCGACTTCCATCAGCCGGTCGATCGCTTCCTGCGGCAGGGCCACGGTAAGGATACCGTTCTTGAAGGCATTGCCCGAGAAGATGTCCGAGAAGCTCGGGGCGATCACGCTGGTGATCCCCATGTCGAGCAGGGCCCAGGCGGCATGTTCACGGCTCGAACCGCAACCGAAGTTGTCGCCCGCGATCAGGATCGGCGCGCCCGAGAACTCGGGGTTCTCGAACACATTGCCCTCTTCCTTCTTCACCGCTTCGAAAGCGCCCTTGCCGAGGCCTTCGCGGGTGATGGTCTTGAGCCAGTGCGCCGGGATGATGACGTCGGTGTCGACGTTCTTGCGGCCGAACGGGATGGCCCGTCCGGCAACGTGGGAGATCGGCTTCATCAATCGGTCTCGGGTGCCTGTTCGGGGTGCAGCGGCTTTTCGCTGGCGCGGGCCTTGCGGCGCTTCACGAAAAGCAGCGCTGCGGCGATGGCGGCGGAACCGATGGCGGCACCGGCAGCGAGAGCGGCCTTGCCGGCCAGGTTGTTTTCCGAATCGTTCGACATGTCGTGCTTATCCTACCAGTTCGCGCACATCGGTGAGCCTGCCGGTAACCGCGGCGGCGGCGGCCATGGCGGGGCTCATCAGGTGGGTACGGCTGCCGGGTCCCTGGCGGCCGGTGAAATTGCGGTTGCTGGTCGAGGCGCAGCGCTCCCCGGCCGGAACCTTGTCGGGGTTCATGGCGAGACAGGCCGAGCAGCCCGGTTCGCGCCATTCGAGGCCCGCCTCGACGATGATCTTGTCCAGCCCCTCGGCCTCGGCCTGCGCCTTGACCAGGCCCGAGCCGGGGACGACGATCGCCCATTTGACGTTGTCGGCCTTGTGGCGGCCCTTGAGCACGGCGGCGGCGGCGCGGATGTCCTCGATGCGGCTGTTGGTGCAGGAGCCGATGAAGACGTTCTGCACTTCCACGTCGGTGAGGCGGGTGCCGGGCGTCAGGCCCATGTAGTCGAGGCTGACCTTTACCGCGTCGCGCTTGGAAGCGTCGGCGAAGTCTTCCGGCGCGGGGACCACGCCGCCGATCGCGGAGGTATCCTCGGGGCTGGTGCCCCAGGTGACGGTCGGTTGGATATCCTCGGCGCGGATCGAGACGGTCTTGTCGAACGTCGCGCCGGCATCGGTGGCGAGGCTGTTCCACCAGGCCACGGCCTTGTCCCAGTCTTCGCCCTTGGGCGCATAGGGACGGCCTTCGACATAGGCGATCGTGGTTTCGTCCGGCGCGATTAGGCCGGCGCGGGCGCCGCCTTCGATGGCCATGTTGCAGACGGTGAGGCGGCCTTCGACGGACATTTCCTCGAAGACGTTGCCGCGGAACTCGATCACATAGCCGGTGCCGCCGGCGGTGCCGATCACGCCGATGATGTGCAGGACCACGTCCTTGGGCGTGACCCCGGCGCCAAGCTGGCCGTCGACGCGGACCTCGAAGCTCTTCGACTGCTTGAGCAGCAGGGTCTGGGTGGCGAGCACGTGCTCGACCTCGCTGGTGCCGATGCCGAAGGCCAGCGCGCCGATGCCGCCGTGGCAGGCGGTGTGGCTGTCGCCGCAGACGATCGTGGCACCGGGCAGGGAGAAGCCCTGCTCGGGACCGACGACGTGGACGATGCCCTGTTCGGCATCGGTGGCGTCGATGTAGCGCACGCCGAATTCGGGCGCGTTGCGCTTCAGCGCGGCCAGCTGCTGCGCGCTTTCGGGATCGGTGATCGGCAGGACGCGCCCTTCCGCGTCCTTGCGCGCCGTGGTCGGCAGATTGTGATCGGGAACCGCGAGGGTAAGATCGGGGCGGCGCACCGGACGACCGGCCACGCGTAGGCTTTCGAAGGCCTGCGGGCTCGTCACTTCGTGAACGAGGTGACGGTCGATATAGATGAGGCTGGTTCCGTCGTCGCGCGTGTCGACGACGTGGGCGTCCCAGATCTTCTGGTAGAGGGTGCGCGGTTTCGTGGTCATGGTGAAAGCGCGATTAGGCGCGCCGGACCCGCAATTCAAGGGGAACCGGCGCGCCTTTTCGCGCAACATTATTCGCTAAGCGGTCAACTGGAGCTTCTTAGCGGCGATAGCCGTTGCGATCGTTGCGCTCCAGGTGGAGGGCGCCGCGAATGCGGTTGACCTTTCCTTCCAGGGTCTGTGCCTCGTAGGCGGTCAGGCCGCCGCGGGCATAGGCGGTGTGGAGGCGCTGGACCTGGGCGGCGTCGTTGCGCAGGCCCTTGGCTTCGCGCTGGCTGATCGTGCGGCGTGCGGCGGCGCGATCGATCTGGCTGCGCAGGCCGGCGATGTCCGAGCGGATCCGGGCTTCGCGATTCGGAGTGATGCGGGCGGCTTCGCGGTGCGGTGCGGCAGCCTCGGCGATACCCGGGGCGATGGCCGAGAGACCCAGCGTGGCGACCAGGGCGGGGGCGATGAAACGGGCGATCTTGCGCATGGGACTTTCCTTCTTTTTTTGGGTCTTGTTCCGTGCATTCAGAATTAGGCTGGCGAATATGAACGGGAGAAGACTCACAGGTCACAGTCCTGTCGGCATTTGTAACTAAGTGTCGCCGGGCAGAGGCTGTAGAGGGCTCTTGCGACCCGACGGGAGAGGGCGCCTGAAAGAAAAAGAGGAATGCAGGTACAGCCGTGTACCACCCCGCGTCGTCGCGGTTGCATCTGCATTCCCGTTCTTTTTCGAGACACCCTGACATCGATGGCGCAAAGAGCTAGAAGGCGATCATGTCCTTCCTCTCCGCCGCCCTGATCGTGCTGGCTTCCGCCGCCGCCATGGAATTCGTGGCCTGGGCCAGCCACAAGTACATCATGCATGGCTTCGGCTGGGCTTGGCACCGCGACCACCACGAGCCGCACGACAATCTCCTCGAGAAGAACGACCTCTACGCGCTGGTCGGCGCGGTGATCAGCATCGCGATGTTCGCGGTGGGCTCCCCCCTGGTCATGGGCGCCGATGCCTGGGCGCCGGGGACCTGGATCGGGCTGGGCGTGCTGCTCTACGGCGTGATCTATACGCTGATCCACGACGGTCTGGTCCACCAGCGCTATTTCCGCTGGGTGCCCAAGCGCGGCTATGCCAAGCGGCTGGTGCAGGCGCACAAGCTCCACCACGCCACGATCGGCAAGGAAGGCGGGGTGAGCTTCGGCTTCGTGGTCGCGCGCGATCCGGCGGTGCTCAAGCAGGAACTGCGGCGCCAGCGCGAGCAGGGCATCACTGTGCTGCGCGAGGCGGTGGAGGAGCGCTGAAAAACCACGTCGTCCTGGACTTGATCCGGGACCGCTGGCAATTCTTTAGGCGCAAGCTTGCGGTAAGGCGCCCTGCCGAGAGTGGGGTGACGCGAGGCCAGCGGCCCCGGATCAAGTCCGGGACGACGTTCTACTCTGCCCGTGCTACTCTGCCCGCGTCCAGATCCACGGCCCGATCACCGCCAGCACGCCCACCGGGATCAGCACCCAGGGCCAGCCTGCCGTGAACCAGGTGAACGGAATCGAACCCGTCATCGCCAGGATCGCGGAGATCTTGCCCTTGCGGCTGATCGCGCGCCGGTCGCGCCATTCGCGCAAGTTGTGGCCGTAATGCGGGTGGTTGTAGAGCCGCTCCGCCCATTCCGGGTGGCTCTTGCCGAAGCACCAGGCCGCCAGCAGATAGAACACTACCGTCGGCATAACCGGCAGGAAGATGCCGATCGTGCCCAGCGCGACGAAGAACAGCCCCGCCGCCATCCATGCGTGGCGGCTGAGGTGCCTCATGCGGTTCCTGCGGCTCCGGTGCTTCCCGCGCCTTGCGCATAACGCGCTGCCGTCTCGCGGATCAGCGCGATCATGTTCGGTACGCCCTGGGTGCGGTTGGACGAGAGCTGGTTCTTGAGGTCGAACGGCTCCAGCGCAGCAGCGATGTCGGTCTGGGCCACTTCGGCGGCGGGCCGGTCCTGCACGGCCGAGATCACCAGCGAGACGATGCCCTTGGTGATCGCCGCATTGCTGTCCGCCAGGAAGTGCAGCGTGCCGTCGTCCTGCGCCATCGGATAGACCCAGACGCTGGCCGAGCAGCCGCGCACTTTGGTGGCGTCCGTCTTCAGCGCGTCGGGCATGGGATCGAGTTCGGCGCCGAGGCCGATCAGCAGGCGATAGCGTTCATCGCCTTCGGAAAACTCGTATTCTTCGCGGATGTCGTCGAGGCTGCGCATGCCCATGCCATTTAAGCGCGGCGCGGGCGAGGGCAAGGGGAAGTTGCCTCTCGCTCTCGTTCCTGTCAGGGATTTGCCCATGAGTGCACACCCTTTCTATTCCCATTCCTTCTTCTCGGCGCACGAACACGGCTTCGTGCGCGTCGCCACCTCCACGCCCAAGGTCCGCACTGCCGATGTCGCCTTCAATCGCGACGCCGTGCTGGCAGAGGCGCAGCGCGCGCATGAGGCGCATGTGGACCTCTTGGTCTTCCCCGAACTGTGCCTCTCCTCCTACGCCATCGACGATCTGCACTTGCAGGCGGCGATGATCGAGGCGGTGGAAGCCGCCGTGGCGGAAATCGTCCACGTCAGCGCCGATCTCTCGCCCGTTCTGCTGGTTGGCGCGGCGCTGCCGCACAAGGGGCGACTCTACAACTGCGCGCTCGCCATTGCGCATGGACGGTTGCTGGGCGTGGTGCCCAAGTCCTACCTGCCCAACTACCGCGAGTTCTACGAAAAGCGCTGGTTCGCCAGCGGCAAGATGCTGAAGGGCCAGACCATCCGCGTGAACGGGCAGGACGTGCCCTTCGGCGTCGATCTGGTCTTCGCCTCCGAAGTGCTGCCGAACTTCCGCTTCTTCATAGAAATCTGCGAGGATATCTGGGCCGCCACCCCGCCCAGCTCGCACGGCGCGCTCGCCGGGGCTACGATCCTGTGCAACCTCTCCGCCTCCAACATCGTCATCGGCAAGTCGGACGAACGGCACTTGCTCTGCCGCTCGCAGTCGGCCCGCGCCACGGCGGCCTACATCTACTCCGCCGCGGGCCACGGCGAGAGCACGACCGACCTTGCGTGGGACGGGCAGGGCATCGTCTACGAACTGGGCGACCTGCTGGCGGAGAGCGAGCGCTTCTCGCTGGAGGCGGAACTCTGCATCGCCGACGTCGATGTGGACCGCATCGTCAACGACCGGATGCGCGTGCCGACTTTCAACGACGCGGCCGAAGTGGCGGGCAATCCCGACGAAACCTTCCGCACCGTGCGCTTCCGCCATGCCCCGGCGGGGGGCGACATCGGCCTGATCCGCCCGGTCTCGCGCTTTCCCTTCGTGCCCTCGCGCGCCGACAAGCTGGATGCCGACTGCTACGAGGCGTTCAACATCCAGGTTGACGGCCTGATGCGCCGCATCGAGGCGACCGGCGCCAAGTCGATGGTGATCGGCATCTCGGGCGGGCTCGATTCGACCCACGCGCTGATCGTCGCCGCCCGCGCCTGCGATCGGCTGGGTCTGCCGCGCACGTTCATTCGCGGGTACACGATGCCCGGTTTCGCCACCAGCGACGGCACCAAGTCCAACGCCTGGAAGCTGATGAACGCCGTTGGCATCACTGCCGAAGAGATCGACATCCGCCCCACGGCGACGACGATGCTCCAGAACATCGGCCACGCCTTCTCGAATGGAGAGCCCGTCTATGACGTGACCTTCGAGAACGTGCAGGCCGGCCTGCGCACCGATTACCTGTTCCGCCTTGCCAACCAGCACGACGGTTTCGTGATCGGCACCGGCGACTTGTCCGAACTCGCGCTCGGCTGGTGTACTTACGGCGTCGGCGACCAGATGAGCCACTATACGGTCAACGCCGGTGTGCCCAAGACGCTGATCCAGTACCTGATCCGCTGGTGCGCGACGACCGACCAGTTCGGCGCCGAGACCGAAGACGTGCTGCTCGCCATCCTCGGCACCGAGATCTCGCCCGAACTGGTGCCCGCCGGTGCCGACGGCGCGATCCAGAGCACCGAGGCGAAGATCGGGCCTTACGAGCTTAACGACTTCTTCCTGCACCATATCATGCGCTTTGGTCAGAAGCCTTCGAAGGTAGCGTTCCTCGCGCTTCATGCCTGGCGCGATGCGGCGAAGGGCACCTGGCCCGCCGGTTTCCCCGAGGATCGCAAGAACGAATACGACCTCGCCGTGATCCGATCCTGGCTGGAGAAGTTCCTGCGGCGCTTCTTCGCCTTCAGCCAGTTCAAGCGCTCGGCCGTGCCGAACGGGCCGAAGGTCTCCTCCGGCGGCGCCCTCAGCCCCCGCGGAGACTGGCGCGCGCCTTCGGATGCCAGCGCAGCGGTGTGGCTGGCGGAACTGGATGCGAAGGTGCCGAAGGGCTGACTTTCCGCCGTCAGCCGCAGCGCAGCGTGCCAGTGCCTTTCTGGTTGATCACGCACTGCGGGCTGCCCTTCACGTCGATCACGCCGCTCCCCCGCGTATTGATCCTTGCGGTGCCGGAAGCCTTCGCATGAATCGAGGCGGACCCGGTCATGTCGATCCTGAGGTCCTGGGCCTGCAGCGCACGGGTGTCGATTTCACCCGAACCGCGAACGGATAGCTTGATGGACTTTGCCCGGCCGTTCGCCGTGGCAGCGCCCGACCCGGTCTGGCGGATTTCCACCAGGTCGGCATCCACGCCGTTCAGGTAGAGTGCCCCGGAACCGCTCATGCTTCCCAGAAATTCCGGGCCGGTCACCTGCGCTATTTCGACGGAGCCCGAGCCGGATATCGTCACGGCCCGCAGCGTCGATGCCGAAACCGTCACGGTCGCGCCCTTGTCTCGCCAATTGCCCGGCTTGCGATCGATGTAGAGAACGCGATCCTTCACTTCGATACGAAGCGTATCCAGCGCCCGCGGGTCACCTGTCGCGATGACTACGCTGGCGTCGCCGGGAACGACCTTCACGCGGTCCGAACCGCGCGTCTGGATGGCGTCGAAAGCGCTCACCGGAAACTGACGATCGGCTTCCTGGGCATGGAGCGGGGCAATCGAGAATGCTGCCCAGAATGCAGCCCAGAATACAGCCATGGCGGGAAGGGGCAGAAGGCGTTTCAACACGTCTTTCCTCCTTGAAGGGTAATGGTTCTGTCGATGTCGGTCAGGGGAAGGGCTGGCTAGTGAAAAACATGTAATTTCAGATATATTGTGGGATCAGGTCTGCCGTTTTTCCGGTGCTGCGACGCAGTAGCGCGGCTCTGCCGAAAGGGCAGAGGGTCCCGGCCAGCGGTCCCGGATCAAGTCCGGGACGACGGGTTATCAATCCCGCAGGGCGTCGATTTCGCGCGCAAGGTCCTTTTCGCGGCGATCGTCGGTGGCGATGCGTTCGAGAACGGCGATGCGCTTGCGCAGGTTCTCGACTTCGTTTTCCAGTTCGTGCTCGCGTTCGCTATGGCCGTCGAGGCGGAAACCCGGTTTCTCGCCACGCAGCTTCTGCGCGCGCAGCCAGGTGATCGAGGCGATCGCGAAGATTACGACTACGGCGGTCCAGAAACTCATTGCGTCACCTCATGCCCGATCCCGTTGCGGGCGTCTCGCAGGCCTTCGATCTGGCGGGCGACATCGTAGCCCTGATCGGTGACGATGCGCTCCACGCTGGCGAGGCGGTCCTTGATCGCGCCGATCTCGGCGCGCAGCTGGGCGTTTTCCTGGGTCAGCAGTTGCACGCGGGCCTGTGCCTCGTTGTTGTCCTTGGGATAGATAGCCTTGCCCCACGAACTTTCCAGCGGGTAGCCGTGGCGCATGCGCAGCCAGTTGTTGAAGACCCAGCCGCCGATCCCCAACGCCGTGGCGACGACGAACACCGGCGAGAGCATTTCGAGCGTTGCGTAATCCATCCGGGTCAGTCCCCTGTTCCGTTCGCGTGGGTCGGTGCAAGGCCGCTCACTGGCGGGTTTCCTTCGCCGCTTCGCTGGCCTCCACTTCGCGGGTGTCGCGCAGGGCTTCGATCTGCAGCGCGGTGTTGTAGCCGCCGTCGGTGATGATCCGTTCCAGCACCCGCACGCGCTCTTCGAGTTCGCGGGAGTGCGAGGCATATTGCGCGGCCTTCTCGGCAGTCGCCTGAACCTGGAGTTCGGCCATCTTGCGCTGATGCCGCGTCCAGATCGCGAAGCCGCCGATGATGAACGGGGCCAGCGGAATGAGGAGGGCGAGGTTTTCCATCGAGCTATTGTCCCTGTTACCCGTTGCCTGCGTTTTGACTGCCGCGCTTAGCGCAGACTGTCGATTTCGGCGGCGAGGCGCGAATTGCTGCTGGTGTAGTGCGCTTCCATTTCGGCGACGCGGCGGTCGATGTCCGAGAGTTCGCTGCGCAGGCGGCCCGAACGGTTGGGCGTGGAACGCACGAGGCCATAGCCCTGGCGATTCCTGCGGCGTTCCATACGGCGCAGCAGGCGCTCTTCCTCGGCTTCGCTGTAGAGGCTCATTGGCCGCTTGTCCGCCATCAGGGCGACCGCGATGTAGATCGGGATCGTCACGAAGGAGACGAAGAAGGTGAGCAGCACCGCCGCGATGCGCACCCAGAGCGTATCGACCCCGGTGTAGTCGGCAATGCCGGAGCAGACACCCGCGAGCTTGGCGTTCGACTTGTCGAGATAGAATTGTCCGCGTGACACTGGTTTTTCCCTTTCCCTTGGACCGCGCCGACTGGCGCCGGGGTCCCTTTGACTGGTCGGGTCCTGAAGACCCGCATTCCCGGTCATGGCCCTTCGCGGGCGGCATGCACCTGCCGGGATGCCAGGTGCGCCGCTGTTATTCCGAACCGTTCTTGCCCGCGTTCATGGCGCGCTTCATTTCGGCAAGTTCGGCATCGATCGTGTCGCCGTCCTGGAGCGCGGCGATTTCCTCGGCGAGCGTCGGCTGGCGACTGTCGCCCAGGCTCATCGCCTCGGCGCGGCCTTCGGCATAGTCGACGCGCCGTTCGAGCTGGTCGAAGCGTACCAGAGCCTCGTCCACGCGCTCGCTCGACAGCAGGGTGCGCAGCTTGACCCGATTCTCGGCGCTCTGCAAGCGGGCGGCGATCGAGGACTGGCGGCTGCGGGCCTCGCGCAGGCGGTTCTGGAGCTTCTCGATGTCCTCCTCGTAAGCGCGCAGGGCATCGTCGAGCACGGCGATCTCGCTACGAAGCTGCTCGGCCATGTCACCGGCCTTCTTCTTTTCGAGCAGGGCGGCGCGGGCCAGGTCCTCGCGGTCCTTGCTGAGCGCGAGCTGGGCCTTGTCGCCCCAGTCGGCCTGAAGCTGGTCCAGCTTGCCGACGTGACGGCGCAGTTCCTTCTGGTCGGCAATGGTCCGCGCGCTGCTGGTGCGCACTTCGACAAGGGTTTCCTCCATCTCCAGGATGATGAGGCGGATCATCTTCCCGGGATCTTCCGCCTTGTCCAACATGTCGTTGAAGTTGGCGGCGATGATGTCGCGCGTGCGGGAGAAGATACCCATCCTGGCATTTCCTTTTATCGAGGTGGGATTGAACTTGCGGGCCTGCGTGAAGCGGGGTTCCTGAGTGAAGGAGCCGCTATTGCCAGCCTGAAACGGGTCGGCCTGAAACGGGTCGGCCTGGAACGAATGGGCGCGTCCGGGCTGGAAGGCCTGGGCGTCCTGCGCCGATCCTTGCAGGATTTCGATTTCCGCGTCGAGCCTGCTCACTGGAGCGGCGCTCCGCAGACCGGCGCGGCGTGGGCCGGGGGTGCGATCCGGTCGCTCATGGCGACGAGGTTGAGCGTGCCCATCGCCAGCACCGCGGCGATGATCGCCCAGTCAAGCTTGCTGCGTGCGCGGGACGCGCCGGGCTGCTTGCTCTGATGGCGGGCTGCGAAGCTGGCGTTCTGAAAGGACATCGTGGTGTTCCTCTGTCGGATCTCGTGAATTTGCCCATGTCATCGCAAGGGGCGTGCCAAATTTCGAAAGTCGCGGATTTCCGCGAATTCAGCAGTTTGACGCGGAGGGCTTAAAAAGATGAATTGCCAATTAATGGGAAAATTCGCTAATATTTGGGAATGGAGCGTGATGTTCAGTTCATCGGTCAATCGACCGCCTTCCTCGATGCCGTGGAGCGCGCCAGCCGGGCGGCCTCGGTGCGGCGCCCGGTGCTGGTCATCGGCGAGCGCGGGACGGGCAAGGAACTGATCGCCCAGCGCCTTCACCATCTCTCCCCGCGCTGGGGGGAGCCGCTCATCACCATGAACTGCGCGGCGCTCCCCGAAACCCTGATCGAGGCGGAACTGTTCGGGCATGAGGCGGGCGCCTTCACCGGGGCGGTGCGGGCGCGGGCCGGGCGGTTCGAGGAAGCGGATCGGGGGACGCTTTTTCTCGATGAACTCGGCACGCTGTCGATGGCGGCGCAGGAACGCTTGCTGCGCGCGATCGAATATGGCGAGATCGCCCGGATCGGGGCCTCGCGCCCGGTGCAGGTCGATGTGCGCGTGGTGGCGGCGACCAATGCGGACTTGCCGCTCATGGCCGATGAAGGCCGCTTCCGCGCCGACTTGCTCGACCGACTGAGCTTCGAGGTCATCAACCTGCCGCCGCTGCGCGCGCGGGAAGGCGACGTCTACGAACTGGCGGACTACTACGGGCGGCGCATGGCGACCGAACTGGAGTGGGATACCTGGCCCGGCTTCACGGGCGAAGCCATGGCCGTTCTGGAAGCGCATGACTGGCCGGGCAACGTCCGCGAACTGCGCAACGTGGTGGAGCGCGCGGTCTATCGCTGGGCCAACGAACATGCCCCGATTGCCGAGATCGTCTTCGATCCTTTCGAGAATCCCTGGCGGCAGGACGGACCTGCGGATGCTCGATCGGAGGTTCCGCCGCGGCCAGATGGTGTTCGCGCGGATCCGATGCCCCAGCAGTCGAAGCCGGTCCCGCTGCCTGAAGCGGGTGCAGGGCTGCGGGCTTCGGTCGAGGCTTATGAGCGGGGCCTGCTGGTCGATGCGCTTGACCGGCACCGCTGGAACCAGCGCCGGGCCGCCGCCGCGATCGGGCTTTCCTATGACCAGTTGCGGCACTGCATGAAGAAACACCGGCTTTCGGAAGGGCATAAACCTTCTGTGCCCTAGTCGACGCAACCGAGTCTTGGTAAACCACAAGCATTAAAGGGCTGGTCAGGAAATTCCTCTTTCGGTTATCCTTCAATTTTCCCTAGTGAGTTTTGCCGTTATAGGGCACGGAAGGCGCGAATGAGGGCCGATGTGCAAGAGATAGCCGACATTTCCGAGGCAACAGGGTTGTTGGAAAACTTGACGCCCAAGCAGGTCGAAGTGCTCGACCTGCTGCTGATGCACCGCACCACCAAGGAAATCGCCCGTGAACTCGGCATTGCGCCGAACACGGTGGACCAGCGCATCAATGCCGTGCGCGACAAGTGGGGCACGCTCAATCGCAAGGATACCGCGCGCCTTTACGGGCAGCTTCTGGAGCTATGTGGCAAACCCACATATGGCTTTTCCCGTATCGACGCAGGGTCGCAAGAGGGGGAAGAGGTCGATCAGGACCTGACGGTGGATCCCGTCTTCGTTCTTTCCGATGCACGGCCCATGGCACGGCACCCGGAATGGTTCGATACCCGGATTGCCGAGCCGTCGGGCCTGGAGGCATTCGATGCGAAGTTCGGAAGGGCAGGGCGCGTAGGGGCGGTTTTTCTTCTGGCGTTGACCATGGCGGTAACCCTCGCGGCTACCCTGGCGATCGCCGAGACACTTGGAAAACTCCTCTAGAGCAGCCGGTCCTTTGGATTTTTCGGAAATGCCTTCGATGTCTGATTTTTTCGGTGCCGGCCCAGGGCCGCGCCGGTGAATGACCTGGAGGGCGACAACATGACTCCCGATATCGTCGGAATGCGGATCACCCGGAGCATCCAGTCGGTAGAGAACGACATGGACGAGCTTCTGGCCAAGGCCAGCGAACTCATGGCGGAAATCGCGCGCGGCCGACTCGCGATCGTCGACGAGGCCCATAGCACCCAGCGCCCGATGGCGCGCGTGGCGGCCATGCAGCGCAGCCTGATCGAGGCGCGTTCCGAGCTCGTGCGGGCGCATAGCGATCTCTCGAAGCTGGCCGAAACCATGGATATTCCGGTTCGCTGCCCCGACAAGGCCGAGCTGTTCGACGCGGATGCGGGCGAGCAGCGGCTCGTCGAGGCTGCCTGAAGGAGCAGGCGGGCTTGGGTGCGCTGGAACAGACGGCTTTCTTCCTGCTGCTGATCGTCGCGGTATCGCTGGCGTTCTGGCAGGGCGGCGCACCCGAACGCTGGGGCGCGGCGATCATCCTGGCGATGGTCCTGCTGCAAGTCGGCGGAGAAAGCCTGTTCCCCAGCGGTTTCACCAGTGTCGATCCGCTTTCGCTGATGACCGATGTGGTGGGGACGGTCGGCTTCGGCTTCCTTGCCCTCCAGGCGCGAAGGATATGGCCTCTATGGGCAACCTCGTTGCAGCTCTTGAGCCTGAGCGCGCATTTCGCCCGCTGGGCGGATATCGACATTCCGCCGATCGTCTACGCGGTGATGCGGGGCACGCCCACGTTCCTGGCGCTTATGGCGATCGTTGTCGGCACGATACTGCACGTCTCGCGCAAGCGGCGGCTTGGCAACGATCCCTCATGGCAGGACTGGTCCCGGGTTGCAGTCGCATCCGGCCGCTCTCCCGCCGCCTTCTAGAGACGCTGGTCACCCACCTCGGGTGCCTGCGATGTGAAGTGATGCTGGAACTGCCCTTCGATGCGGAGGGGCGACTGGCCGGGCAGGTGACTTGCACCACCGGCGGCGTCGCCGCGATCCGCGCCGGATACGCGCCGCTCCTGCAACGTGCGCTGAAGCAGAAGGCCGCAGGCCTGATGCTCGTGCACAACCACCCTTCCGGCGATCCGCTGCCCAGCCGGGCGGACGTGATCGCCACGCGCCGACTGTCCGCCTTGTGCGAGGCGGCGCGAATCGAGCTCCTTGACCACATCGTGGTCGGAGGACGCAGCGCGGTCTCCATGCGACGGGCCGGGCTGATGAGTCGCGCTGCGGCGTGACTTTATAACTTACCGGCGGGCGGCCCTCCCCCCGCTGGACGCAGGCCGGGCGAGCCCCCCCCCACCCGAACACTCGCCCGGCCTGCATTTTTTTATCCGGGCTAACGCCCGGAAGCGGCACCAGCCCACGCCCCCACCCGACCTCCCATCCAGGATACACCGTTGTGGGAGGTCGGGTGGGGGCGTGGGCTGGTGCCGCAAGCTCGTCACGGATGTGACGAGCGCACCTAACTAAAGACTCACCCGCTTTCGCCTAACCGCCGGGTTCAGCCAAAACCTCTCTCTTGCAATTTACCGGCGATGCGCTTATCTGCGCCTCATCCCGACATTGGTGAAACAAGGTTCGGGCTGGCGCCGGAAGGGGCCGGCGCGAAACTGCGTTGCCAAATTGCTCGATTTTTACCGGAGATACGGCTTGGCCGACATTGCGCGCATTACCGAAGTCATCGAACCCGAGGTCAAGGCTCTTGGATTCGATCTGGTGCGCGTGCGAATCTTCGGCAAGAGCGAAGTCGGCGACGATGAGATCGCGCTTCAGATCATGGCCGAGAATCCGGCGACGGGCCAGCTCGTGCTCGATGACTGCGTGAAGCTCTCGCACCGCATTTCCGACCGCATGGACGCTCTGGAAGAAGCCGGTGAAACGCTGGTCGAGGAGGCCTATCGCCTCGAAGTCAGCTCGCCAGGCATCGACCGTCCGCTGACCCGTCCGAAGGACTATGCTAACTGGGCCGGGCACGAGGTCAAGGTGAACCTGACCGAGCCGGTCGACGGCAACCGCAAGGGACTGACCGGTGATCTTGTCGGCATCGACGGCGATCAGGTCACGGTCGACGACAAGAAGTCCGGCCGGGTCACGTTCCCGCTGGACATCATTCATTCCGCAAGGCTGGTCCTCACGGACAAGCTGATCGCCGCAACCCGCCCGCTCGATGACAGCGGGGCCGACGAGATTGTCGAGGAACAGGAAGACTAAGCCATGGCCAGTGCGATTTCCGCCAACCGCGCCGAGCTGCTCGCGATCGCGAACTCCGTCGCTTCGGAGAAGATGATCGACAAGTCGATCGTCATCGAGGCGATGGAAGAAGCGATCCAGAAGTCGGCCCGCAACCGCTACGGTGCGGAAAACGACATTCGCGCCAAGCTCGATCCGCGTACCGGCGACTTGCGCCTGTGGCGCGTCGTCGAAGTGGTCGAGCATGTCGAGGACTACTTCAAGCAGGTCGATCTCAAGCAGGCCGAAAAGCTCCAGAAGGGCGCCCAGCTCGGCGACTTCATCGTCGATCCACTGCCCCCGGTGGACCTCGGCCGCATCGACGCGCAGTCGGCCAAGCAGGTGATCTTCCAGAAGGTCCGCGATGCCGAGCGCGACCGTCAGTACGAAGAATTCAAGGACCGCGCCGGTGAAGTGATCACCGGTGTGATCAAGTCGGTCGAATTCGGCCACGTGATCGTCAATCTCGGCCGTGCCGAGGGCGTGATCCGCCGAGACCAGCAGATCCCGCGCGAAGCCGCCCGCGTCGGCGAGCGCGTCCGCGCGCTGGTCCTGCGCGTCGAGCGCCAGAACCGCGGTCCGCAGATCTTCCTTTCGCGCGCCCACCCGGACTTCATGAAGAAGCTCTTCGCGCAGGAAGTTCCCGAAATCTACGACGGCGTGATCGAGATCAAGGCCGCCGCCCGCGATCCGGGCTCGCGCGCCAAGATCGGCGTGATCAGCCACGATCACTCGATCGACCCGGTCGGCGCCTGCGTCGGCATGAAGGGCAGCCGCGTTCAGGCCGTCGTGCAGGAACTGCAGGGCGAGAAGATCGACATCATCCCCTGGAGCGAAGACACCGCGACCTTCGTGGTCAACGCGCTCCAGCCCGCGACCGTCAGCCGCGTCGTCATCGACGAGGAAGAAAGCCGCATCGAAGTCGTCGTGCCGGACGACCAGCTGTCGCTGGCCATCGGCCGCCGCGGCCAGAACGTGCGCCTTGCCTCGCAGCTGACCGCCTCGCAGATCGACATCATGACCGAGGCCGAGGCTTCGGAGAAGCGCCAGAAGGAATTCACCGAGCGCTCGAAGATGTTCGAGGAAGAGCTGGACGTCGACGAGACCCTCTCGCAGCTGCTGGTGGCCGAAGGCTTCAGCGAGCTTGAGGAAGTCGCCTATATCGACGCGACCGAACTGGCCGCGATCGAAGGCTTCGACGAGGAGCTCGCCGAGGAACTCCAGAGCCGCGCCCAGGAAGCGCTCGATCGCCGCGAGGAAGCGAGCCGCGAGGAACGCCGTGCGCTCGGCGTCGAGGACGGCCTGGCCGAACTGCCGCACCTGACCGAAGCCATGCTGGTGGTGCTCGGCAAGGCGGGCATCAAGACGCTCGACGATCTGGCCGACCTCGCCACCGACGAGCTGATCGCCAAGAAGCGCTCCGAGCAGCGTCGCCGCGACGGTTCGGTGAACAAGCGCGCCCGCGACGAGGACAAGGGCGGTGTGCTCGGCGAGTACGGCCTGAACGAAGAACAGGGTAACGAGATCATCATGGCTGCCCGCGCCCACTGGTTCGAAGACGAACCGGCAACCGAGGAGGCCGCCGATGCGGAATCCTCGCAATGATCGCGTAAGCGCCGACATCGAAGGCACCGGGCCGGAAAGGAAATGCATCCTTTCCGGGGAGACCGGTGCGCGTGAAGACTACATCCGTCTGGCGATCTCGCCGGACGGATTGGTCCTTCCCGACATTCACGCGCGTGCTCCCGGGCGCGGCGCGTGGATCGGTGTTTCTCGCGAGACACTTGAAAAATCGCTCGAGAAGGGCAAACTTAAGGGATCACTGGCGCGCGCCTACAAAGGGGCCGCGCTCACGATCCCCGAAGACCTCGCCGAACGGATCGAACAGGCGCTTATCCGCGCATTGACCGACCGGCTGGGCCTCGAACTGAAATCGGGCAAGCTTCTCATGGGTTCCGACCGGATCGCGCAGAACGCGCGGGAAGGCCGGGTCACATGGCTTGCCCATGCCGCCGATGCGAGCGAAGACGGCTCGCGCAAGCTCGACCAGGCCTGGAGAGTCGGGAGCGAGGCGGAAGGAAGCGGTCTGAAGGGCATACGCTTGCCTCTGGACCGGGAGACGCTGTCTGTGGCATTGGGCCGCGACAACGTCGTTCACCTGGCGCTGAATGATCGCGGCTCGGCAAACCGAGTCGCTGCACAGTTGCAGCGCCTTTTGCATTTCCAGGGGCAACCCCGTGCCGAGACGGACGGGGACGGTATGGATGGTGGCACCGGACCGGCGCATCGCGCTGCGCCGGTGGCGACGAATTGAGATCGAAGGGCACGACGAGAGATATGAGCGAGACCGACAACAAACCGACACTGGGCCGCAAGCCTTTGGGGCTTAAGCGTTCCGTGGAAGCCGGTGAGGTCAAGCAGACCTTCAGCCACGGCCGCACCAATAAGGTGGTGGTCGAGGTGAAGCGCCGCAAGGTGCTCGGCAAGCCGGGCTCGGAAGGCGCTGTCGAGGCCCCGGAAGCCGCCCCGCAGGCCGCCGCGCCGCAGGCGGCACCCCAGCCCGCGCAGCAGCCCGCAGCACAGCGCGCCGCGCCGCCGCCAGCCCCTGCGCGTCGTCCGATCCCTTCGAACGAGACGCCGCAGGAGCGAGTCGCCCGTCTTCAGCGCGAGGCCGAGGAAGCCCGACTCGCCGCGCTCGAAGAAGCGAATCGCCGCGAGCATGAGGAAAAGGTGCGCGCTCTCGAGGAAGAGAAGCGCCGCGCCGAGGAAAATCGCGCCCAGGAAAGCAAGCGTGCCGAAGAGGAAGCCGCCAAGGCCCGTGAGGCCGAGGTTCAGGCTACCCAGGAAGCGGAGGCTCCGGCCGCTGCTCCCGCTCAGGAAGCGCCGGCTACGGCACCTGTCGCAGAGGCACCTGCGGCCGATACCGGCGCGCAGGCCGCTGCTCCGGCAGAGGCTCCGGTCGCAACCCCGGGCGCGCCAGTCGCCAAGGCGCCCGAAGCGGCCAAGCCTGCTCCGGTTGCCGCTCCGGCACCTGCGCCGCGCCGCTTCACGCCGGTTGCGCGTCCTCAGCCCGCGCGCAAGCCCGAGGCTGCCGCTGCCGGTGGCAATGCGGGAACGTCCAACACCGGCGGTTCCGCCGCGCCCAAGGCTCCGGCCGCTGCCAAGAAGGGCGCGCCGCCGCCGCGCAGCACGCCCGAGCGTGACCGCAAGGGCGGCGACCGTCGCCAGTCGGGCAAGCTCACGGTCAACCGTGCGCTCAACGACGACGAGGGCGCACGTGCCCGTTCGCTCGCCGCGCTCAAGCGTGCTCGCGAGAAGGAACGCCGCGCGCACTTCGGCGGCCAGACCCAGCAGCGCGAGAAGCAGGTTCGCGACGTGATCGTCCCCGAGGCGATCACCGTCCAGGAACTGGCGAACCGCATGGCCGAAAAGGGCGCCGACCTGGTGAAGGCGATGTTCAAGATGGGCATGATGGTCACCGTCAACCAGACGATCGACCAGGATACCGCCGAACTGCTCGTCACCGAATTCGGCCACAACATCCAGCGCGTTTCGGAAAGCGACGTCGACATCGATACCTCGACCGACGTCGATGCACCCGAAACCCTGAAGCCGCGTCCCCCGGTCGTCGCCATCATGGGCCACGTCGACCACGGCAAGACCTCGCTGCTCGATGCCCTGCGCGGCACCGACGTGGTGCGGGGCGAAGCCGGCGGCATCACGCAGCACATGGGCGCCTATCAGATCAAGACCAAGGGCGGCGATCTCGTCACCTTCCTTGATACGCCGGGCCACGCCGCCTTCACGCAGATGCGTATGCGCGGTGCCAACGTGACCGACATCGTGATCCTGGTGGTCGCCGCCGACGACGGCATCATGCCGCAGACGATCGAGGCCATCAATCACACCAAGGCCGCAGGCGTCCCCATGATCGTGGCCATCAACAAGATGGACAAGCACGAGGCCAACCCGCAGAAGGTGCGCGAGCGCCTGCTGGAGCACGAAGTCATCGTCGAAGCCATGTCGGGCGACGTCCAGGACGTGGAAGTCTCGGCCAAGACCGGCGCCGGTCTCGACGAGCTGATCGAGAAGATCCTGCTCCAGGCCGAACTGATGGAACTGAAGGCCAACCCCGACCGCGAGGCCGAGGCGACCGTGATCGAAGCCAAGCTCGACAAGGGCAAGGGCCCGCTGGCGACCGTGCTGGTTAACCGCGGCACCCTGAAGGTCGGCGACATCCTCGTCGTCGGCACCGAGAGCGGCCGCGTGCGCGCCATGCTCGACGACAAGGGCCGCCAGGTGAAGGCGGCTCCGCCCTCGATGCCGGTGGAAGTCCTCGGTATCGGCGGCGTGCCGATGGCCGGTGATCTGCTGACCGTGGTGGAAAGCGAACAGCGCGCCCGCGAAGTGTCGTCCTACCGTCAGGAACAGGCGACCGCCAAGCGTACGGCAACGGCACCCGCCAGCCTCGACACGATGTTCTCGGCGCTCGCCGCCAAGCAGAACGTCATCGAGTACCCGGTGGTGGTCAAGGCGGACGTGCAGGGTTCGGTGGAAGCGATCAACTCGGCGCTCCACGCCCTCTCGAACGACGAGATCAAGGTCCGCATCCTGCACTCGGGCGTCGGTGCCATCACCGAAACCGACGTGGCCCTGGCTTCGGCCTCGGGTGCGCCGATCGTGGGCTTCAACGTCCGCCCGAACGCCAAGGCGCGCGAGCAGATCGAGAAGACCAAGACGCCGATGATGTATTACGACGTCATCTACGAGCTGACCGCAGAGGTCGCGAAGCAGATGGCTGGCATCTGGGGCCCCGAGCGGATCGAAACCGTCGTCGGCCGCGCCGAAGTCAAGCAGGTCTTCCCGGCCGGCAAGCGCGACAAGGCGGCAGGTCTGCTGGTGATCGAAGGCTACATCCGCAAGGGTCTCAGCGCACGTCTCACCCGCAACGACGTCATCGTTTCGGCCACGACCATCTCGTCGCTGCGCCGGTTCAAGGACGACGTGGACGAAGTGCGCGCGGGTCTGGAATGCGGCGTGGTGCTGGCCGACACGAACGACATCAAGGCGGGCGACCACCTCGAAGTCTTCGAAGTCAGCCACCGCGAGCGTACCGTCGGCTAAGGCTGCCGCTCCAACACGAACGAAGGGCCATCGCCGGAGCAATCCGGCGGTGGCCTTCTTCGTTTGGTCAGATGTCACGAATTTAACCAGAATTCCGTGTGATCGCGCGTCTATGGCTTTCCCGTCGCAACGGCGACGGAAACGACGGTGATGTCATGTGAGCACGGAAATCGTGGTAATGCTGGTTCTCGGCGCTGCGACCTTTCTGGTCGCGCTTCTGCAACTGGTCGTGAAGCTCATCGAGCTGAACCGCCGGTAAGGCGCCGATAGTCGGTAAGGAGGCTGGCGCTGCAACGTCAGTCTCCGATAATGCCCATGTCCAGCAAGAAAACGGGCCCGGATGCTGCAACACCCAGGCCCGGACGGTGATGTGAAAAACGTCTACCGTGGTAGGCCGATCATACTTCACCAGCCGGAATTTTCAAGATGACCCGCTATTGCGCCTTTTTCGAATCCATGACCGTTCGCGGCGATCGCCTGTCGATGGCGGACTTGCGCTATGCTTTCGAGCGCGAGGAACTGGGGAATGCCGAGACGGTGATTTCCAGCGGCAATGTCCTGTTCGACTATGAGGAACGGCCGAGCGAGGGTCTGGAAGACCTGCTGGCCTACCTGATGCGCGACCGTTTCGAGATGAAGACTTTCGTGGCCGTCAGGACCCGCGAGGAAATCCGGGCCGCCGTGGAGGAGAACCCTTTCGCGGGCGAGAGCGGCGACACGTTCGTTCATACGGTGCTGCTGGCCAGCCAGCCTTCTGCGGAACAGTTCGATCGCCTTGTGGCCGATCACGGACGGGTGGGCATGGAAAGGCTGGCGCTCGGCGCGCGGAGCCTCTTCGTCGATTTCGCCGCGCCCATGGGTCAGAGCCTCCTGACCATGGACTTCATCGAGAAGCGCCTGGGCTTCCGGGGCACGGCGCGCAACGTGCGATCGCTGGCGCGGATCGTCCAGAAGATGTGAAAAAGGGTGAGGTGCCCCGCCAAGCACCTCACCCTCATCTCAGTCCTGCGTCAGCTTCAGCGGAACATGCCCGAGGTCACGGCGGCGACGATGCCGCTGGTCAGGCCGACGAGCAGCAGGTCGTTGCCCGAACGGACGTAGTGATAGCCCTTCGGCGGCGCCTTCACATTGCGGTACTTGCGATAATCGACGACCTGATAATGGGTGGCGCGGCTGCGATCGAACTTCTCGCCCTTGCGGAACTGCGGGCCCTTGCTGGCCTGCTGGCGCTGATTCTGGGCATGGCTCGGGCCTTGCGAATGGCCGGGTGCGGCCATTGCGGGCGCGGCTACGACAGGCGCGATCAGCGCGGCGGCGAGCAGGGTGGCGGTGAATTTCCTCATTCTCGAAGGCTCCTTGAAGCATCTGTTGCTGGTTGGTTGCCGAGCCTAAACCACAGAAAGAGACGCCGGAGCCGTAATCAATTGTTGCAAATTGTCGTCGTCCGCCCACATGGAACAAGCCATGGTACGCCAGCAAGTCACGCCCGAGCAGCACTCCGTCCGCCTTCTGAAGGTGGGTGAGCAGGTGCGCCACGTCCTCTCCGAGATTCTCACCCGCCAGCAGGTCCACGACGACACGCTCAGCGCCCATTCGGTGTCGGTCACCGAAGTGCGCATGACGCCGGACTTGCGCATGGCCACGGTCTACGTGAAGCCGCTGCTGGGCGAGGACGAGGAAGTCGTGCTCAAGGCGCTGCGCACGCATACGGCTTTCTTCCAGCGTGAAGTCGCCCAGCGGCTGAAGCTGAAGTTCGCCGCCAGGATCCGGTTCCGCCCCGACGAGACTTTCGACGAGGCCAGCCGTATCGATGCCCTGCTCAACGATCCCCGCGTAAAGCGCGATCTGGACGAGTGATCGGCTGCCGGGCGCGCGCGCGGCCGGGTCAGCCTTCCTCGAAGGTCAGGGAAACCCGGTCCCAGCGCCTCGCGGCGAGATCGGCGGGGCTGATCCAGAACTGGTAGAGGCCCATTTCGCCCCAGTTCCATTCCATCATGTCGTCATAGGCGAGCTGCAGCAGCAGGATGTCACCGCGATGGTCGTCATGCGCGGCGCGGCTGCTGCCGCCGGGACCGAAGACCTCGTGCTGGTGGCGGTTGGCGAGCCGGTAGCCCGCATTGATCCGCGCCAGTTCGGCGTCGGAGACTTGCGCCAGCGCCTCCGGCGGGCCGGACACCATGGCGCGCAAGGAGAAGGCGGCCAGTTGGGCGATCGTTTCCGGTGCGTGATGGCGCACCAGATCCGCGCAGTCCCGGTTGACGTGGGCGATGACGTCGCGCAGCACGCCGAGTTCCTCGTTTGCAAGCGGCGTCCAGGGATCGCGATCGGCGGTGAAGCCGTCCATCGCCTCGACCACCTGGACGAGAGCGGCATGCTGGGCCTTGCAGGCCAGCAGCCGGGCGTCCTCGCGGTCGAAGGCGCGCTGTGCGGCTTCGAGGCGTAGCGGCGTGGTGGCAGGATCGGCGCCGAGTAGCTCGACATCGCCTCTTGCGCCGCCGGTTCGCGCCGCGCGCTTTTCGATCAGCCGCGAAGCCTCGTCCAGGGCGACATGGAACAGTCTGGCGAGGTGGATCGCGCCGTGCCACCAGACGCGCTCGACCGGTTCCTGCACTTCGAGCGGCCCGGCGCGCAGCGGATAGCGCGTGCCCAGCCAGGCCGTCACGGCATTCTCGACCGCTTCCTCGTTACCCAGTTCATGGGGATCGCGCAGGTCTTCGGGCAGGGGGACGGCAACGGCATCGACCGGCCAGAACGGAAAGAAATCGTGGCTGAGCCGGGAGGCATGCCGGGGAAGCGGGAAGCCGCCTTCGTCATAGGCGGGGGGCAGGTGCGGGGGCGGCGTGGAGAATTCGTGGTTTCCCGCAGGCACGGGCACGACCGCGCCGGTGCCCACGAAGAATGCCAGCGAACCGGCGGCGGGAAGCGGGGCTTCCGGGCAGGCGGCGGCGATCGCGGCAAGATCGATCTGGGCGGCGAAAGGCAGCGGCGCCCCGTCGCGGTCGCGCGGCCAGGGAATGCCCGCCAGCTTCGGCAATCCGCCAAGCCAGCTGGAATCGCCGAACCAGTCCCGCGAACGCGACCGGGCCTTGCGTACCAGCACGACCGGCCGGGGCAGCAGTGCATCGGGATCGATTGCGGCAGGACTTTCCGGAGGCGCTTCCTCGTCTTCGGCCAGCGGTTCGGGGCGCCAGACGGGGCCGGGCAGCGGCCTTGCGGTCCCCGTTCGTCCCATCAGCAGAAGCGGCACGCAGAGCACGGCGCCGATCACCAGCGGCGCGGCGATCGCCCTGCCATATCCCAGGAGGGCGACGAGCGAGGCCGCGGCATCGTCCAGAAGGGCTGCGGTCTGCCGCCAGGCTCCGCTGGCGAGCGGCGCGAACGGGGCATCGATGACATATCCGGCCGCAGCGCCCGCGAGCGCGATGATCACGATCAGAGCGATCCATCTCTTCATGCCCAACTCCATGCCTGAGGTCGGCACCGGCTAGGATGCCTGGCGTAGGGTCCGTTCTTTCGGGGCTCTTTCCTGCGGGCGATATCGATCCCGGTCGTGCTGGCCCTTTCCACTCAAGCCGCGTCCACGGCTGAGAGGATTAGATAACGCCCGGCGCTTTCATTCAAGCGGGGACAATCGCGCCGCATGCCGTGCGGGCGAAGATCGGGCATGTTATCCCCAACTCCGATGGCTAAACTCTATTTTTACTACGCCAGCATGAATGCCGGCAAATCGGCGACTTTGCTGCAGGCGAATTTCAACTATCACGAACGCGGCATGCGCACGATGTTGTGGACCGCTGGGATCGACGATCGCAGCGGCGCGCGCGGTGACGATTTCGCGATCGAGAGCCGCATCGGCCTTCACGCGCCCGCCCACCGTTTTCGCCCCGATACCGACCTCGTCGCCCAGGTTCGTGCGGTTCATGCGGTGGAGCCGCTGTCCTGCCTGCTGGTGGACGAAGCGCAGTTCCTCACGCCGCAGCAGGCCTGGCAATGCGCCCATGTCGCCGACCGGGAGAACATTCCGGTGCTCTGCTACGGCCTGCGCACTGATTTCCAGGGCGAACTCTTTCCCGGATCGGCCGTGCTTCTGGGCATTGCCGATGCGCTGATCGAGCTGAAGGCGGTGTGCCACTGCGGCCGCAAGGCGACGATGAACTTGCGCGTCGATGCGGCAGGCGCGGCGGTGCGCGAAGGGGCACAGACCGAGATCGGCGGGAACGACCGCTATGTCGCGCTCTGCCGCAAGCATTTCGGAGAGGCCATGGAGCGATGAAGGGCCGGGTGGCGGCGAACGCATTGCGCGGCGGCTTTCCCGCACCTAGATCACGGCCATGAACCAGACCCTGCTGGACGCTGCGGCGCTCATCGTTCCCCTGATCCTGGCCATCGTCTTCCATGAAGTGTCGCATGGCTGGACGGCGCTGGCGCTCGGCGATCCCACCGCGCAGGAGCAGCGCCGCCTTTCGCTCAATCCGCTGCGCCATGTCGATCCGTTCGGAACGGTGATCCTGCCCGGCTTTCTAGCGCTGGCGGGCGCGCCGATCTTCGGATGGGCCAAGCCGGTGCCGGTCAATCGCTGGCGTCTGCACGATCCCCGGCGCGGCATGATGGTCGTCGCGGCGGCGGGGCCGGGTTCCAACCTCGTACTGGCTGCGATCGGCGCGGTGCTTTTGGGGCTGCTGGTGCGCTTCGCCGGGACGGGTGAAAGCGAAGTGCTGACGTTCATCGCCAAGAACTTCAGCAATTTCATCATGATCAACGTGTTCCTCGCCCTGTTCAACCTCTTGCCGATCCCGCCGTTCGACGGGTCGCACATCGTCGAGGGCGTGTTGCCGCGTGGATGGGCCGAGGGCTATGCGCGGCTGCGCCCTTACGGATTTCCGCTGCTGATCGTGCTGCTGCTGGTCGTTCCCTACTTCTTCCCGCAGTGGGGGATCGTCGGCAGGCTGGTCCTGCCGCCGGTGATGTGGGCGACCGGGCACTATTTCGCGCTCGCGCAGCTGGTGGCGGGCGTCTGAGCCGCGCCCCGGAAGTATCTATGCCGGAGCGTCGTTGACAAACCGGCGCGGGGCGACTTGGGGAGGGACATGACTTCCGCACCCGCAACCCGCCCGGCGCCCCATGGGTGGATCATCCTCGACAAGCCGCTGGGCCTCGGCTCGACCCAGGCCGTCGCCGCCGTGAAGCGCAACTTGCGCGAGGCGGGTTACGGCAAGAAAGTGAAGGTCGGCCACGGCGGCACGCTGGATCCGCTGGCCACCGGCATCCTGCCCGTTGCGCTGGGTGAGGCGACCAAGCTGACCGGGCGCATGCTCGATGCCAGCAAGATTTACGAGTTCACGATTCAGTTCGGTCGGCAAACCGATACTCTGGACCTCGAAGGCAAAGTTGTAGCTACAAGCGACTTCCAGCCGGGCTTCGGCGCAGTTGAGTCGATCTTGCAAGAGCGCTTCATGGGCGAGATCGACCAGATCCCCCCTGCGTACTCAGCGATCAAGGTCGATGGCGAGAGAGCCTACGATTTGGCGAGAGCCGGGGAGGACGTGCAGCTCAAGTCCCGCCGCGTGACGATTTTCGCATGGGATTATCTAGCCGAGGGCTTCGTCGGCGAATGGGATGCTAGCGAGCAATACGTTACATTGCGGGTGAAAGTTTCCAAAGGAACCTATATTCGCAGCCTTGCGCGTGACATTGCCATCGCTCTTGGAACGGTGGGTCATGTCACCATGCTACGCCGCGTAAAGGCGGGTCCGTTCGACCTGTCTCACGCGATTTCGCTGGACAAATTGAACGAAATCGGCAAGGGCGCACCGCTTGAACAGATACTCTTGCCACTGGAGGTGGGGCTGGACGACATCCCGGCCATCGACCTCGGTTCGGAGCAGGCAAGGGCGGTCCGTCAGGGCCGCGTTCTGACCGAACTGTCTCAGGAGGACGGGCTCTATTGGGCGCGAGAAGGGAACACTCCCGTCGCGCTTATGGAGCTTTCGGGCGGAGAAGCCCGCGTCGTCAGGGGATTCAACTTATCGGATGTCGCGGAGTAGAGTACATGTCGGTTACCGCTGAAAAGAAGCAGGACATCATTTCGGACAACGCACGCGTCGCTGGCGACACGGGCAGCCCGGAAGTTCAGGTCGCGATCCTCACCGAGCGCATCCGCAACCTGACCGAGCACTTCAAGGCTCACCACAAGGACAACCACTCGCGTCGCGGTCTGCTGGCCATGGTCAACAAGCGCCGCTCGCTGCTGGACTACCTGAAGAAGAAGGATGTGGCGCGCTACAACGCCCTCATCCAGAAGCTCGGTCTGCGTAAGTAAGAACCGAGAAGACGGCCCGCTTCGGCGGGCCGTTTTGCATTTGTGGCCCGCGATGTGGTAATGGGCCCGCGTGATAAGGCCACGTCGTCCCGGACGACGAAAGAGATAACCGGGCATCTTCCGCAATCCGGCGGGAAGCCCAGGGGCGACGAAAAAGCCCCGCACCGGACCGGGACGGTATCCCCGGCAGTAAGCCCCGCATGGCAATAGGGCCTCGCGGGTCAAGGAAATCGAAAATGTTCGACGTCAAAACCGTAAGCATGGAGTGGGGCGGCAAGACCCTTACTCTCGAAACCGGCCGCGTGGCCCGTCAGGCCGACGGCGCCGTCCTTGCCACCTATGGCGAAACGGTCGTGCTCTGCGCGGTTACCGCCGCCAAGTCGGTGAAGGAAGGCCAGGACTTCTTCCCGCTGACCGTCCACTACCAGGAAAAGTTTTCGGCCGCCGGCCGCATTCCGGGTGGCTTCTTCAAGCGCGAACGCGGCGCCACCGAAAAGGAAACGCTGACCAGCCGCCTGATCGACCGTCCGGTCCGTCCGCTTTTCCCCGAAGGTTTCTACAACGAAATCAACGTCATCGCCCAGGTCCTGAGCTTTGACGGCGAAACCGAGGCCGACATCGTCGCGATGATCGCCGCTTCGGCCGCGCTTACCATCTCGGGCGTGCCCTTCATGGGCCCGATCGGCGCCTGCCGCGTCGGCTTCGTCGACGGCGAATACACGCTGAACCCGAAGCAGACCGCAGCACTGACCGACGGCCGCCTCGACCTCGTCGTCGCCGCCACCGGCGATGCCGTGATGATGGTGGAATCGGAAGCCAAGGAGCTGACCGAGGAAGAGATGCTGGGCGCCGTCATGTTCGCGCATGACGAATGCCGCAAGGTCGTGAACCTCGTGATCGACCTCGCTGAGCAGGCTGCCAAGGATCCCTGGGAAATCGACCTGTCGGACAACACGGCCGACATCAAGGCGAAGCTCAAGAAGGCCGTCGGCAAGGACGTTACCGCTGCCTACAAGCTGACCGACAAGTCGGCCCGCTCGAACGCGCTGAACGCTGCCCGCGCCAAGGCCAAGGAAGCTTTCGCCGGCGAGACCCCGCAGCTGCAGATGGTCGCCATCAAGACCATGAAGAAGCTGGAAGCGGAAATCGTTCGCGGCGCCATCCTCAAGGACGGCAAGCGCATCGACGGCCGCAAGCTCGATCAGGTTCGCCCGATCGAATCGATGGTCGGCTTCCTGCCGCGCACCCACGGTTCGGCGCTGTTCACCCGCGGTGAAACGCAGGCGATCTGCACCACCACGCTGGGCACCAAGGACGCCGAGCAGATGATCGACGGCCTGGAAGGCCTGTCGTACTCGTCGTTCATGCTGCACTACAACTTCCCGCCCTACTCGGTCGGCGAAGTGGGCCGCTTCGGCGCCCCGGGCCGCCGCGAGATCGGCCACGGCAAGCTGGCATGGCGCGCGCTGCACCCGGTGCTGCCCGCCAAAGAAGACTTCCCCTACACCATCCGCATCCTGTCGGACATCACCGAGTCCAACGGCTCGTCCTCGATGGCGACGATCTGTGGCGGCTGCCTTTCGATGATGGACGCCGGCGTGCCGCTGGCCCGTCCGGTTTCGGGCATCGCCATGGGCCTGATCCTGGAAGGCGACGAGTTCGCGGTCCTCTCGGACATCCTGGGCGACGAGGATCACCTCGGCGACATGGACTTCAAGGTGGCTGGCACCGAACTCGGCATCACCACGATGCAGATGGACATCAAGATCGCCGGCATCACCAAGGAAATCATGGGCAAGGCGCTGGAGCAGGCGAAGGCCGGCCGCGCGCACATCCTGGGTGAGATGAACAAGGCCCTGGGTTCGGCCCGTACCGAACTTTCGGCTCACGCACCGCGTATCGAGACGATCCAGATCGACAAGTCGAAGATCCGCGACGTCATCGGCACCGGCGGCAAGGTGATCCGCGAGATCGTGGCCGAAACCGGCGCCAAGGTCGACATCGACGACGAAGGCGTGATCAAGATCTCGTCCTCGGACGTGAACCAGATCGAAGCTGCCAAGAAGTGGATCCTCGGCATCGTCGAGGAAGCGGAAGTCGGCAAGATCTACACCGGCAAGGTCGTCAACATCGTCGACTTCGGTGCCTTCGTGAACTTCATGGGTGGCAAGGACGGCCTCGTCCACGTCTCCGAAATGAAGAACGAGCGCGTCGAAAAGCCGACCGATGTCGTCAAGGAAGGCCAGGAAGTTAAGGTCAAGGTCCTCGAGATCGACCCGCGCGGCAAGGTTCGCCTGTCGATGCGCGTCGTCGACCAGGAAACCGGCGCTGAGCTGGAAGACACCCGTCCGGCCCGCGAACCGCGCGAACCGCGCGGCGATCGTGGTCCCCGCGAAGATCGCGGCGGCGACCGTCGTGGTCCGCGTCGTGATGGCGGCCGTGGCGGCAACGATCGTGGTCCCCGTGGAGATCGCGGTCCCCGTGGCCCGCGCGGCGGCGACAACGGTGGCGGTGATCCCGACCACATGCCGGCGTTCCTGAAGGAAGACTGATCCTTCAGCGCTCGCACGAGCTGAAATGAGAAGGGGCCGCAGCGATGCGGCCCCTTTTTTATGGTCACGGCAATGGTGCTGCCTGCTGGCCTGCGCAGGGTCAGCCCGCAGCCGTCAGCAGGGGCGTGCCGCTCTCCCTGGCATTTTCGCCGCGTGCAGCACGGCGCGGTGCGGTGACGACGCGGTTCTTGCCGCTCTGCTTGGCCGCATAGAGCGCGCTGTCGGCCATCGTCACCACGTCTCCGGCGCCGGTGGCGGTTTCGGGGACCGTGGCGATGCCGAAGGACGCGCTTACCTGAGCGCCGTGCGCCGCCGAAAGCGCCTCGATACGCTGGCGCAGCAGTTCGGCCTTTGCGGCGGCATCGCCGAGGCTGCACTTGGGCATGATCACCAGCAGTTCCTCGCCGCCGTAGCGCGCGATCACGTCGGAGGGGCGCAGGGTTCCCACGAGCTGCCCGGCCACGTCGCGCAGCACGGCATCGCCCTTGGCATGGCCGTGGTCGTCGTTCAGCCGCTTGAAATTGTCGAGGTCGATCATCAGCACGGAGATCGGCGTGCCGGTGCGCTGCGCCAGGTTGATATAGCGCTCCAGCGCATCTTCCATGTAGCGCCGGTTGTAGAGCCCGGTCAGCGGATCGCGCAGCGACTGGGTGCGCAGCTTCTCGCGCAGCGCGATGTTGGAGAGTGCCAGAGACATCGAATCGGCCAGCGCGCGGGCGATCCGGGTGACGTCCTGAAGACGGTCATGGGCATCGGCACTTTCGCAGGCCAGCACGAGCAGGCCGAACACCTGGCCCCGCGCCATCATCGGCACTTCGATGGTCGAGGCCTCTCCAATCGTGTGCTGGCAGCACAGCGATCCGCCGCGCCTGTCGTTGACGTGCGGCTTGCCGCGCTTGAGCGCCCAGCAGCTTTCCGGGAACAGGGCGGGCGGCGGAGCGAAGCCGTCCCGCGCGCTCCAGGACCGCGCCAGATCCAGCCGGTCGCGCGAATTGTTGAACACGTAGAGCGCGCCGTCGAGGTCCGGCAGCAGGCGTGCGGCGCTGGCCATCAGCACGGCTCCGGCATCCTCGTGGTCGTCGGCGGCCTGAAGCATGTCGGTCATCGCGAAAAGCTCCTCGACTTGCGCGCGCGCCGCGCCGGCCTCGGCCACGAGGGCCATATGGCCGTCGAGTTCCGCCAGCGCCCGGCGACCGTAACGGATGCCCACGCCGAGCGTGACCAAGGCGCTCATCGCCGCCAGTCCAGCAAGAATACGCGCGGGAAGGCCCTCCGCGAAAACACTGGATACCGCACATCCCGCGCAGAAAAGCTGCACGAGATGAAGAAACCGGCGCCGCGCACCCGTCATTGCTCTCTTCGGAGAAAGTATACTATCGAACTTCTGCATCCGCACCCTGCTTCGTCGAAGAATGCAGATTATCGACCGAGCGCTAAAGAAGCGTAACGAAGATCATTAAGATGGAGTTATTGTCGATTAACTTCGCGAAATGGCTCGGGAAACCGAACGGCCTTCTGCAAACCCTGCGCAGCACGGCAGGCGCCGCGGTCAACGCGGCGTAGCAGGAACGGATCTGAAGGAAGATGGAGGCCCGAGCCGGAATCGAACCGGCGTGCAAGGATTTGCAGTCCTCTGCGTCACCACTCCGCCATCGGGCCATCCGTGTGGAGAACCGCGCCCCTAACAATGGATGGCGGGTAGTGCAACGCCCATTTTCGGTTCCGGCGAATTTAATCGACAAGTTCGAACGACAGGGCGCCTTCCAGCGGATCCGCGCGCAGCAGGCGGAGTGTTACCGGGCAGCCGGGAAAGGCCTGGGGCGCCGAAACGGTGGCGATGACGGGCAGGTCCTTGAGCTGCACTTGCGCCTTGCTTTCCCTGATATCGGTGACGACGGCGCGGAACGTGGCGCCTTCCCGGCCGTGCAGGATGGTCGCTTCGGCCAGGTCGATCACCGACCTGTCGACCTGCCCGTCGCGCGAGGCGGCGCGGGCCATGACGCGGGGAAGCTCTGGAAAGGCATCCAGGACCGGTTCCGGCACGGGTTCGCCCTGGGCAAGGGCCAGCACGCTTCGCAGCACATAGCGGTCGGCAAGGCGCCTCAGCGGGGCGGTGGCATGGGCGTATGGGGCGGCCACGGCCGCATGCCAGGGCAAGTCGGCGGTTTCGGAAGCGCCCGGGTCATAAGGGCGATATCCCGCGCCCGAACCGGAGCGGCGGATGGCGAGCATGAAGGCGGCGTCGGCTGCCTTGCGCGGATCGAGCCGGCGCTGGAACTGGGCGAGCGGCATGGCGGGCGGCCATGACAGCTTCAGCGCCAGCGCACTGGCGCGCAGGCGCTCTTCAGCCTTGGCGTCGGGGAGGGCCATGACGCGGAACAGGCCGGTTCCCGCTTCCAGCATGGCCTGCGCGACGGCAAGATTGGCCGCCAGCGACAGCGCCGCATTGCGGCGCTCCGAAGGCAATTGCGGCCGAAACCCGAGTAAAAAGCCGCCGGTATCGTCTTTTTCCACCACCTGCTCCGGGGGATCGACCCGCTGGGCGCCGCGCCTGTCCTCGGCCCGTTCGATCCGGCGGAATATCTCCAGAAACCCGTCGGGGAGATCGTCGTCGCGCACGGTTTCGTAGGCGAGCTTGGCGCGGCTTCGGATGAGGGCGCGTTCGACGCCGTCGAGCCGCGATTCACCGCCCGGATCGATCCTGACGGTCAGGACGATGGCGGGCCGGTCCACATCCGGGAGGAGGCTGGCGGCGCCTTCGGAGAGGGCGGACGGGTAGAGGCTGGCCTTGCCGTCCGGCAGATAGGTGGTGGTTCCACGCCGCCATGCTTCCTGGTCCAGCGGATCGCCGTCCTCCACGAACCAGGCGACATCGGCAATGGCATAGTGGAGCAACTTGTCGGCGCCGCTCGTCTCGATCGCGAAAGCCTGGTCGAGGTCGGTGGAACTGGCCGGGTCTAGCGTCATGAAGGGCAGGGCGGTGTGGTCGGCATGGCGATCCGGGCGCTTTCCGGCCGCACGCTCTGCCGCGTTGGACACGTCGGCCGGAAAACCGTCAGGGATCGAGAAGCGGGTGCGGAGGCGGGCAAGGCCCTGGTCCAGCAGGCGATCGGGTGCGACGAGCGTCTTCATCGACGCGATTGGAGGCCAGGTTGCATGGGAATGCAAGGGCGGGCTTGGCAACGAAAAGTCCGCTTGGGCATTTTCCAGACGGGCCTAGATTACGGTCTTTATTCCCGTCACGGCGATCGGAAAGGACGCAGGCATGATTCTCGGAGCCGTTCTTGCCGGAGGACTGTCCAGCCGCTTCGGCAGCGACAAGGCGCTGGCCGAATTCGGCGGCCATACGCTGATCGCGCTTGCCGTGGACATGCTGTCCGGCTGGAGCGAGAAAGTCGTCGTGGTCGGACGGGAAACCGCACCTGCGCCCACCCTGCCGGACTGGCCGAGGCCGGGCATGGGGCCGCTGGGCGGGCTGGCAGCGGCGCTTCATGCCGCGCGCGACGAAGACTACGAATTCGTACTGAGCTGCGGGGTCGATGCGGTTTCTCTGCCGCCCGATCTGCCCGCGCTGCTGGGACCGGCACCCGCCTGTCTTGCCCAGCAGCCGGTGATCGGCATCTGGCCCGCATCGGCATGGGAAGCGCTGGAAGACCTGCTGCGCAGCGACGAGCGCCATTCGATGCGCGGTTTCGCCGAGCGGATCGGCGCGCGCCTGGTGGAGATCCCGGAGACTATCGCCAACGTCAACACGCCCGGCGACCTTGCGGCGCTTCAGGCCGCCCGCCCGGCGCGCGATTGACGCGGGCAGGGCGGGTGACCCCGAACGCCTGTCAATGCGCGAGGGTGGCAGGCCCCGTGGCTTTGGCGGGTGAACGTGCCGGGGCTGGGGCTGGCGTCGGGGCGCTGCGCTCCGGGGCGACCGTCTCGTCGGGCATGCGCAGGCGATAACCGCCGCTGGGCGAGGTCTCGATAATACCGGCCAGCCCCACGAAGGCCAGCTTGCGGCGCAGGCGCGACATGTGGACCGCCACGCTGTTCGTCTCGGGCACGAAACCCATGCGCCAGACGTCGTAGATCAGCGCCTGCTTGCTGACGAACTGGTCGATCGAATCGGCCAGGCGCCAGACCAGCGCGAATTCGCGCGGGTTGAGATTGAGCGGTTTGCCGTCCCCGAAAGCCTCGCGCGCCAAGAGGTCCAGCGTGAGCCGCCCGACCCGGCGAGTGCGCGGCAGCCATTCGTTGAACTGCGCAAGGCGGTTGGCGCGGGCGCCCAGTTCCTCGATCTCGATCCGTTCGGTCACGACGTCGCCGAAGCCGATCTGCAGGAGCGAGGTGCGATCGTGCGCTTCGCTGACGCCTGCGACGAGAACGCAGCGGCGCGCTTCCGGCATGAGCCAGGAGAGCACCTGCATCCAGCCGACGCTGTCAAGATTCGCGGCGTCGATCAGGCCGACGCAATTGGTGGCAGGCACGCCCTCGGGATCGAGGATCCAGCCGCAGCGCTGCAGGTCAAGTCGTTCGGATATCTTGTCGGGTGCCAGCCATCGAAACCTTGGTGCGTGGCACTCACTCTTTCCCAGATAGGTCATTCCCCCCCCAATCTGTTCCGTCAGTGGTGAAAACAGGGCCTATATACCGGGATAATGCCCCTAGGGGACAACACCTAAATTCTTACAGGCGGGCTATGAAAACCCTGTCATCGCCCGCCTGCAAGCCTGAATTCACTCTGCCGGGGTGTTTACACCCCTGGCTGCGAGGAAGCGTTTGATGTTCCGTGCTGCCTGGCGGAGGCGCTGTTCGTTCTCCACCATGGCGATGCGGACGAATCCTTCGCCGTCCTCGCCGTAGCCCACGCCGGGCGCCACCGCGACTTCGGCCTCGGTCAGGAGCTGCTTCGAGAATTCGAGGCTGCCCATTTCCTTCAGCGCCGGCGGCAGCGGCGCCCAGGCGAACATCGAGGCCTTGGGGCTGGGAATGTCCCAACCGGCGCGGCCGAAAGCCTCGACCATGACGTCACGGCGCTTCTGGTAGAGATTGCGATTCTTCTCGACGATGTCCTGCGGGCCGTTCAGCGCGGCGCAGGCCGCCGCCTGGATCGGCGTGAAGGCGCCGTAGTCGAGGTAGGACTTCACGCGCTTGAGCGCGGCGATCAGCTTCGGGTTGCCCACCGCGAAGCCGACGCGCCAGCCGGCCATCGAGAACGTCTTGGACATCGAGGTGAATTCCACCGCCACGTCCTTCGCGCCCGGCACTTCCAGGATCGAGCGGGTCGGGTTGCCGTCGAAATAGAGTTCGGAATAGGCGAGGTCCGACAGGATCCAGACCTTGTTCTCCTTCGCCCAGGCGACGAGGCGCTCGTAGAAAGCTAGGTCCACCGTCTCTGCCGTGGGGTTCGAGGGGTAGTTGACGATCAGGATCGAGGGACGCGGCACCGTGAAGGCCATCGCGCGGTCGAGCGACTGCCAGTAGCGCTCGTCGGGCGTGGTCGGCACCGAGCGGATCGTCGCCCCGGCGATGATGAAGCCGAAAGTGTGGATCGGATAGCTGGGGTTGGGGGCCAGCACGACATCGCCCGGCGCGGTGATCGCGGTGGCGAGGCTGCCGAGGCCTTCCTTCGAACCCATGGTCATCACCACTTCGGTCTCGGGATCGAGATCGACGTTGAAGCGGCGGCCGTAATAGTTTGCCTGGGCCTTGCGGATGCCGGGAATGCCGGAGGACGCCGAATAGCCGTGGGCGTCGTCCTTGCGGGCCACTTCGCACAGCTTGTCGATCACGTGGGCGGGCGGCGGCAGATCCGGGTTGCCCATGCCGAGGTCGATGATGTCCTTGCCCGCCTGGCGTGCCGCATGACGCATCGCGTTGACTTCGGCGATAACGTAGGGCGGCAAACGCTTGATGCGGTAGAACTCGTCTTCCATGACCTCTGAGAATCCATAAAACACACGGCGAAGTTGCCGCGCGGGTTCCTGTAGGGGAATAAAGCCCGAGCGCAAATGGCCGATGCGCAATTGTGAGAGTCGCAAACGGTGGATTGCGCAACTTTTGTCCGGTTGGCGTTCGCGCGGGCAGTCGATAGGAACAGCAGGCGAGGGGATTCGTCCGGGTCCCCCGAGATGCACCGGAGTTGCAGCGCATATGGCGACCGATGCCACCGATAGCATGGCCGAATTGTTTCGCAGTCAGGCCCAGAAGGTCATGGGGAACGCCATGGGCAAGTCCATGGAGGACGCCATGGGGCAGATCACCGGCCTGTTCGGCCAGCTCGTTCCGGCCGAAGGTTCGCCGGAGGCGGAAAGCGCCGTGCAGTGGGCGCAGATCGCCAGCCGCATGCACACGATATGGACCGAGTACCAGGTCGAGCAACTCGGCAAAGCCAAGGACAGCCCGCCGCACTATGCCGATCCGATCAAGTGGATCGCCACCGGCGAAGGCGTCCTGCGGCAATTGCCGCTGGCCAGCCCGGAAGTGCAGCAGCGGCTGTGGAACGGGGTGTCGGCGCTCATCAACGCCGTGCTGGGGCAATATGGGCTCGGTCCTAATGCAGGCGCGAAAGTGCAGGATGGAGAGCCCCAACTGCCGCTGCGCGACCGGCGTTTCGCCGATCCCGAATGGCGCCGCCAGCCTTTCTTCGCCGTGCTCCACCAGGTCTACCTGCTGCTCTCGGCCGAGCTGTTGGGCATGGCCGAGGCGGCCGAGGGTCTTGAACCGGCCAGGAAGGCGCAGCTCTTGTTCGCCACCCGCGCTATGGTCGATGCGCTGAGCCCGGCGAACTTCCCGCTGACCAATCCCGTCGCGCTGGAAGCGGCCAATCGCAGCAAGGGCGAAAGCTTGGTGCGCGGCTTCGAGAACATGCTCGACGACATGCGCAAGGGCCAGCTCACCCATACCCGTCCCGGCGCTTTCGTGCTGGGAGAGAATATTGCGGTGACGCCGGGCAAGGTGGTGTTCGAAACGCCGCTCTACCAGCTGATCCAGTACACCCCCACCACCGACAAGGTGCTGAAGACGCCGCTGCTGATCTTCCCGCCCTGGATCAACCGGTTCTACATCCTCGACCTCAACGCCAAGAAGAGCTTCGTGCGCTGGGCGGTGGAGCAGGGGATCACCGTGTTCATGGTCTCGTGGAAGTCCGCCGATGCCTCGATGGCGGATCTGGTGTGGGACGACTACATTGCCGCGCAGGCCGAGGCGATCGACGTGGTGCGCGAAAGGCTGGGCGTGCCTTCCGTTCACACGATCGGCTACTGCGTGGCCGGAACGACGCTGGCGGCGACGCTTGCGGTGCTGGCGCGCAAGGGCGAGGCGGAGAAAGTGGCGAGCGCCACCTTCTTCACCGCGCAAGTCGATTTCGAGGATGCGGGCGACCTCAAGAACTTCGTGGACGACCAGCAGATCGAGACCCTCGGCAAGCTCTCGCCCGAAGGCTACCTCGACGGGCGATACCTGGCCGCGACCTTCAACATCCTGCGCGGCAACGACCTGATCTGGAGCTACGTCGAGAAGAACTACCTCAAGGGCGAGGACTATTCGGCCTTCGACCTGCTGCACTGGAACGGCGACGTCACCAACCTTCCGGCGCGCTGGCACCGGGACTACCTGCGCGATCTCTACCGCGACAACCGGCTGGTCGTGGCGGATTCGATGCAGGCCTGCGGCGTGCCGATCGACCTTCACCGCATTGCGACGCCGATCTTCATCCAGGCCGGACGCGAAGACCATATCGCGCCGCCGGAAAGCGTCTGGAAGCTCACGCACTATCTCGCCGGGCCCTGGACTTTCCTGCTGGCCGGATCGGGGCACATCGCAGGCGTGGTCAATCCGCCCAGCTCGAACAAGTATCAGTACTGGGTGAACGAGGGGCGGCCGGACACCTTGCAGGAATTCGTCGAGGGGGCGAAGGAGCATCCGGGCAGCTGGTGGCCGCACTGGGCGCAGTGGCTTCGCGATCTCGGCGGCGATGAAGTGCCCGCGCGCGGCAAGCGTCGACCGGGCGGACGCGGCGACAAGGTCATCGAGGATGCACCCGGCCGCTACGTGACGATGCGGTAGGACCGGTCCAAAGGCGGCGCGCCGAAACGGGCGGGGCTTGCGCCGAAAACTGCTTTCGGATCGGCGGCAATTTCAGGTGCGATCCGGCAGTATCCTTGCGCGATCTGCTGAGGCGCCGACGTCGTCGGCGGCTTCAGGGATCGCGCATCGGATCCGCAAGAAAAGCGCCGATCCAGATATTTCTCCGTATTTTCTGGAACTTTCGCAGACGCTAAGACGTTCGCGGAAGAGAGAACGACTGTCCCGGAGGGGATGCCTGATCACAGCGTGCGCTGCCGATTTTGCGGCAGGGATGGCGCTGCTCAGCCTATGCTGCACTGCAACATGAACCGATTGACTTCGCATCTGCAAGGCCATATTGTGCATCGCAGCAAAGACTTTTTCGAATCGCATTTTTCGAATCGCAGTCGGGAGAGGTTGGCCTGAGCGCATGTTGATCGCTCTTGCACGCTTCCCGCCCGCGATCCGCCCGAGACCCGAATGCCAGCAGAAAGCAGGAAGTGTCACATGGCCGGTCAGGAAGAGACGAAAGACGAAGCGCTCGCTGCAAAGGCCTATGAAGCCGCAGCAGCAAAGACCCCGGTAACAAAGACTCCAGTAACGTCGGCCAAACCCGTCGCCGATGCCAAGGTTGAAGCGGCGAAAGTCGAAGCCAAGCCGGAGGCAGCCGCGCCTGTGGCGAAGTCGGCCGATGTCTCGCCTGCGGTCGCCAAGCCCGCTCCGTCTCAAACTCCTCCGGGCCAGACTCTTCCCGGATTACCGCAATCGGTTTCGACCAAGGCGGTCACCGAAAAGGCGGTAGCGCCCAAGCCGGCTCCGGCGAAAGTCGCCAAACCTGCGAAGGTCAAGGCTGCGAAACCTGCCAAGCCGGTCGCGGTGAAGCCGCCGGTCGTGGCAGCGCAGGCGGCCAAGCCCGCCGTAACCAAGGCTCCGGCCAAAGTTGCTGCGGCGAAGACCAAGGTCGCAGCGGCGAAGCCGGTCATAAAGCCTGCTCAGGCGAAGCCGGTTACAACGGCTCAGGCGAAGCCGGTTACAACGATTGCCAAGGCCAAGCCCGCTCCGGCGGCGGTGCCTCCGGTAGCAAGCAAGGCGGCGAAGACCGCCGAACCCAAGACGAATACGTTTGCAGGACTGTTTAATCCCTTCATCCTCGAGGAAAAAACAATGGACATTAGCGCTAACTTCGCCGGATTCCAGGATGCCGTGACCGAAGCCCAGGCCAAGGCCAAGGCCGCTTTCGAAAAGAGCTCGGTCGCGTTCGGCGAAGCCGGTGACTTCGCCAAGGGCAACGTCGAGGCCGTTATCGAATCGGGCAAGATCTTCGCCGAAGGCCTCCAGGGCTTCGGTTCGGAAATCGTGGCCGAAAGCCGCACCGCGTTCGAAACCCTCACGGGCGACATCAAGGAACTCGCGGCCGCCAAGTCGCCGACCGACTTCTTCAAGCTCCAGGGCGACATCATGCGCAAGAACTTCGACAGCGCCGTCGCTTACGGTTCGAAGAACAGCGAGGCCGCTCTCAAGCTCTTCAGCGACACGATGGCGCCGATCTCGGGCCGCGTCAGCGTTGCCGTGGAGAAGGCGCGCCAGGTCGCGGCCTGAGCCGCACCGGACGACTTTCGCCTGCATTACGGACGGTCGGGTGGGGTATCCCATCCGACCGTTCTGCCGTGATAGAACGGCCTTCATGACCTAAATGGACGCCGAACCGGACAGGGCATCTTGTTTCCGGGCGGCGCAATACGATATTCTGTCATCATGCGATCCCTTGTTGCCGATTCCAGACTGCCCGTGCCTGCGCACAGCGTGTCGCCGCGCGCCGCAGCGGGCCGTACCACTCCTGTAGTTGCCGCCGATGATGCGGATTCGGGCAGTGGAGATTCAGACGGCGGCGATTCGGATGGGGACGATCAGCTCGGCATCGCCACCAAGACCCGCGCGAAGCCGAAAAAGCCCAGCCAGTTCAAGGTCCTGATGCTCAATGACGACTACACTCCGATGGAGTTCGTGGTCATGGTGCTCAAGCGGTTCTTCCATATGGACATGGAACAGGCCACGCGCGTGATGCTGCACGTCCACCAGAAGGGCGTCGGGGTCTGCGGCATATTTCCTTATGAAATTGCCGAAACCAAGGTGAACCAGGTGATGGATTTCGCCCGGCAGAACCAGCATCCGCTGCAGTGTACTCTCGAGAAGGCCTGAGTAACCTCGAAAAAGGCGTCGCGTTCTGAAGGGCCGGGCACCGATCAGCTCGCCGCGATTTCGCTTTTTTCCGATTCCCGCCTCGCTCCGTTTTCGGCTGCCTGGCGGAATGCCTTCGCGATCGCCTGGAACAGCGCCGCGATCACGGCTGCGGCCACGGAATGCGCGGTCGCTTCTGCGGTGATCTCCAGCTCCGATACCGAGATGCCTGCCCAGTCGTGCAGCGGGCTCAAGGTTTCCACTTCATAGGACATGCCCTGCGGCAACAAGGTCACTGCCGCCCTTCCGCAAATTCCATCGCCCAGCAGCCGTGCGGCACGCTCTTCGCGTTCGGCCCAGCAAGCGGGAGCGGCCACGCGGCCCCAGCGGCCCAGGATGATCACGGCCTCGCGGACGACCGTGGCCGCTTCGCCGCGCGAGGCGGTGCGGGCACGGCGGGCGAAAGCAAGAAGTTCCCTTTCGACGAGGGGATCCGCGAAATCGACGAGATTGAGGCAGGCAGCGATCAGCGCCTGCGCTTCGGGTTGTTGCACGGGGACGATCTTTCGGGGGGGCGGCGCCGGATCGTTGCCCGGCGCCTTTGCGACTTGCCCGCGCCATGACGCGCTCCGCAGGGGAAATGCAATCGCCGGAGCGCCCATGTAACAGCGACATGGCGTGAAACCTTGGGTTAAATCCGGGATTTCCGGCATCGATCGGTCTTTGTGCCCGCCTCACGTCTCACCGCTGCCCCGCTCCGGCTGGTCGTTTTGCCGGGGATGACTTGTGGGGAAGGCGGAACCCGGCGAGACAATTCGCTTTGCCCCTTGGCGCCAAGCCGTTAAGGGCTTGGGGTGCACGGTTTTATGACGACGCCCCCGGTGAAACTTTCAGCGTGAAATTCCTCAGCGCCATAGATCGCTACATCTTTCGCCTCGTGCTGATGCCGATGCTCGGCATCTTCGTGCTCGCGGCGTCGCTGCTCGTGCTCGACAAGATGCTGCGCCTGTTCGATTTCGTCGCCACCGAAGGCGGTCCGATCGGCGTCGTCTTCAAGATGCTGGCCAACCTGCTGCCCGAATATGCCAGCCTCGCGATCCCGCTCGGGCTGATGCTGGGCATCCTGCTGGCCTTCCGCAAGCTGGCGACGTCCAGCGAACTGGACGTCATGCGGGCGGTGGGCCTCAGCTATACGCGGCTTTTGCGGGTGCCCTACATTCTGGCGCTGCTGCTGGCGGCGCTGAATTTCGCGATCGTCGGCTATCTCCAGCCGCTGGCCCGCTACTACTACGAGGAACTGAACTACGAGCTGAAATCGGGCGCGCTCGGCGCCTCGATCAAGGTGGGCGAGTTCAATGCGCTCAAGGACCGGATCGCGCTGCGCGTGGATGAAAGCCGCGACAACGGCCGCCGCCTGATCGGCATCTTTGCGCGCGTCGCCAACGAGAAAGGGCAGGTCCTGTCCATCTCCGCCCGCGAAGGCCAGTTCCTGGCGCTGAAGGGCGCGCCGGACACGATCATCCTGCGGCTGGACCAAGGGCAGATCATCCAGGACATGCCGGGCAAGGAACCGCGCGTCCTGTCCTTCACGCGGCATGACCTGCCGATCGATCTTCCGCAGATCGAGAAATTCCGCAAGCGTGGTGGTTCGGAGCGTGAATACCTGTTGCCGGAACTCGCCAAGCTGGGCTGGAACAAGGATCTGCCCAAGGAAGAGCGGATATCCAGCCAGGCGAACTTCAATTATCGCATGGTCGAAGTGATCATGATGCTGTTGCTGCCCCTGCTGGCGGTGGCGCTGGCGATCCCGCCCAAGCGCTCCACATCCGCGCTGGGCCTGTTCGTCTCCATCGTCATGGTCGTGGCCTATCACAAGGTGAACCAGTACGCGGCGGATGTGGCCTCGCTGGGCAAGATGAACCCGATCCTCGGTCTCTGGGGCCCGTTCTTCGTCTTCGCCGCGCTGATCCTGTGGATGTACTGGCGAGTCGCCTACGTTCCGGGCGGCCAGGCGATCGGCTGGCTCGAGAAGGGCGCCGAGATCATCGTCAAGCGGCTCAAGTCGCTGCTGAAGCGCAGCAAGCGCGGCCCGATCATGCCAGAACCAGCGGACGCTTCCTGAGATGCAGATGGAATTCTTCCCCTCGCGCACGCTGACCCTGTATCTTGCGCGCCTGTTCTTCACGCGCATCCTGGCCGTGCTGTTCATGCTGGTGCTGGTGCTCCAGATGCTGGACCTGCTGGGTGAGAGCGGCGACATCCTGGCCTTTCCCGGCAATGGCCAGGAACAGCTGCTCTACTACGTGACCTTGCGCGTGCCGCAGCTGATCGCGCGGTTCCTGCCCTATTCGGTGCTACTAGCGACGATCATCACCCTGGCGACGCTGAACCAGAACAGCGAGGTCATCTCGATGAAGGCCTCCGGGCTTTCCGCGCATCAGGTGCTGGCGCCGCTGATCCTGACCGCGCTGATCATTTCGCTGGTCAGCCTGGGCTTCAACGAGAGGGTCGTCACCCGCTCCACCGCGACGCTGAATGCCTGGCAGGCGGTGAAATACGGGCCGATCCCGAAGGATCCCGGCGTCAAGGCGAACCTCTACCTGGCCGACGGACGCGACCTGCTGATGGCCTCCAGCCTCGAAGGGCAGGGCGCGCGCATGGTTCTGCACGGCGTGACCTTCTATCGCCGCAACGCCGACGGCATGATCACCGAGCAGTATCGCACCGATCGCGCGGCTTTCGCCAATCCCGGCTGGCGGTTCGAGAGCCCGACCCGGTTCGACGTGGCGACCACGACCACCACCACGCTCGGCGCGACCGTGCTCGCTCCCGGCATCACGCCCGAAAAGATCATGATCTCCAAGGTCGATGCCGATTCGGAAGACCTGGTCCAGCTGTCCTCCTCGATCGAGGCCATGAAAGTGGCGGGGCGTCGCACCAGCGAGCTTGAGGCGGCCTGGTGGCACAAGCTGTCCGGCCCGTTCTCCTCGGTGCTCATGCCGCTGCTGGGGGCGGTTGCCGCCTTCGGTCTGGCGCGTTCCGGCCAGCTCCTGATCCGTGCCATCATCGGCATGGCGCTTGGCTTTGCCTATTTCGTGCTCGACAATGCGGCATTGGCGATGGGGAACTTCGGCGGATATCCGCCCCTGATCGCGGCCTGGGCGCCTTTCGTGCTGTTCGCCCTGATCGGCGAGACGGTGCTGATCCGCACCGAGGAATAAAAAAAAGCCCCGCGAAATGGCGGGGCTTTTTCGTTTCGGAGGTATGGGCTCAATGTGAACCCATGGTGCTCCGGGCAAGGCGGCCGAGCAGCGGCATGAGGCCCGGATAGTTCGCCTTCGCATAAGTCGATCCCGATCCGAACTCTGCGGCCAGGCGGCGGTGCGCCTCCGCCAGCGAGTGATAGGGCATCGAGGGCAGCAGGTGGTGCAGTGCGTGATAGCGCAGGCCGACCGGGGCCCAGAGTTCCGAGAACTTGGCCGGCGGGGGCACGTTCACCGAATCGAGGTACTGCGCGGTCACCGTCATGGCGTCTCCGTCGTTTTCCCAGAGATGGGCCACGAGCGTGCGGACCTGGTTGAGGAACGCGGTCAGCGAGACGACGCAGAGCGCGATCAGCAGCGGGCGCCAGCCATAGGCATAGCTGGCGGCGAGGACGGCGATGGCCCAGACCGAGCAGCCCACTTCCTGCCAGAACACCATGCGCGCGAACTTGCCCTCGGGCGGGCGGCGGGTGAACTGCGGGTTGATGGCAAGGGCCGAGGCGCGGCCCCAGACCAGCTTGCGCAGCGGCGGGATCACCGCGCCCAGCGGCACCAGCACGGCCGAACGGATCAGCAGGGCCACCGGCAGCAGGATCGCGGTGAGCGCGAAGACCGGCAGGCTCCAGGGCTTCATCAGCGCGAGCGGCAGGTATTCGGGATCCTCGACCGTGCCGTAACGGGTGCGCGTGTGGTGGATCGTATGGACGCCCTCGTACATCAGCGAGGGGATCAGCATCGGGATGCCGACCAGCAGGTTCCACGCGAAGCGGAAACCGGGCAGGGCATCGCGGTGGATATGGGTCAGTTCGTGGATGAACAGCAGCGCGCGGTAGAGCGCCAGCGCCGAAAGCAGGCCGAAGGCGACCATGGCCCAGCTGTTCTCCACCAGGATCGCGGCGGCAAGCGCGCCGTAGCCGATCACCGCCGAGACCAGCATGTCGGGCCAGTAGATTCCGGGCCGGGCCTCTGAAATGTCGCGCGTCAGTTCGACGGCGGCGCGCAGCATCGCCTTGTCGTCGGGGATTTCCGACGAACGCGGGCGGGCGGCTTCGCGCGAAAGCGGCGTTTCACGCGCCGTCTGCGGCGACCGATCGATGGCTTCCTGGGCAATCATACTATTCTAGTCCAAAGTCTCCGGGCATAAACGGCCCGATGCGTGTTTTGCGGGCGGCCTTGCCTGCGGTCCCGCTTGACAAGGTGCCGGGACCGACCGCAGGTCGCGATCCAAGCAATTCCCATAAGGCGGAACAAAGGCAGGATCGTGGCCAAAGCCGAACTAGTCATCACACCCGTTTCCAGCAAGGCTGACAGGCTTGCCTTTGTCGATTACGCTTATCGGCACAATGCGACAGATCAAAACTGGGTGCCCAATCTGCGCTCGGAAGAGATTTCCAAGTTCACGCCCGGCAAGAATCCGTTCTGGGACCATGCCCACGGCCAGCTTTTCCTGGCAAAGCGGGGCGATGAAGTCGTCGGGCGCATATCGGCGCATATCGATGAACTGGCGCTGAAACAGCCGCCGGAGCAGGGCATGGGTCCCGGGACCGGCAACTGGGGCGCGATCGAGGCCGAGGACGAGGAAGCGGCCCGCGCGCTGATCGCCGCTGCCGAACAGTGGCTGCGCGAAGAGGGCATGACCCGCGTTCTGGCGCCGATGAACCTGTCGGTCTGGGAAGAGCCGGGCCTGCAGGTGCTTGGGCACGATCACGCGCCCATGGTCATGATGGCGCATCACGATTCGGCTTATCGTCCCTGGATCGAGGGTGCCGGTTACGAGCGGGTGAAGACGCTCTACACTTACGATCTAGACGTGTCGAAGCAGTTCCCACCGCTTGTGCAGCGCATCGTCGCCTCGGGCGAGAAGAACGCCAAGATCCGCATCCGCGAAGTGGATCCCAAGCGCTTCGACGAGGAAGCGGCATTGATCTGTGATATCCTCAACGATGCCTGGTCGGACAACTGGGGCTTCGTGCCCTTCACCGAGAAGGAAATCGAATATACCGGCAAGGCGCTGAAGCCGCTGGTCCATCCCAGCCTGATCCGAATCGCCGAATACGAAGGCGAGCCGGTGGCCTTCATGATGACCTGGCCGGACCTCAACCAGGCGCAGAAGCGCTTCAACGGACCCAAGGGCAAGCCGGGCATCTTCGGCCTGATCAGGCTGCTGCTTTGGCTGCGCAAACCCAACCCGGCAGATATGCGCGTGCCGCTGATGGGCGTGCGCAAGAAGCTCCAGTCCTCGCGTTTGGCCAGCCAGCTGGCCTTCATGATGATCGAGTACATCCGCCGCTCCGCCACCGCCAAGTTCGGGGCGAAGCGCGCCGAGATCGGCTGGGTCCTGGACGACAACCAGGGCATGGTCGCCATCGCGGGCGCCATCGACAGCAAGGTGAACCGCGAATACGCCGTCTACGAAAAGGCGCTGTAATGAGCGCCTGATCGTTTCGGTTACTTACTGAACAGGCCTTGCGGCCGCGGCTTCCACATCGGCGGCTGCGGCCGCAGCCGCATCAGCGGCGCTGTCTTCGGGGGCTGCCGCTTCGCTGGCGGCAGCGCGCGGGGCGCCAGAACTGCGCATGGCGGCCTCGGGCGCGGCCAGCGGCGACTGCGAGCGCACCGTGTCGTAAGGCAGCATGTCGTCCCCGACCGAGCGCGGCAGGATCTTCGCCCCTGCCGCAGCCTGCTGGGAGGGGCTTTCCTCTTTCTTGCAGGCGCCGAGCGCGAGGCAGGCGCAAGCCGCCAGTAGGGCCAGCTTCGGGGAGGCGGTCCGGGGCGGGGTCATGCAGGCTTCTCCGGGGGGCAGGGGCGATCGAGCGCGGCAAGGAAGGCGGGGGCGCGGGCGATCAGCGCTTCGTCCCAGGTGGCGAAGTCCACGTCCTGTCCGAGGCGCGAGAGGCTGGTCACGCCGAATTCCTCGATCCCGCAAGGCACGATGCCGGTGAAATGCGACAGGTCCGGGCGGATATTGACCGCGAAACCGTGCATCGTCACCCATTTGCGGATGCGCACGCCGATCGCGCCGATCTTGGCCTCGCCCCCGTCGATATCCTTCGTCCAGATGCCGATGCGGCCCTCGCTGCGGAAGCTCTCGACGCCGAAGTCGGTGAGCGTGTCGATCACCCAGCCTTCGAGGCCATGGACGAAGCCGCGCGCGTCGCGGGCGCGCTTGCGCAGGTCCAGCAGGACATAGGCGACGCGCTGGCCGGGGCCGTGATAGGTATAGCGCCCGCCGCGTCCCGCCTCGACCACTTCGAAGCGCGGGTCGAGCAGTTCGGCAAGGTCGGCGCTGGTGCCGGCGGTATAGACGGGCGGGTGTTCGAGCAGCCAGATCAGCTCGCGCGCTTCTCCAGCGGCGATCTGCGCATTGCGCTCGGTCATTTCCTCCAGCGCGGCGCGGTAGGGTACGGGCTCGGCGCTGATGCGCAGTTCGATATCACCGGGAAGCGTGGAAGGAAGAGTCATGCCGCGTTGCGTGGCGTCATTCCCTGCGGTTATCAAGTGTCTTTGAAACGCCGGAGCCGATATGGCGGCATCAGGAGCAGTTATGAAGTTCGACAGCAACAGGGCCTGGACCCAGGCATCCCAAGCGGTTTCCGCGAATCGGGAGGTTGTCCTGTCATTGGCGGGCGTGTTCTTCCTGTTGCCGCAGCTCGTCTTCGCGATCTTCTTTCCGCAGCCGGAAATGGGCACGGGCATGAACGAGCAGCAGGTCATGGCGGCGGTCAAGGCCTACTACAGCTCGATCCTGCCGGTGATGATTCCCATCGCGCTGTTCCAGGCGCTCGGCACGCTTTCGCTGCTCTGCCTGCTTGACAGCGACCGCCGCCCGACCGTGGGCGAGGCAATCCGCGCGGGCGTGAAGGGCCTGCTGCCCTATCTCGTCGCGCAGATCCTGCTTGGCATGGGGCTGGGCGCGGCGGTTCTGGTCGTGGCGGGCGTGCTCGGTGCGGTAGGCGGCAATATGGGGGCGGCGATCGGCATTGCCGTTGCGCTGGTCTTCGCGGTGGCGGTCTTCGTGCGCTTTTCGGTGACGGCGCCCGTGGTCGCGGTGGAGAAGACGCTCAACCCGATCCTGGCGCTCGGCCGGTCGTGGACGCTGACCAAGGGCAACACCGCGCGCCTGCTGGGGTTCTACGCCCTGCTGGGGCTGGCCATGGTGGTGCTGATGATCTTCGGCAATATCCTGACCCTGCCGGTCACGCTGCTGGCGCCTGCCGAAGTGGTGAAGGTAGTGGCGGCCGTGGTCGAATCGATCATGGCGACAATCATGGCGCTCTATTTCGTGGCTGTGATCGCGCAGGTCCACCGCCAGCTCGCCGGGCCGGGCGACGAACGCGCCGCACAGACCTTCGAGTGAGGGGAATAACAAAAAGGCCGGTGCTCATCGCACCGGCCTTTTTGTTTTGTCGGGTGCCGCAGGGAAACGTCCTTGCGGGCCAAAACCTCAATCTTCGTCCTTCCAACCCCAGAACAGGAAGCAGGGCGGGACGTTGATGGCTTCCATGCCGTTGTCGATCCGCTTGAAGTGGCGGGCCATGAATTCGCGCGCCTTGGGCGTGAACTGGTAGACCAGGAAGGCGCCGCCCTTGCGGATGACGCGGTAGGTGGCCGAGGCGATGGCCGGGCCGACGCCGTCGGGCAGGGTCGAGAAGGGCAGGCCGGACAGCACGTAGTCCGCCTTTTCATGGCCGTGCGCGCGCACGATGTCCTCTACATCGGCAGCCGAGCCGAGCACCGCGATGAAGCGGCTGTCGGTGATCGTGCGGCGCAGGTAGTCGATGAACAGCGGGTTCGTGTCGATCACGATCAGCTGGCCGTCGCGGCCCAGGCGGTCGAGCACCGGGCGGCAGAACGTGCCGACTCCGGGGCCGTATTCCACGAAGAGCTTGCAGTTGGCCCAGTCTACGGGGCCAAGCATGCGGTTGATCGTGAAGCGCGAGGACGGAACGATCGAACCGACCATCACGGGATTGCGCAGGAAGCCTTCGATGAACACGCCCCAGGGTCCAAGGCTGTGTTTGATCTTCCGCTTGATCCGCTGGGGCAGCGCCTCTCGGGCAAGCTCGGTACTGGTCATGCTGGAGGAAGCTCTCGCTTTTGTTGTCGTCCGGCGAAGGGCGATTCGGTGACAGATCGGGGCCGACAATGCAAGCAAGCGTCGACCCTATGTTACGTGGAGATTACAGAATCTCGTGGACCTTTTCCTGAGGACGACAAAGCCTGGCGCCCTTTTCGGTTTCCACGAGGGGGCGTTCGATCAGCGCAGGCTCCGCGGCCATGGCGGCCAGAACCGCAGCGTCGTCCGCTTCCGGCAAGCCGCGCTCGGCGGCGTCGGTGCCGCGAAGGCGCAGGCCCTGCTGCGGGGTGATGCCGGCATCGCGGTAGAGCTGGGCCAGCTTTTCGGCCGATGGCGGGGTCTTGAGATATTCGATCACTTCGACATCCAGGCCGGGCGTTTCCTCAAGGATCGCCAGCGTCTTGCGCGAAGTGCCGCATTTCGGGTTGTGCCAGATGGTCGCCTTCACGGGCGTTTCTCCTGTCGTTCGGATGATGTCGTTTTCAGGGGAGCAAGCGCGGGCACCTTGCGGGCGGCGTCGCGCGGGGCGATGCCGGGGGCCGGGGCGGCGCTGATTGTTTCCTCGCGGCGCATGACTTTCCCGGCGCGCTGCACGGCGGCGATCAGGCGCGGATAGACCCCGCAGCGGCAGAGGTTGGGGATTGCATCGCGAATCTCCGCCTCGCTGGGATCGGCATTGCGGGCGAGCAGCGCGGCGCCGCCGATGACGATGCCGGGCGTGCAGAAGCCGCACTGGATCGCCTGTTCGGCGACCATGGCCTGCTGCATCGGATGCGAGCGGTCGGCCGAAAGCCCCTCGATCGTGGTGACGAAGCGGCCTTCGCATTCGCCCAGGGTGACGAGGCAGGCACGCAGCGCGGCGCCGTCTACGAGCACGGTGCAGGCGCCGCAGTCTCCCACGCCGCAACCATACTTGGTTCCGGTGAGATTCGCCCCGTCACGCAGCGCCCAGAGCAGGGGAATCTGCGGATCCATGGCGATTTCGACCGGATGATCGTTGACGGTCAGGCGCGGCATCCGGCCTCCATATGCGCGCAGGCGCCGCCGCGCCAGTATGCGCCCTGCGACGGGGCGGTGCTGATGCACGGCCCGCCGTTCTCTGAGACGTTGTTCTCTGGAATGCCGGGCATCAGCGCAGGGCCACCCGGATACCTGCCCAGAAGGTGCGCGGCGTGCCGAGATCGATCGAGCCGTCCTGGTTGCGGGTGACGATATTCTCGTCGGTCAGGTTCTCCGCGCGCAGCACCAGCGAGAAGGCATCCGACACCGGAACCTGCACATAGCCGTCGAGCGTCGTCGCGGCGGGGAGCACGTAAGTCTGGAGATCATCCTCGTACTGGGCGCCGACGTGGCGCAGTGTCGCCGCAAAACGCCAGCCTTCCGCCGGGAGCCAGGCGAGCGTGCCGCTGGCCGCGAACTTCGGCGTCTGCGAGGGGCGCGAATCGTCGAGATCGGGATCGTCGGCGCGAACCTTGGCGTCGGTCCAGGCGAGCGAGCCGTCGAAGCGGACTTTGCCGAGATCGAGCGCGGCGGCCGCCTCCAGCCCGCGCGCGCGGATGGCCTTCACGTTCTGGCGCTCGCGCGTCGTGCCGTTCAGCGTCACATTGGCGACGGCGTCCTTCACCTTATTGTCGAAAGCGGTGAGGGAGAGGGTCAGCGCCTCCAGCGGGTGGAGGTCGATCCCGGCCTCGTAGCCGCGCAGACGCTCCGGCTTGAGGTTCGGGTTGGCCTCGGTGGTGACCGGGAAGACCACGAAGGGGCGGTAGAGTTCGTTGAGCGTGGGCAGGCGCATGCCGGTATAGGCGGCGGCGCGCAGGCTTACCGCCTTGCCCGCGTGCCAGACCAGCCCGGCGCGCCCGTTGCCCATCCAGCCCGAGCGGTTCGCATAGGCATCGTCCTGCGTCACCGCGCCTGTCGGACTGACCGAGCGGTAGAAGCCGTTACGGATCGTCCAGCGGTCCGCGCGGCCACCGGCGGTGAGCACGAGATTGCCCAGGGTCCAGTCGTCCTCGACATAGAAGCCGAGGTCGGACTGGTTGCCGCCTGCACGGCGCACGGCGGTAAAGGCGCCGCCCGCGTTGTAGGGCAGTTCGAGCAGGCGTCCCTCGCTCAGGCGCAAGTCGGTGCCGATCCGCAGGACATGATCCTCGCCAATCGGCGGGCGCAGTTCGGCCTTGCCGCCGATCGCGGTGGTCGGGGTGCGGTGCTGGTCGAGCGTCTTCCTGTAGGTGCTCGAACTGATGACCACGTTCGAGAAGTCCTGCGCCTGCACATAGCCGAGCACGTCGAACTGCCACTGGCCCCGGCCGACCAGCCGCAGCGAGGCCTGCTGGCCCTCCGAGGTCGAATCCGCGCCCTTGAAGCGCAAGGTGCGCTGATCGTTATATGCAAGAGCGGAGGCCTGGAGTTCCACGGTCTCGTTCAGCGGCGCGACGGCGCGCAGCGAGGCGGACCAGCTGTCATAGGCGGCGCGGGCAGACGCGGGAACGCGCTGGTCCCGGGGTGTCGTCCAGAAGCCTTCGCCCCGGTCCCATTGCACGCTGGCGACGAGGAAGCCCGCGCCCAGCTTCGGGGCGACCGTGGCCGAGGCCTGCGTTTCGCCCCGGTCGTTGACGAGGGCGCTGCCTTGCAGGGCGCCGATCTGGTCCGGCCCGGCGCTGGTCATCTCGATGGTGCCCGCCACCGCGCCCGATCCGAACGCGCCCGAACCGCCGCCGCGCGTCACCCGGATGGAGGAGAGCCGCTCGGGCGCGATGGCGCTATAGGGGATATAGCCGAAGAACGGGTTCGCCACCGGCACCCCGTCTAGCAGCACCAGCGTGCGGCTCGATGCATTGCCGCCGAGCGCGCGCAGGGTCGCGCCTTGCGAGGAAGGATTGGCGGAGCGGCTGTCCGAGCGGCGGAACTGCGAGAAACCGGCGACGGAGCCCAGCACATCCTCGATCCGCCCGGAAGCGCTGGCGATCACCGCGTCCCGCTCGATGGTCTGGACATCGTAGGCCGGAGTGGCGGGGCCGGATTCCAGGCCGTGGCCGGTAACGATGATCGCGCCGGCCGGCTCGGCGGCTTCCTCTGCCAGTGCGGGGGAAGCCGAAAGCGCGGCACAGCCCGCCAGCCATGCGAAACGGAAGGTGGATGCTGTCATGTCAGGTCGGTACGTCAGGCCGGATCGATGGTGAGCACGACGGGTTCCAGCCCTTCGACGCGGCCTTCCAGCCGGTCGCCGGGCGCCACCGGGCCGACGCCCGCAGGCGTGCCGGTATAGATGAGGTCGCCGGGCGCGAGGTGATACATGCGGGAAAGGTCCGCGATCAGTTCGGGCAGGCTCCAGATCATCTCGGAGAGCGGTGCATCCTGCTTCGTCTCGCCGTTCTTCGCGAGGGTGATGCGCTGTTCATTCGGTTGCCCGAATACTTCGGCGCGGGTGATCGGCCCGATCACGGCGCCGTTCTCGAAGTCCTTGCCCATGTCCCAGGGATAGCCCTTGGCCTTGGCGGCGTTCTGGAGGTCGCGGCGGGTCATGTCGAGGCCGCAGGCATAGCCGTAGACCAGGTCCATCGCCTGCTCCGGTGCGATTTCGAAGCCGTGGCCGCCCAGGGCGACGACGAGTTCCATCTCGTAGTGGCAGTCCTGCGTGGCGGGAGGATAGGCGATCGTCTCGCCCGAGTGGCAGAGCGCGGCGGGTGCCTTGGTGAACCAGATCGGCGCTTCGCGGTCGACCGCATTGCCCAGTTCGCGGGCATGGGCGGCGTAGTTGCGCCCGACGCAGAAGATGCGGCGCACGCCGTAGCGGGCTTCTTCGCCCAGCACGGGGCCAAGTACGGGGACGGCGGGCACTTCGGGCAGTTCGAACAGCAGGCTCACTCGCGATTTCCCTTCTTGCTTGGTGGCGGGACATAGAACGGGGCGCGGCTGCGGGGAAGCGCAAGCGGCGTGCCGTCCCCGGTGAAAGGAGATTGTTTGAAAATCCGCCGCGGGCGGATTTTGGCGGCACCGGCCCCTAAGTCTTTCAGGCGCCCCCACCTGACCTCCCATCTAGGATACGCTGAGTGGGAGGTCGGGTGGGGGCGTGGGCCGGTGCCGCAAGCCTTCGACGGATGTCGAAGGCGCACTCAACAAAGACTCCACCGCAAATGCCCACTGTGCAATTGCCGACCAGCCTCTTACATTCGCGATGTGACCGAGAAACAATACTTATCCGGGCGGCTTCTCCTGGCGATGCCGGGCATGTTCGATTCCCGTTTCGACCACAGCGTGAGCGTCCTTTGCGTCCATGACGAGAACGGAGCCTTGGGCATCGGCATCGGCCGGTTGCGCGAAGGCGTGCGTTTTCACGAAATCCTTGAGGAACTGGGCATCGACCCCGGCGTCGCGCCGGACTGTGAAGTCCATGAAGGCGGGCCGGTCGAGCCGGGCCGGGGCTTCATCCTCCATTCCACCGACTGGGGCGGCAGCGACACGATTGCGGTCCATCCGCTCTGCGCGCTTTCCGCCTCGATGGACGTGCTGCGCGCCATTGCCGAGGGGCGCGGGCCGGAGCGCTGGCTGATGTCGCTGGGCTATGCGGGCTGGGCGCCGGGGCAGCTGGAGGGCGAAATGCGCCAGCACGGCTGGTACGCGGCGGATCCGCACCCGGAAATCCTGTTCGATACCGCGGTAGAGGATCGCTGGACCGCGACCTGGCGGGCGGAAGGCATCGATCCCGCCTTGCTGTCGAGCCAGACCGGAAGCGCCTGAGGCGGGTATCGATTCTCCGTCGTCCCGGATCAGGTCCGGGACGACGGCGCGCGCGCATTCCCGAGCGCCGAGAGATCCTCCGGGCGATCGATGTCGAGATGGATCGCCGGATCGTCGCTTTCGACGAAGACCACGTCGCTCCGGCCGCGCAGCAGGCGGCCTGCGCCTTCATCGCCGGTGAGCGTGGCGATTTCGGGAAAGAGCCGCGCGGAAAGCAGCACTGGATGCCCCGGCTTTCCGCCGTTACGGGGCAGGGCGGCGCTGCCTTGCCCGATCCCGGCAGCAAGGCCGGCCGCGATCCGGTGGGGTACGCTGGGCATGTCGCCCAGAAAGACGAAGACGCCGTCCATGTCGTGCAGTGCGGCGATCCCGGCCTTGAGCGATTCGGACAGCGCGTGGCTTTCCAGAGGCAGCACCTCCACCGGGGGAGCGCCTTCCCACCTTCCGCAGTCGAGGCCAGCCCGCGCCACGACCAGCACGCGCGAAACCGGTGCGGCGCGGGCGGCGCGGATGGCATGGAACAGCAGGGGGTCGCCATCCAGCAGGGCGGAAAGCTTGTCGCCGCCGAAGCGGCGCGATGCACCTGCGGCAAGGACCAGCGCCGCGAGGTTCTGCGCGCCGCTCACGCCCGTTCGCGCGCCGGGTTCAGCGCCTGCATGATCTCGGCGATGATCCCGGTGGCCACTTCCCAGGGCGCCTTGCCCAGTCCGGTGACCCCGGGCGAAAGGTTGAGCCGGGCCAGTTCCTCCGCCGTCGCGCCTGCTGCCTCGAGCGCACCGATCCGCGCCGCGGCGCGCGATTTCGCGCCGATCATGCCGACATAGCCCGCCCCGCCCCGCAGCGCCGCCAGGCAGCCGCCGAGATCGTGGTGGTCTTCATGGGTGGCGCCGAGATAGGCCGTCCAGCGGTCCACTCCGAGTTCCTCCAGCGCCGTCCGGGGATCGGCGCGCATATAGCGCGATACCGGGAAGGGCGGCGGCTCCACCGGGCCGTCCGGGCGCAGCAGGATCGTCTCGAACTGTGCCATGGCCGCAAGCTGCGCTGCAGCCAGCGCGCCCGGATCGCCGCCGGAAACGATCAGGCGGCGCGGCGGATCGTGGCGGCGGATGAGCGAAAAGGGTTCCTCGGCAAGATCGAGCAGCGGGCCGTGGTCGGCGGTCACTTTCTGCGCGATGCCGTCGCTGTGCCAGCGGCACGATCGGCGGGCCTCTGCATGACGGAGCAGGTCGGCTGCCGCCGTGCTGCCCGCCGCCACCCGTTCGACCAGGACATGCAAGGCGCCGCCGCAGCGCAGGCGAATGTCGATCCAGGGGCTTCCCGCCCCGTAATGGAGGCGGCGCGGCTCTCCGTCCGCCAGCACCATGGCGGCATGGCTGGCGACGTCGCCCTCGATGCAGTCGCCGGAAAAGTAGCCGCTGGCGGTGATCTCGGGCGCATTTTGGCCCTGTTCGACAAAGAGCATCTGCGCGCCTGGTCCGCGCGGCGCGCTGCCTTCGACCTTGTAGAGCGTGGCGAGCGCGACCGGGCGCCCGAGATGCAGCGCCTGCGCCAGCGGTGCGCGAATATCGTCGACCCAGCCGAACAGCGGCCAGTCGGCATTTTCGAGTTGGCCGGTAGACATTGAGGCGGTCATGATCGCGGCAAGGCATCCACATGATCGCCGACAAGCGGGGCGATGACCAGGCGGTGCAGGATGCGGGCGACGTCCTCGGCGCTCTGGTCCCGGCCCTTGGTGAGCCACCAGGCGAGGATGTCGATGGTGGATCCGGTGCCGTGAACCACGCCGAGGTCCTGCGGCAGCCAGTCGGCAGGGTGGGTGACGTCCTCGATCAACCCGCGCGCTTGGCGGATGAACTCCTCACGGACGATCGCCGCCGCGCCGCCGCCGAGCAGGGCCGACCACAGCGCTTTGTGTTCCCCGACATACGTGCAGAGCGCCAAGGTGGATTCGTAGCTGCTGGAGGCGTGGAGGATGGGAATGGAGAGTGCCAGCAATCCGGCGATCTCTTCCGAGGCCACATCTGCCAGCAGGGCTTCCTTGGTGGGGTAGTGACGAAAGAACGTGGCATAGCCCGTTCCCGCCCGCGCGGAAATTTCGCGGATGGTGATCTGGTCGAAGGACTTTTCCTCCAGCAGCGCGAGCATGGCGGCGTTCAGCACCTTGCGCGAACGCACCTGCCGCGCATCGGTGGGCGCGTCCTTCCTGAATTCCGCGAGATTTCCGTTCATGACCGTTGGTAACACCCTCATTCAAGGGTGTCTAACGCGGTGGCGAAGACTTCGGTACGGCTGAATCCGGCATGCCGTGATGAACGGGATTCAATATTCCCCGATGCGGTCCGCGAAGAGCAGGCGTCCGCCCGACAGGTGCCAGAGCGCTTCGTTGAAATCGGTATTGCTCATGGCGAAGCAGCCTTCGCTGCGGCCGAGCTTGCCCCATTTCTCGATCATCGCAGCATCGACGTACCAGGCCGGATGCATGACGATCGCCCGTTCGAGTGCCATGGAATTGTCGTTGTCCAGGCCCTTGAGGCGGATCGAGGTGCCGTACTTGCCGGAATACCACTCGCACGTAAGGAAGGCCCCGCGCGAGGTGGCTTCCGAGCCGGGCAGGTTGGAAAAGCTTTGCAGCCAGCCGCTGTGCATCGGGTCCGAGCCGCGGCCGTGGGCCAGCAGGAACGAGCGCACGGTGCCGGCCTCGATATTGGCGAAGTGAAGGCGCGGCTTCCACGAAGGCTGCGCGAAGTCGGCAATGCCGACGAGGTCGGTGCGCCAGATCTGCGAACCCAGCCGCTGCACCTGCTGCTGCGCCACGCCGAGGATGCGGCGCTGGTAAGGGGTGAGGGCACTGGGCACCGCATAGCCGGGCGTTCCGCTCAGGCCAGCCCCACTTGAGCCAAGCTGCCCCGACCCCGCAGGACCGATCTGTCCCGTGCCCGTTCCCACCTGATTATCCGCTGCCAGCACGCGCGCAGGCAATGCGAGGCTTGCGCCCGCCGCCAGTCCGCCCATGAGGACAGCACGCCGACCCAACGTCTGTTCCATACCGGTAAGTTAACCTAAACGCGGGGAACTTTCCAGTGCCATCGCCGATCGGTTCCCGCCTTCGCAGCAGGTCGCCGCAAAGGTTAACCGGCTGGCCGATGGCAGGGCGCCCAACGCGAGTCGGGCGCTTGGCGGGACGAAGAGGCGTTGCTCTCCGTCCTGCAAGGCTTCCTTAGGCGGTCAGGTAGAAACTTCCGCCGGTTTGCGGGCGTGCTGGCGGATCCAGTCCTCCAGCACCGGCGCGATGCGGGTGCGCCACTTGCTGCCGTTGAAGATACCGTAATGCCCCACGTTTTCCGCGAGCAGATACTTCTTGCTGCTGTCGGGCAGGCGGGTGGCCAGCTTGAGCGCGGCCTTGGTCTGGCCGATCCCGGAGATATCGTCACGCTCGCCCTCCACGGCCAGCAGCGCGGTATCGCGGATCGCCGCCGGATCGATGCGCTCGCCGCGATGGACGAATTCGCCCTTGGGCAGCGAGTGCTTCTGGAAGACATGCTCGATGGTCTGGAGATAGTAGTCCGCCGTCATGTCGCAGACCGAGCGGTACTCGTCGTAGAAGGCCTTGGTGGCCGCCGCGCCCTCTCCGTCGCCTTCGACGAGGTGCTTGAACATGCCGTAGTGGCTCATCATGTGGTTGCCGAGGTTCATCGCCATGAATCCCGCAAGCTGCAGGAAGCCGGGATAGACCTTGCGCCCGGCGCCGGGGTAGCTCAGCGGCACCGTGGCGATGACGTTGTTCTCGAACCAGGAGAGCGGCTGCTGCATGGCCACGTCGTTGACGCTGGTGGGCGCCTCGCGGGTGTCGACCGGGCCGCCCATCATGGTGAGCGTGGCCGGGCGGCAGGGATGCTTCTGCTTGCCCAGGATCGCGGCGGCGGCGAAGGCCGGGACCGAGGGCTGGCACACCGCCAGCATGTGCGCGCCGGGGCCGATGTGTTCCAGGAAGCCGATCACATAGTCGATATAATCGTCCAGATCGAAGCGGCCCGCCTCGGCCGGAACCAGCTTGGCGTCCGCCCAGTCGGTAATGTAGACCTCGCAGCTTTCCACCATGCGGGCGACGGTCCCGCGCAGGAGCGTGGCGAAGTGGCCGCTCATCGGCGCGACGATCAGCAGCTTGGGCGCATCCTTGGGCAGGCCGGGATGGTCGAATCGCAGCAGATCGCCGAAGGGGCGGCGCAGCACGATCGATTCGGTCACCGGGTAGGTCTTGCCCTCCAGGGTCACGCTGTCGATGTCGAAGGCGGGCTTTCCGCGCGGCGCGGCGGCATGGGCGAAGACGTCCAGGGCCGAGGCCATGACCGGCCCGAAGCCGAAGTAACCCATTGGCAGGGCAGGATTGGTAAGAAGTTCCGCGCCTACCGAGGCCCAAGCGGCGGCGCCGCTCAGCATGGTGCGCTGCAATTCATAGGCATTGTAAAGCAAGATGCGTCTCCCGAACGGCAATGCGACCCCGCCGTCCTGCACTGGTTGTAAGTCAGCCTGAATTTATACAGCCCATTTGGGACCGAATCGTTGCCGGCGCAATGCGGCAAGTCCGATAGAAGGGTGCCGGAACGGGGCAGGCGAAGCGATCACTCTGATCGTAAAGGCGCTTTTCATATGTCTTTTCCTGGGCGGGGGGACAGGATAAGAGCGCCTGCGACAGGAGCGGGATGGACCGTTCGGCAAAGCGCTCGCTCGCGGGCGCTTTCCAGGCAGGAATAAGGGCGCGCATGGATGCCAAGGCGGGGCAGGCAAGTCTGCCCGAGAACGAGAACGCCGCTATCGAGGCCGCGACCGGTGACGGCGTTGCCGGGGGCGGAAGCGACCGTCGGCGCAGCCTCGGCGCGCTGGGAATGGTCTGGCGCGAACTGTTCAACTATCCCGGCCGCATGGCGATCGCCGGGCTTGCCCTGCTGACCACGGCCACTTCCACGCTCGCGATACCTTACGGTTTCCGCCAGATCGTCGACCAGGGCTTTGCCGAGGGTGCCGATCCTTCGGCGATCCGCTGGTGGTTCATCATGCTGCTGGGCGTCGTGATCGTGCTTTCGGTGGCGACGGCGGTGCGCTTCTACAGCGTGTCCTGGCTGGGCGAACGCGTGGTCGCCGACGTGCGCCTGCGCGTGCAGCGCCATTTGCTGACGCTGTCGCCGAGCTTCTTCGAGGAGAACAGCCCCAAGGAAATCGCCTCGCGCATGACGGCGGATACCGCCATCATCGAGACGGTGGTGGGCACCACGGTCTCGGTGGCGCTGCGCAATGCGATCATGGCGGTGGGCGGCGTGGCCTATCTCTTCGTGCTGGCGCCGCACCTGACGCTGGGCCTGGTCGTGGCGATCCCGGTGGTGATCCTGCCAATCGCCGCCTTCGGCCGCCGCCTGCGCGCGGTCGCCCGCCAGAGCCAGGACCGCGTGGCCGATATCGGCGCCACCACCAGCGAGGTCTTCGGCGCCCTGCGCGTGGTCCAGGCGTTCAACCAGGAAGGCCGCGAGCTGGAGCGTTTCTCCGGCACGGTCGAGCGTACGTTCGAGACCGGCAAGCGCCGCATCGCCCTGCGCGCGGTGATGACCGCGGTGATCATGTTCCTGATCTTCGGTTCGATCACGGTCATCATGTGGCGCGGCGCGATCGGCGTGGCCGAAGGGAGCATCACCGGCGGCACGATTGCGGCTTTCGTGGTGACGGCGGGAATCGTCGCGGGCGCGTTCGGCTCGCTTACCGAAGTCTACGGCGATCTCGTGCGCGGCGCGGGCGCGGCGAGCCGTCTGGCCGAATTGCTGGGCGAGCATCCGGCGATCACAGCGCCTGCCCGCCCGCTGGTCCTGCCGTCGCCGGGACGCGGCAAGCTGGCGTTCGAGCGCGTGACCTTCCGCTACCCCTCGCGCCCGGAACTGGCGGCGCTGCACGATTTCAGCCTCTCGATCGAGCCGGGCGAGACGGTGGCGATCGTCGGCCCCTCGGGCGCGGGCAAGTCCACGCTGTTCCAGCTGGCCGAGCGTTTCTACGATCCCCAGAGCGGCGTCATCAAGGTGGACGGCGTGCCGCTCACCTCCGCCGATCCTGCCGAAATCCGCCGCCGCATCGCGCTGGTGCCGCAGGAAGGCGTGCTCTTCGCCGCCTCCGCGCGTGACAACTTGCGCTACGGCAACTGGCAGGCGGACGACGAGGCGATCTGGCAGGCGGCCCGCGCCGCCAATGCCGAGCGTTTCCTGCGCGAACTGCCGCAAGGGCTCGACACGTTCCTGGGCGAGGACGGCGCACGCCTGTCCGGCGGCCAACGCCAGCGCATCGCCATCGCCCGCGCCCTGCTGCGCGATGCCCCCATCCTGCTGCTGGACGAAGCGACCAGCGCGCTCGATGCCGAGAGCGAGCGGCTGGTGCAGGATGCGCTGGAACACCTGATGGAAAACCGCACGACCCTGGTGATCGCGCACCGTCTGGCCACCGTGCGCAAGGCGGATCGGATCGTGGTGATGGACGGCGGCCGCATCGCCGAACAGGGCACGCATGAGAGCCTCAGCCAGGCGGGCGGGCTCTATGCGCGGCTGGCCTCGCTCCAGTTCGACGCCGATGCTGTTGCGGCCTTTTCCCGTTCGACGAACGCCTGACCAGACCCGACGAACGACATTTCAGGGCTGGTGTTGCCGAATATGGCAATTATGTTGCGCTGCCATCGACGGGCCGTTCCGGTCCGTCGCCAGACCGTTCGTGTCATGCAATTAGAAAGGGTGGGACCATGACCCGCATTCTCGGCCGGGTGCTCGCTTCGACAGCGCTCGCTACCGCACTCAGCTTCTCCGCCGTTCCGGCACTGGCCGATACGCCTGCTGCCACGCCTGCGGCCTCGGACCCGATGCAGATCGATCCGGCGAAGATGGACTGGGGCAAGTCCGGTATCCAGACACAGTGGCAGGATCCCACCGCCAAGGCGGGCGCGGACTTCGACAAGTTCGTGAACGGCAAGTGGGAAGCCGCCGTCGTGCTCCCGGCCGACCGCACCAACTGGGGTTCCTTCACCGCGCTGCGCGATCTTTCCGAACAGCGCGTCCATGCCATCATGGACGATCTGATCGCCTCCAAGCCCGCCGCCGGCACCGATGCCGCCCGCGTCGAGGCGGCCTATGCGGCCTTCATGGACGTCGACGCCATCAACAAGGCGGGCCTCGCCCCGGCACAGCCCTATCTCGCGCGGATCTTCGCGGCCAAGACCCCGGCCGATCTCATGAAGATCTTCGCGGCGCCCGGTTTCGCCTCGCCGCTTGGCGCCTATGTCGGCCCGGACGAGAAGCAGAGCGACATCAACGCCTTCCAGGTGGGCATCGGCGGCCTCGGCCTGCCCGACCGCGACTACTACCTGAAGAACGACCAGCGCTCGCAGGACATCCGCGCCAAGTACACCGACTATCTGACCTTCGTGCTCGGCAAGGCCGGCTACGCGGACGCGGCCACGGCGGCCAAGTCGGTGGTCGCGCTGGAAACGATGATCGCGCAGGCCGACTGGGACCGCGCCGCCAGCCGCGACCCCGATCTCACCTACAACAAGCTGACCCTGGCCGAATTCGAAGCGCTCGGCGCCCCCGGCCTGATGCGCACGTTCATGGATTCGATCGGCGCCGGCAAGGCGGGCTACGTCCTCGTCGGTGAAATGCCGCCGACGGCCGAAGAGCTCAAGGCCGCCCGCATCGATCCCGCCAAGGCCCAGACCCTGTTCGGCGGCGGCGTTCCCGCTGTGGCCAAGCTGGTTTCGGATGTGCCTGTCGCCACCTGGCAGGCCTGGCTGGCCGCGCACTTCATGCGCAGCAACGCCGCGGTCCTGCCCACCGAGATCGACGATGCCACTTTCGCCTTCTACGGCAAGGTCATGAGCGGCCAGCCCCAGCAGCGCGCCCGCTGGAAGCGCGGCGTGGCAGCGGTCGAGGGCATGGCCGGCGAGCTGGTCGGCAAGATCTACGCCGAGAAGTACTATCCGCCCGAAGCCAAGGCGGCGATGACCGACCTGGTCTCTAACTTGCGCAAGGCCATGGCGGTCAACCTCAAGGACCTGGCCTGGATGGGCCCGGAAACCCGCAAGGAAGCACAGGCCAAGCTCGATGCTTTCAATCCCAAGATCGGCGCTCCGGCGAAGTACAAGGCCTATGAAGGCCTGACCTTCTCGGCCACCGATCCGCTCGGCAACGCCATTGCTGCCGGTTCGTGGGAGAACGACGACCAGATGAAGCGTATCGGCCAGCCGGTCGACAAGACCGAATGGTTCATGCTGCCCGAGACGGTCAACGCCTACTACAACCCGCCCTTCAACGAGATCGTGTTCCCGGCTGCGATTCTCCAGCCACCGTTCTTCAACGTCTCGGCCGACCCGGCGGTCAACTATGGCGGCATCGGCGCCGTGATCGGCCACGAAATGGGCCACGGCTTCGACGACCAGGGCGCCAAGTCCGACGGCACCGGCAACCTCCGCGACTGGTGGAGCGCGGCCGACAAGGCCAACTTCCAGAAGCTCCAGGACCGGCTGGAAGCCCAGTACAACAGCTTCTGCCCGTTCGACGACGGCAAGACCTGCGTGAACGGCAAGCTGACCATGGGCGAGAACATCGGCGATCTCGGCGGCCTCAGCCTCGCCTACCGCGCCTACAAGCTCTCGCTGAACGGCAAGGAAGCTCCGGTGATCGACGGCCTGACCGGCGACCAGCGCTTCTTCATGGCCTGGGCGCAAGTATGGCGCAGCAAGTACCGCGAGGAATCGGTGCGCCAGCAGCTCATCACCGATCCGCACTCGCCCGCGCACTACCGCATCAACGGCATCGTCCGTAACTTCGACGAATGGTACAAGGCCTTCGACGTGAAGCCCGGCGACGCCCTTTACCTCCCGCCCGCCGAGCGCGTGCGCATCTGGTAAGGAAACGGTAAGAAAACAGGGCTCGGTCGGACAGCGACCGGGCCCTGATTTCTTTCGGAGAACTTCGCAGCGCGCGTCATTTGCAGCAAAACGCGCCCAACCGTATTTTCTGAACGACTATAGGTACTAGCGACCCTCTCGGCGGGTTGACTTGGCCGGTGCGTCCGGCATGACCTGCGGCCCATGAGCTTGACCCTTACCGCGATCCTCCTCGGCATTGTCGAGGGCCTCACCGAGTTCCTGCCCGTCTCCTCGACCGGCCACCTCATTCTTGCCACCCGCCTCTTCGGCTACGACGCCTCGCAATGGGCGACGTTCAACATCGTCATCCAGCTGGGCGCGATCCTGGCGGTCATCGTCCAGTTCTGGCGCACGTTCTGGGTTGTGGGCATGGGGCTGCTGAAGCTCCATCCCGCCTCGATCCGTTTCGTGCGCAACGTGCTGCTGGCGTTCATCCCCTCGGCCGTGCTGGGCCTGCTGCTCAACAACTATATCGAGGGCCTGCTGGGCGAACCTGCCGTGGTCGCCTGGGCGCTGATCATCGGCGGCATCGCCATCCTCGGGATCGAGAAAGTGGCCAAGCCCGGCCCGCTGACCGGCGTTTCCGAGCTGCCCGCCGGCAAGTGCATCGGCGTCGGTCTTGCACAGTGCCTGGCGATGGTCCCAGGCGTCAGCCGTTCGGGCGCGACGATCATGGGCGCGCTGTCGATGGGCATCGAACGCCGGACGGCGGCCGAATTCAGCTTCTTCCTGGCCGTACCCACGATGATCGGCGCGACAACCCTGGAACTGCTCAAGCATCACGAGGAACTGATGGCAGGCGCCGGCCCGGTGGGCTGGGGCGAGATCGGCATCGGCTTCGTCGTGTCCTTCGTGGTGGCGCTGGTCGTCATCAAGGCCTTCATGGCCTTCGTCAGCCGCTCGGGCTTTGCACCTTTCGCCTGGTATCGTATCGTTGCCGGCGCACTTGCACTTTTCCTGCTTTCGCGGGTCTGATCAGGGGTTTGAGCCATGGCCGGGGATGACAACAAGAAACTCGGCCACAAACTCGGGCGCAAGGATTACGAAAAGCTGCTGGAGCCGATGCTGGAGGAACTGGTGGGCATGGCCCGCTGGGCCTCCACCACCGGCGCGCGAATCGTCGTCCTGTTCGAAGGCCGGGACACGGCCGGCAAGGGCGGGGCGATCAAGGCCGTGGGCGGCCAGCTCAATCCCCGCCAGTGCCGCACCGTCGCGCTGACCGCGCCCAGCGAGCGCGAGCAGGGGCAGTGGTACTTCCAGCGCTATGTCGAACATCTGCCGACGCGCGGAGAGATCGTGCTGTTCGATCGCAGCTGGTACAACCGGGCAGGCGTCGAAAAGGTCATGGGCTTCGCCACCGGTTCGGAAGTGAAGCGTTTCCTTGAACAAGTTCCCGTGTTCGAACGCATGCTCGTCGATGACGGCATCCTGCTGTTCAAGTACTGGCTCTCCTGTGACCAGGACAGGCAGGAGGAACGGCTTCACGAACGCCTGGAAGACCCGCTGAAGCGCTGGAAACTCTCGCCCATCGACGTCGCCGCGCGCGAGAAGTACGAAGAATACACCAAGGCGCGGGAGGCCATGCTGAAGGCCACGCACAAGAAGCATGCGCCCTGGACGGTGGTGGACTTCAACGATCAGCGAATCGGCCGACTCACTCTCGTTCGCGATCTGCTGGATCGTCTGCCCGATACCAAGGTGGAGCCGCAGACGATCAGCATGCCCAAGCTCAATCACGCACCGTACAACGAGAAATTCGGCGTTCTTGAGCCGATCGAGCCCTACGACGCGTCTTAGTTGAGTGCGCCATTCGCATCCGCGAATGGCTTGCGGCACCGGCCCAAGTTAGTTCAGGCGCCCCCACCCGACCTCCCATTCAGTGTATCCTAGATGGGAGGTCGGGTGGGGGCGTGGGCCGGTGCCGCACAAAACGGCCGGAGGGCCGTTTTGCCCGGGCGAGAGCCCGGCCGAAAAGACTCTTACGCTTGACTTTGGGCTGTCATTATCGCAAGGGCCGCAACCTTGAGGGGCGGCGTTCGATTGCCGCCCTGAAATTTTTCAACGGAACGCCGGCCGGCCAGGGCGGCTGAAACGAGAGATACAGGAAACCGCCATGGCGAAGCCCGCAACCGTCAAGATCCGTCTTGTCTCGACCGCCGACACCGGCTTCTTCTACGTCACGAAGAAGAACCCGCGCAACACGACCGAGAAGATGACCTTCCGCAAGTACGATCCCGTCGTGCGCAAGCACGTCGAGTTCAAGGAAGCCAAGATCAAGTAAGGTTTCCTTCGGGAACTTTGCGATTCAGGGGCGGTTCAAGCCTGCAAACCCAATGGGAGCACCATGAACCGCACCTTCAAGATCTTTCGCTCTTGCGTAGGCGCGGCCGGTTTGGCCGCGCTTTGCGTTCCTGCACTTGTTCCGTCGACGACGGCGCTTGCCGCCGAGGCGGGTGATTCGGCACAGCTGAATCAAGCCGTCGAGGCCCTGCGCGCGATCTCGACGATGAAGGCCGACTTCGTCCAGACGGATCGCAACGGCCAGAGCCTGAGCGGTCAGTTGACGCTCATGCGTCCCGGCAAGATCCGCTTCCAGTACGAGAAGAGCGCCCAGCTGCTGATCGTCAGCGACGGCAAGGCGCTGACCATGATCGACTACTCGGTGAAGCAGGTACAGCGCTGGCCGATCAGCAACAGCCCGCTCGGCGCGCTGCTCGATCCCAAGCGCGACGTGGCGAAGTATGGCTCCGTTCGTCAGACCGGCAACCCGAATGTCGTCAGCATCGAAGTGCGCGACCGCACGCACCCGGAATACGGCGTGATCACCCTGATCTTCACCCGCAAGGCCTCGGCGCCGGGCGGTCTCGAACTGAGTTACTGGGTCGCGCTCGATTCGCAGAACAAGCGCACCACGATCTCGCTTTCGAATCAGCGTTACGGCGTGCCGGTGACAGACAACGACTTCCGCTGGAACGATCCGCGCCCGCGCACGCGCCGATAACGCTCGTCGATGGGGCGCAACGCCCTGTCGCGAGTTGCCCGCTGGTTGCGACGGAATGCGACACTTTTCTGAATTCCGTTCACTTGCCAGCAAGCCAACAGCGCCTAGATTGAAATGGTCAGAGCGGCTCGAGGCGGGTTTCCCCCCTGTTGCCCACGCCTCCACAACGGCCCTCTGATTTAGCGTGACGAACGCTTACATGAACCCTCGGTCCTCTGCCCCCGGACCGAGGGTTTTTGTTTTTTCTGGCTGCTTTTTCCGCCCAGCCGGGCTGCGGACGGCACCTCACTGCGCTTCCGGTGCTCACGGCCAGAAGGCCGCTCCGCTCCGGTTCTCGTTCGGCACCCTCCTCGCTCCGGCTGGACGAAAAAATCAGCCAGAAAAATGTGCTGATGGTTTTCAGTTACACGTTGCCCTCGCGCAGGCTGGGCCGCGCTTTCTTGCGGTGTGGCTCTGGCAATTCGTGGAGGGCATCCCTATTGCCTGCGGCATGAAGATTGCCACCTGGAACATCAATTCGGTCCGCCTTCGCATCGATCAGGTCGAGCGTTTCCTGACCGAGCAGTCGCCCGACGTTCTCTGCCTTCAGGAGATCAAGGTCGCGGAGCATCTCTTTCCGCATGAGATGTTCGAGCGACTCGGTTACACCCACCGGGCGATCCATGGGCAGAAGGGCTATCACGGCGTCGCCACGGTCAGCCGCGTGCCCTTTACCGAGTTCAGCCGCTACGACTGGCAGGACAACGGCGAGGCGCGCCATGTCGGCGTGGAACTGCAAGGTACGGGCCAGGGCATGATCCTGGAGAACGTCTACATTCCCGCCGGCGGCGACATTGCCGACCGTGAGGTGAACCTGAAGTTCGGCCAGAAGCTCGACTTCCTCGAACGCATGACCCGCTGGGCGGACAAGGTCGACCGGCCCACGCTGATCGTCGGCGACTTCAACATCGCCCCGCTCGAATCGGACGTCTACAACCACAAGGCCCTGCTCAAGGTGGTCAGCCACACGCCGATCGAGGTGGAGACGCTGACGCGCTTCAAGGACGCGCACGGCTGGGTCGATCTGGGCCGGGAATTCATTCCCGCGCCTGAGCGCAATTATTCCTGGTGGTCCTACCGCAGCTACTGGCGTCAGAAGGACCAGGGGCGCCGCCTCGACCATATGTGGGCCTCTCCCGACCTTGCGAAGCAGGCGCGTGCGCATAGCTTCGTCGAGGAAACCCGCCGCTGGGAGCAGCCGAGCGACCACGTTCCACTGATCACGGAGTTCGAACTCTGAGCAGCGGAGAACCAGTCGGTTTGCCTCTGAGCGGCGCCCGCCGCGTCGCGCTGGCGCTCGATGCGCTGCGCCACGGCTGGGCGATCCGGGTCGGTGACGGGCCGGTGCTGCTTCCGGCCGAGACCGGCTTCGCGCCGGGGGCCAAGGCGCCGCGCATGCTGATCTCGGCAGCACGGGCGGTAACGCTCAAGCTCGCCAACCAGCGCGAGGCGGCCGTGCCGGAAGCGCCGGTCCTGATTCGCGCCGCCGAGGCCTTCGATCTGGAGACGGCCCGCGCCGTGGCCGATCCCGCGCTCGATCTGGCCCACCCGATGAAAGGGCCTTTCGCCGCCGAGCCCATCGCGGACATGGACCAGGCCCGCACCGCCATGGAACTGGCGCGGCTGGCGGGGATCCTGCCCGCCTATCTCGTCGCGCCCGAGACAGATGGCGACATACAGGCCGTCACGCCTGCCGATCTGGCGGAATGGAAGGACACCGGCCGCCTCGCCATCGCCTCGCGCGCACGCCTGCCCGTGGCCGCCTGCGAGGATGCGGAAATCGTTGCCTTCCGTTCGCTCGACGACTTGCGCGAACATGTCGCGCTGGTGATCGGCACGCAGGATGGCGATCGCGCACCGCTGGTGCGCCTCCATTCCGAGTGCCTGACCGGCGACATCCTCGGCAGCCTGAAATGCGATTGCGGCCCGCAGCTGGATGCGGCCCTGCGCGCCATGGCCGAGGAAGCCGGGCAGGGCGGCTGGGGCGTGCTGCTCTACCTCCGCCAGGAAGGGCGCGGCATCGGCCTCGTCAACAAGCTGCGCGCCTACAGTCTCCAGGACCTGGGGTACGATACGGTGGACGCCAACAACCGCCTCGGCCTGCCCACCGAAGCGCGCGACTTCCCGGTGGCGGCGCGGATGCTGGACCTGCTTGGCGTTTCATCGATCCGGCTCATGACCAACAACCCGGCCAAAGTCGCTGCGCTTGAGGGCGTGGGGGTTACTGTGACGGAGCGGGTGCCGCACCAGTTGCCGCCGAACCCGCACAATGCGCGCTATCTGGAAACCAAGCGCGACCGTACCGGGCATATCCTGTGACTGAGCAGGGGCGCTGAAACTCAGCGCTTCTCGAAGCCCGAGATACCCGCGCCCAGCGCATTGTCGCCCAGCTTGAGCGGCTCGCCGGACCAGTCGGCCACGAAGGCGCTGTGGCGGTCGAGGCCGGGGACGAATCGGGCATTGTTGCCCTGTACCGAGAGGCCCGCCGAAGGATGGCTGCGGTGTTCGGCGGCGACGGCGACGAAGGCGGAATAGTTCTCCTTGTCGCGGCCCTGCACGAACCAGTTCCCGGCGATGCGCCCGGTGGCGCCTTCGGGAAGGTCGATCATGTAGTTGGTGCCGCGCCCGGCCGAATCGTCGAAGCTGGAGCCGGTGATCTCCACTTGCGCCGCGCGGCTCTTCACATAGTGACCACCGGTCCCCGCCTCGAACCGGCTGCGCGTGATCGTGAGCGAGCCGTAGTTGCCGATATAGACCGAGTGCGCGCAGCCCGAGCCTTCGCAGGTACCGAGCCGGGTAAAGGTAGACTTGTCGATTGCGATCGCGCCTTGCGGGTCCTCGCCGCTGAGCAGGCCCTGTTCGCTGTCGCGGAACCAGGCCTGCGATACCGAGAGATTGCCGTGCTCCAGCCGCACGCCCGCACCGTTCTTGTCGGGCACGCGGATATTGGCGAAGACCAGTCCCTCGATCCTGGCGCCGCGTCCGCGCAGCACCAGTGCCGCCTTGTCCTCGCAGGCTTTGCCGTCGAGCACCGACTGGCCGGGAACTTCCGCCCGGTATGTCACCTCGCCCTTGCTCTGCACCGCGCAGTCCGAAAACCGCAGCGAAGCGAAGCGGATGGTGCCGCTACCATCGCCGATGGCGTCCACGGCGTCCTGGAGGCGGGTGAAGCTGCGCCCGGTCTCGATCACGGTATAGGGCGCCGTATGGGATGCTGAACCTTCGGACTGGCCGAAGGAGCTTGCGGCCGGAACGGCGGCGAGGAGCGGCAGGCCGCAAGTGAGGGCGAGTCGGATCGGGCGGTTCATGAACCCGGTCTAGCGGCTGCAATAGGGAACGCTGCACCGCCTTTCGCTGCGTCCCAGCTCGGGACAGGCCTAGCGGCGGTTCTTTCGCCGGCGCGTTTCCGGTTTTGGTTGCGCGCGAAGATCCACCATCTCACTGCGGCTCACGATCCAGACCGCCATGACCGCCGACCAGAGCAGCACGATCAGCGTGAAGGCGATGCCGATGGGCAATGCGCTGTCGGGAAAGCGCAGGAGCAACCAGGCGAGGCCGAGGCCGAGCGGCAGCAAGGGCAGGGTCCAGGCGGCCAGCGCCAGCCATCCGGCGCGCCCGCGCGGCTGGCAATTGAACTGCCAGCCCTTCCGGTAACAGACGAACAGGGTTTCTTCCCCTGACATGGCTTGTGCTTCCTTCTCGCGGCTGGGCGCGGTCTTCGTGTTTCGGCGCGTGCGTTTTCCCGCAACGATGAGGAACACCGCCGTGATCGGAAGGAACAGCGCGAAGGCAAGCGGCTTGCCGCCTGCCAGGGCAGAATGATCGAGCGCCTTGATCCCGGCAATAGCGGCGAGGTAGCTCGCCAGCAGGACCCAGCCCTGCCATGCGATCGGCAGGCCGATGCCGATGCCGAAACGGCGGGCCGCGAACCAGGCGCCGTCCTCGATCGATTCGTGCATCATGGCCTAACCTTCCTCCGCATCGGGCGCGGCCGGGGGACGACCTCGGCGGGCCGGGGCGCTGACATCCACTTTCAGGCCGCGCCGGGCAAGCGCTTCGCGCAGCAGCACTTCGACCTGGGCGTTGACCGAGCGGAAGTCGGCCGCGGCGCAGCGTTCCAGCGCTTCGTGCAGCGCCGGGTCCAGTCGCAGCGCGAAGGCCTTCTTGCCGGGGCTCGCCATCCGCGTGCGATCCTACTGGTAGAGCGTGCCGGTATTGACGACCGGCTGGGTGTCGCGCTCGCCGCAGAGCACGACCATCAGGTTCGAGACCATTGCCGCCCGGCGCTCGTCGTCGAGTTCCACCACGTTCTTTTCCGAGAGCTGCGCCAGCGCCATCTCCACCATCGAGACCGCGCCTTCCACCAGCTTGCGGCGGGCGGCGATCACGGCTTCGGCCTGCTGGCGGCGCAGCATGGCCCCGGCGATCTCGGGCGCATAGGCAAGGTGGGTGAGGCCGCATTCGTCCACGGTGATGCCGGCCACGCGCAGGCGCTCGATCAGCTCGGTGCGCAGTTCGGCGTTCACCTGCTCATGGCTGCCGCGCAAGGTGATCTCGGCATCCTCGACGTCGTCATAGGCATAGCGCGAGCCGATCGAGCGGACGGCGGCCTCGATCTGCACGTTCACGAAGGCCTTGTAGTCGTCCACGTCGTAGAGTGCCTGCGCGGTATCGGCCACGCGCCAGACGACATTGGTGGCGATCTCTATGGGATTGCCGCGAAGGTCGTTCACCTTGAGCTTCTCGGAGACGACGTTGTTGGCCCGCACGGAGATCTTGCGCTTGGCCATCCACGGCCAGACCCAGCGCAGCCCCGCCACACGGTCGGTGCCGCGATAGGAGCCGAACAGGGTGATCGCCGCCGCCTGGTTGGGCTGGATCATGTAGAAGCCCGCAGCGATCAGCACTTCGGCCGTGAGGGCAGGCACGAGGAACATCAGGAAGCCGAGCACGGCGCCCGGGCCGGGATCTCCGCTTGCCAGCGTGACCACGGCCATCGCGATGACGGCGAGCACGCCCAGAAAGACCAGCAGCATGAGATAGCCGTTCATGCTGGAGGCCTTTGTTTCCCGGCTGGAATTGATCGGAAGATGCGATTCTGCCATCGGCTCTGCCCTCTGCTAAAGTGATATCACCTTAATATCAAAAGTACACGTTTGGTCAAGGTGGGTTGAAAAACGCGGGCACGATGGCTATGTGCGCTCTGCGGGCCGGGCCCCTCTGGCGCGGCGTTCCCCTGATGGAATGCCTCGTGATGTCGGACCGCATCGGGTGAAACCGATGCAGGTTCCGGGGATCCATCCAGGCCCCAAAAAGCTCAGGCAACAGGAACCTTGCTGCGGGTCATCCGATCGAACCACCATATGTTCGATAGGGATTTGAAATGACCGAACAGATGTTCCGCCTGCTCGAGCGAAACCAGAAGCTCGACGTCCTGCTGCGCCTCGCGCAGGGCAGACGCTTTGCCGATCCCCTTGAGATCGCAAGGCTGAAGAGACTGAAACAGGAGTTCAGGGGCAGACTCGCGCGGTTGCTACTCCCCCCAGCGACCGTGGCTAACAGTCTGTAACCCTCGCGCCGGCGCGTCCCCCCCATTTTCGCGCCGGCGCTTCCTGTTTTCATCGGGCCTTGGGCCTAGTTTCGGGAGCACCCCGTGGATTTCCTTTTTTACGACCTGCTGGGCACGCCCGCATGGTTCTGGCTGGCTTTCGCCGGCCTCGTTTTCGTTCTGACAGCCTTCGACCTCGGCTTCCTGCACAAGGAAGACCGGGAGATGGGCATTGCCGAATCACTGAAGCTCTCGGCGTTCTACATCGCCATCGCCATGGCTTTCGGCGGTTGGGTCTGGTGGGCCAAGGGTTCGGAGGACGGCATCGCCTATTTCACCGGCTACTTCATCGAGAAGGCGCTCTCGATCGACAACGTCTTCGTGATCTCGATGATCTTCGGCTTCTTCGCGATCGCGCCCAAGTACCAGTATCGCGCCCTGCTCTGGGGCATCATGGCGGTGATCGTGCTGCGCGGACTGATGATCGCGGGCGGCGTGGCGCTGGTGTCGCAGGCGCACTGGGTCATGTACATCTTCGCCGCCTTCCTGGTGTTCACCGGCGTGAAGATGCTCTTCGCCAAGGAGCAGGACCCCGATATCGGCAACAACCCGGTGATCCGCTGGATCTCGCGCCACATGCGCGTAACGAAGCAGCACCATGCCGAGCACTTCTTCGTGCGCGAGCGCAATGACGCGGGCAGGCTGGTCTGGGCGGCGACGCCACTGTTCCTGGCGCTGGTGGTGATCAACCTCGCCGATCTCGTCTTCGCGGTGGACTCGGTGCCGGCGATCTTCTCGATCACGACCGATACCTTCATCGTCTATACCTCGAACATCATGGCGATCCTCGGCCTGCGCGCGCTCTACTTCGCGCTGGCGGCGATGGTGCATCGCTTCCACTACCTGAAGTATGCGCTGGCGCTGGTCCTGGTGTTCATCGGCGCAAAGATCCTCGTGGCCGACTTCGTGCTGGGCGGCGCGAAGTTCCCGCCGCTCATCAGCTTGGGCGTGACCCTGGCGCTGATCGCGGGCGGGGTGGGCTGGTCGCTTTGGAAGACGCGAGGGGAGGAGCCGCAGATCGGCCACTGAGTTCGTCCGTCGTGACTCGACCCTTCGGCTATGAACAGGCGGGGCGCGCTGCTAGGGCGAGTGGATGGCGCGCCTCATCCTGTTCAACAAGCCCTACGACGTCCTCTCGCAGTTCACCGACGCGCGTTCGCCCACGCCGCGCGCTACGCTATCGGACTTCATCGAGGTGCCCGGCGTCTATCCCGCCGGGCGGCTCGACCGCGACAGCGAGGGTCTGCTGCTGCTGACCGACGACGGCCGCCTCCAGTCGCGGATTTCCGATCCGCGCTTCAAGACCGCCAAGACCTATCTGGCGCAAGTGGAAGGCGAAGTGGACGAGGCGGCGCTGGAAGCGCTGCGGGGGGGCGTCATGCTGAACGACGGCCCCACCCGCCCGGCTTCGGCGCGGCGTATCGAGGACCCGCAGCTCTGGCCGCGCAATCCGCCGGTGCGCTTCCGCAAGACGGTGCCGGATTGCTGGGTCGAGCTGACCATATCCGAAGGCCGCAACCGCCAGGTGCGCCGCATGACCGCCGCCATCGGCCATCCCACCCTGCGTCTGGTGCGGCAGCGCATCGGCAACTGGGCGCTCGACGGCCTGGCGCCCGGAGAGTGGCGCGAAATCGCGATCTGAAGTCCATCTTGCATTTTTTGCGATACAGGCTATATAAGCCGGGCTACGTCGCCTGCGACGGGAACTGACGGCTGCACACGGCAGCCTGTTCTCCCCATTTCAGCTGTCTGGCCCTCAAGGCCGAAAACGCGCCTTTCGCGCGGCAGCTTTGGGGCAACCCTTTTTCGGACTGGATGCTTTGGCCAAGGAAGAACTGCTGACCATGGAGGGTTTCATCGAAGAAATCCTTCCCGACGGACGTTTTGCCGTCGTGCTCGACAACGAGCACAAGATCATCGCCTATACTGCGGGCAAGATGCGCAAGTTTCGCATCCGCTCGGTGGTGGGCGACCGTGTCCACGTCGAAATGACGCCTTACGACCTGACCAAGGGCCGGATCGTGTTCCGCGAACGTACGCCCGGACAGACGGGTGGTCCGCCAAAGCGGCGCAGCAATTTCAGAAGATAACAGGATGCGGCCAGAGGGCCGTCTATAAGGATAAAATGCATTACCATCGACCGGACGCCTTCAAGCGCGTCCACGCAGTACCCCATGCCGCTCCGCTCGTTGCCGCCGACTTCCGGCGTGAAGGGCAGGGCGGCGCGCTTTCGAAGCAGGATCTGCGGCGCATCGTCGCCGCCATGGTCGACTGACCGATCTGCCGAAAGACCATGAAAAAACCCCCGCCGGCTCTGCCTGCGGGGGTTTTTTCGTATTAGCCGAAATTAGAAAAGATCAGGCCGACTTCAGGTTGACGGCCGAGGCCTTGCCGTTGCGGCCGACTTCGATGTCGTAGGAGAGGCGCTGTTCCTTCTCCAGCGTGTGCATGCCGGCGTTCTGCACGGCGGTGATGTGGACGAAGCTGTCCTGGCCGCCGTCTTCCGGTGCGATGAAGCCATAGCCCTTGTCGGTATTGAAGAACTTCACGGTGCCGATCGGCATGTCTGTTTCCTTTCAAGAAACGAATTTTGGCCGCCCTGAAAATAGGGAAGCCGGTCGTGCGTCACATCGTCAATTGAAAGGAAATCGTCCCAACAGGCGCGGGTGGAAAATATATCTCCTTCCCGCTTCAGTTGGCGACACCCGTCGCAAATTCGACATTAGCGGAGCGAGATGTAACACGCCAGGCCGCCAATACCTAACGGCAACGGTAAGAGTGCGCAAAATGGTGCGTACGCACTCTTCCGATTCGGTATGCAATCGTTGATTTGGGAAAACCAACTCTCAACGCGTGCCGAGGTCGCCCTTGCCCACGGTGCCGCTGGCCATATCGAGCATGCGGTCGAGGCTCTTCTTGGCATCGAGGCGAAGCTGTTCGTCGATCTCGATGCGCGGCTCCAGGTCGCGCAGGGCGACGTAGAGCTTTTCCAGCGTGTTGAGCGCCATGTAGGGGCAGATGTTGCAGTTGCAGTTGCCGTCCGCACCGGGCGCCCCGATGAAGGTCTTTTCCGGGATGGCCAGCTGCATCTGGTGGATGATATGCGGCTCGGTGGCGACGATCAGCGTGTCGGCCTCCGTCGTCTTGGCGTACTGGAGGATGCCGCTGGTCGAGCCGACGTAGTCCGCGTGATCGACGATGTGCGGCGGGCATTCCGGGTGCGCGGCGATTGGCGCCGTGGGGTGCTGCGCCTTGAGCTTGAGCAGCTCGGTTTCCGAAAACGCCTCGTGGACGATGCAGACGCCCGGCCAGAGCAGCATCTCGCGCCCGAACTTGCGGCTGAGATAGCCGCCGAGGTGACGGTCGGGGCCGAAGATGATCTTCTGGTCGGCGGGGATCTGCTGGAGGATCGTCTCGGCACTGGAGCTGGTGACGATGATGTCGGACAGCGCCTTCACCTCGGTCGAGCAGTTGATGTAGGTCAGCGCGATATGATCGGGGTGCGCGGCGCGGAAGGCGGCGAACTTTTCGGGCGGGCACGAATCCTCGAGGCTGCATCCGGCTTCGAGGTCGGGCAGGACCACGATCTTGTTCGGCGAGAGGATCTTGGCGGTTTCGGCCATGAACTTCACGCCGCAGAAGGCGATGACGTCGGCATCGGTCTCGGCGGCCTTGCGGCTCAGTTCCAGGCTGTCGCCCACGAAATCGGCCAGATCCTGAAGCTCGGGGCGCTGGTAGTAGTGCGCCAGGATGACCGCATTGCGTTCCTTGCGCAGCCGTTCGATTTCGGCGCGCACGTCGATACCGGAAAGGTCGGCGGGCATTACGGTCATGGTATCCCTCTGTCTGGTCGCTCCGGCGTTTTACCGTTGTTTCGGCTGCCGGGATTTGGCGCCTATCTAGGGATGCTTGCCGGGATGCCCAAGGAAAATATGACTCGTCATGCAGAGGCGATCCGCCGGGCCAGGTCGATCCACCAGGGGGTGATCGCCAGGAGTTCGGTAAGGACGTGGGAAAGCAGCACCGCCATGGCCACCGCGACGGTTGCGGGATGGGCACGGCCCAGGGTCCTGCGATCGCGGCGCAGGATCAGCGCCACGAAGCCGAGCTGGATGGCCAGCGAGACCCACTCGCCCCAAGGCACGATCAGCGGCATCGGCAGCACGCGGCCGAGGGCAGGGTCGGTGAGCAGGATCGTCGATCCCAGTATCAGGCGCCGATGCCAATCGCTCCGGCGCCGATATGAAACGGCCAGCGCCACCATGAAGGCGAACAGCAGGCCGCCGACATGGACGGTGGCGAGAAAATAGCCCGGCGTGAAGAACGGCGGCTGGATGTGGAGGCGCAGGGCGGTAAGGCAGAGCGCGCTCATCGAACCGACCATGAGCGGCACCATGACCACGCTGGCCCAGCCGAGCCGGCGATGGATCGCCAGCGTGCTTCTTCCCGTGCGCCCGGCATTGCCCGCCAGCATGGCCTGGGTCACCAGCAGGCCAAGCCATGCCACCATGATCATGCCGTGCAGGTGCATGATCGGCGGCGCGGCGCGATAGTCCACGAAACCGCGCAGCGCGAACTGCGCGAAGGCGAAGACGATGAACGCCGAAAGGGCGATCGTCATCGTCTGCCAGAACGAAAACGCGCCAAGGCGGGCGCGCGGCAATGTCGCCATGAAAATTCCCCTCAACCCCAAGTGGGGTGAGGTTTAGTCTTTCGGCTTAAGTATAAATACAGTAATTCGACGAATTACTAAGTCTGTGCGACCAGCGTCCAGTGCTCGTTTATTCGGGAAACCAGGTTTCGTCTTTCCAGATCAAGCAGATGGGCCAATACGGAACGCCCTGCGGCGGGCCAGAGCCGCTGGTCCACGGCCTTGTACATCTGCGGCACCATCTCCGCGACGGTCCGGTGGCCGACCTCGATCTGGCGCAGGATCTGGCGTTCGCGCTGGCGGCGGTGGCCGATCATGCCGCGCACGAGCTGGCGGGGCTTCTCCACGGCCGGGCCGTGGGCGGGAAAATAGACGGTGTCCTGCTCGCGCTCGTAGAGTTTCTGGAGGCTGGCGAGGTAGTCGGTCATGTCCCCGTCCGGCGGTGAGACGACGCTGGTGGACCAGCCCATGACGTGATCGCCGGTAAACACCGCGCCGGTTTCCCGTAGCGCGAAGCAGACATGGTTGGAGGTATGACCGGGCGTGGAGACGGCTTCCAGCGTCCAGCCTTGGCCTTCGATGGCCTCGCCGTCCGCCAGCACGCGGTCGGGGCGATAGTCGGGGTCGAAGGCGGCGTCGGCGCGGGGTCCGTCGTCATCGAGGGTGAGCGGCGCGCAGCCGACGATCGGCGCGCCGGTCAGGGCTTTCAGCGGCGCGGCGGCGGGGGAGTGGTCGCGGTGGGTATGGGTGCAGCAGATCGCGATCACCCGCGCCGTGCCCACGGCTTCCAATATGGCGTCGATATGTTCGCCTTCGGCCGGGCCGGGATCGATCACTGCCACTTCGGCGCCGTCGCCCACGATATAGGTCTGCGTGCCGGTATAAGTGAAAGGCGAAGGGTTGCGCGCCAGCACGCGCCGTACGAGCGGTGCGATCCGCTCGGCTTCGGCATAGGGCTTGTCGATGTCTTTCAGCGCGTCCATGCCGCCGATATGGTCATTCCCGCGGGCTCTGTCGAGCGGTGCGGGCATCCATGGCGCCGATCTCAACTGGCCAGGCGGCGCTCCAGCCGTTCCCGCAGGCGTTCGATCGCGCTCGGCCGGTCGTCGCCGTAGAGGCGCCATTTGCCGTCCAGCCGCAGCAGGCGGTCGTAGAAGCGCTGGGTAGCTTCCACCAGCTCGACGATTTCCGGCTTCAGCGCCGCCAGCCCCGAGGCTTCGGAATGGCGCAGGTCCGGCGAGAGGCGGCCGTTGCGGCGCAGCTGGTACTGGTCGATCTCGCCCATGAAATAGGCCCGGTGATTGAGCAGCCAGGCGATGGCATGCATCATCCGGGTCGTGGTGCGCAGGCCCTCGCTGGACAGGGCAAGGCGTACCGGGCCAGAGTTGACGGACCTGCCAGCCGACCGAGCGCCCGAACGACCGTCCGTTTCGGTCTCCGGCGCGAAGGCGTGGCGCACTTCGTCCGCAAGCAGCATCGCTTCGCAGTAGAGCGCCTCGACGATACGCGGGTTTATGGTCACGGAGTTCGGCATGCCGCATTGATATTTCCCAACGCAGTCTCCGGGGCAACTGCCCGAACGGCATTTTCCGAGACGAATCCGGCCCTTGTCCCCTATCGGCACGCTTTTTGAGGGCCCTCCCGAAAGGTGGGAGGGCGTCCATCCGCCGCTCTCAAACGACTGGCCTCAATCCACTGAGATGTCGCGCTGCGAGGCCCATTCCGTCAGCGCGGCGCGCATGTCCTGCGGGGGGTGGGCCAGCCACTGCTCCATCGCCGCGCCGATTTCCGCGAGATCGACTTTGCCGACCAGGTCCTTGATCGGGCCGACGGAGGCGGGCGTGATCGACAGGCGCCGGATGCCGAGGCCCAGCAGGGCAAGCGCTTCCAGGCAGCGACCGCCCATCTCGCCGCAGACGGCGATCTCGACATTGTGGCCTTCGACGCTGCGGACGACCCGGCGCAGGAAGCGCAGGATGGCCGGGCTCAGCCAGTCGTAGCGCTCGGCCAGCTTCGGATTGGCGCGGTCGGCCGCGAAGAGGAACTGGGTGAGGTCGTTGGTGCCGATCGACAGGAACGAGATCTTCGGCGCCAGCAGGTCGAGCTGCTCGGCCAGTGCCGGCACTTCGAGCATGATGCCGTAGTGGATCGCCTCGGGAAGCAGCTTCTTCTGGCTGCGCAGGAACGTCAGCTGCTTTTCGAACACGGCCTTGGCCTGATCGAATTCCCAGGGTTCGGCGACCAGCGGGAACATGACGTGGAGTGTGCGTCCGCCTGCGGCTTCCAGCAGCGCGCGGGCCTGGACCTTCAGCAGGCCCTCCCGCTCCAGTGCGACGCGCAGGGCGCGCCAGCCCATCGCCGGGTTTTCCTCGCCCTCGCCGTCGTCGTGGCGCAAGTAGGGCAGGGTCTTGTCGCCGCCGATGTCGACCGTGCGGAACTTTACCGGCTTGTCTCCGGCGGCTTCCATCACGTCGCGGTAGAGGCGCGTCTGCCGCTCGCGCGAGGGGAGCGTGGCGGAGACCAGGAACTGGAACTCCGTGCGGAACAGGCCGATGCCGTCGGCGCCGGTCTGGGTGAGATTGGCGATATCGTCGCGCAGGCCCGCGTTGATCATGACCTGGATGCGCGTGCCGTCCCGCGTGGTCGGCTGGACTTCGCGCAAGGCGGCATAGGCGGCCTGACGCTGGCGGCTCTTGGCGAAGCGGGCTTCGAAAGCCTCGATCACGCCTGCGGGCGGGCGCACCATCGCTGTCGCCTGATCGGCGTCGAGCAGGAGCTGATCGCCTTCGCGCACCACGCCGCGCAGGCCGCGCACGCGCCCCAGCACGGGGATGCCCATGGCCCGCGCCACGATGACGACATGACTAGTGAGCGAGCCTTCTTCCAGGATCACGCCCTTGAGGCGGCGCTTGTCGTATTCCAGCAGTTCGGCCGGGCCGAGGTTGCGGGCGATCAGGATCGCGTCGTTGCGCAGGCCGAGCGAGGCGGCAGTGCCGATCTGGCCGGAGACGATCCGCAGTAGACGGTTCGCCAGATCCTCCAGGTCGTGCATGCGGTCTGCCAGCAGGGGATCGTCGATCTGCCGCATGCGCATGCGGGTGCGCTGCTGCACGCGCTCGATCGCCGCTTCGGCGGTGAGACCGGAATCGATCGCCTCGTTGATGCGCCGGGTCCAGCCTTCGTCGTAGGCGAACATGCGGTAGGTTTCGAGCACTTCGTCATGCTCGCCGCCCATGCCGAATTCGGCCTGGCTGGCCATGCGGTCGATCTGCTCGCGCATCTTGTCGAAAGCGTGGATCACCCGCTGGCGCTCGGCCTCGGTATCCTCGGCAACGACATGTTCGATATTGACGCGCGGCTGGTGGTAGACGGCCTGACCCGAGGCCAGCCCCTTTACCAGTGTCAGGCCGCGCAGCTGTTCCGGCCCGGTCTGCGCCGCGCCCAGCGCATGGACGTCCACTTCGTCGACCAGGTCGGCATTGGTGATGAGTTCGGACAGGACCATGGCGACCGTCTGGAGCGCCTCGATCTCCACTTCCTCGTAGCGGCGGGGTTCGACGTGCTGGACGCAAAGCACCCCTGCGGCGCGCTCACGCCGCACGATCGGCACGCCCGCGAAGGAATGGAAGCGGTCCTCGCCGGTTTCGGGGCGATAGGAAAAGTCGGGATGCGCGGCGGCTTCGGCCAGGTTCAGCGTCTCGATCCGGTCGGCAATGCTGCCGACAAGGCCTTCGCCCACGGCCATGCGGGTGACGTGGACGGCTTCCTGCGCCAGCCCGCGCGTGGCGAAAAGCTCCAGCATGCCCTCTCGCAGAAGGTAGATCGAACAGACCTCGCTGTTGAGGCATTCGCCGATCACTTCGACCACGGTATTGAGCTTGGCCTGGGCGTGATTGCGCGACGCCATGACCTCGTGGAGGCGGGTGAGGATGTTTCTTGCTGCTTCTACGGCGCCGCTGGTCATGAAACCGGCGTAACCCAAAGCGGACGCTTTGCAAACGCGGTCACGTCAAAAGTCGGCGTTAAAAGATGTGTTAGAGGCAGAAGCGCAGTTTTGGGGTGCCCAGATCCGGCGGCGTTTGGTCTGGCGGCGTTTGGTCTGGCCGGGTTCCGTTCCGTCAGCGCATATTGGCCCTGCGGCTGCCCCCGATGCGCTGTTCCCGGGAGGGGATTGCATCGGGGGCGCCTCACGCGGCCACCTCAGGGGGGCGTGTCGCAGTTGGGCTTAATGGCGGGAGATCTCTTCCTTGATCCTGAGCTTCCGCTTCTTGAGGGCCTGAATCATGGCTGCGTCAGGTATCGGGCGGCTCATTTCGTCATGAATCTGCCTTTCGATTCCGGCATGCTTGAGCTGCAGAGCGCTGACGTGCGAACTATCCATGGACGGTTCTCCTCTTTTTCCGGGGGGATGGGCCGAACCCTTGCCGACGACCTCTATTGGCGACTCGGCATCGACGATCCGGCGCAAAACGGATGGAACCACATCCTGCCCATCTTGCGAAGACGGCTAATGCTTCATATCGGTGAATCGCGTGACTGCTGCGTTGAGCAGGGGCGCGACACAGGCCATTCACACTGGCCATTCGAGAGTAGGAAAATGCCGGCGTGACCGAAGAGGAAATGCGTAAGCGCCTCGAAATCCTCAAGATCGAGCATCGCGATCTCGATGCGGCGATCGATGCGCTCAACATGCCAGGCGCCGGCGACCAGCTGCAGATCGCGCGCCTGAAAAAGCGCAAGCTGCGGCTGAAGGACCAGATCGCGGTGATCGAGGATTTCCTGATCCCGGACATCATCGCATGACCGTGCCGCCCGACCGACATAGGTCAGGCCAGCGGGTAGGGCAGGCGACTCTCGGGATTTCCCCCAGTTCACGTCTTGCACCAGAATTGACATAAAGCAGACTTGCGGGGATGTTACCCGCCGTGCACGGGGTCGCATCCGCCGCAAGACTATCGAGTTATCCGACGTGTCGTGATTGACTTTGGATTCTCGCGCGGTTTGGTGGATTCCCGTCAGGTTCAGATCTACCATCCCTTCGGGAGCGGAATGGAAAACGTTGAAAATCAGGGGCCGTCCGAAGGTTTGGCCAATTTTGCCGCCGGCAGCACGTCCACGGTCGGTGCCACCTTGCGCAAGGCGCGCGAAGGGGCGGGGCTGACTCTGGCGCAGATTGCCGTCCAGACCAGGATTGCCGAGCGACACCTTTCCGCGATCGAGGAAGACCGGTTGGGCGATCTGGCCGCGCGCACTTATGCGGTCGGCTTCTCGCGTACTTATGCCCGCGCGCTGGGTCTCGACGACAAGGCGATTGCCGAACTGGTCCGCCGCCAGCTCGATGCCGAAGGCGCGCGCGAGCCGGTGGTCGTGCCGCATTTCGAGCCGGGCGATCCGGCACGCGTCCCTTCCGTGCGCCTCGCCTGGGTGGCCGCCGCCGGTGCCGTGGTGGTGATCGCGCTGCTGCTGGTGTTCTGGAGCAGCTACCTCTCGCCCGAGGGCAAGCTGCCCGATCTCGTTTCCGATGCGCCGAAGCCCACCCCCAAGGCCGCCGTGGCGCCTCAGGCCCCCGCGCCGCAGCCGACCAACGGCCCGGTCGTGTTGACCGCCACCGTCGACGGCGTGTGGCTGCGGGTGACGGACAATAGCGGCAAGCTGCTCGAAAAGACGCTCAAGCAGGGTGAAAGCTGGACCGTGCCGCAGGGCGCGCAGGCGCCGCAGCTTCGTCTTGGCCGGCCGGACGGTCTTGCGATCACGGTCGGCGGCAAGGCCATCGCCCCGCTGGCGACCAAGCCCACGGTCATGTCGGGAGTCTCGCTGACCCCTGCGGATCTGCTGGCGCGCGGCCAATCCGGCGCTGCGGCTCCGACCGTTCCGGCTCCGGCTGCTCCCGGCGTTTCAGGCGGCGCGCCTGCCGTTCCCACGGCGGGCGCTTCGGTTCCGGCACCGCTTTCCACCACTTCCAACTAGGCCCGCCTCGACAAGCGGGCCTTGCTTGCGGCAATTCGGTCGCAGGCCATTTCTGGTTAACGCGCGGTTCCGTTTCTCCTGTTCATGGCGTCGCGGAACCCGATAGGGCGCGCGGGGCGCCCTGAAACGGAGTACACTTGGCGATGAACCGTTCTCTTGTGGCGATCCGCTCGATGCGCCTGGCCGCGACGAGCGCCGTGGCTCTCGTGCTGGCAGGAACGCTGGCCGTTCCTGTCCAGGCGCAGGACAATACCAATACGCGCCTCAACAAGGTGGAATCCGAAGTTCGCGCCCTGCAGCGCAAGGTCTTCCCGGGCGGCGACGGCAAGTTCTTCGAACCGCAGATCACGCCCGCCACGCCTACGCCTACACCGATGCCGGGTCAGCCCGCTTCCACGCCGATCACCGATGTCCTGGTGCGGCTCGATTCGGTGGAAGCCCAGATCCGCCAGCTAACCTCGCAAGTCGAACAGAACACCAACCGCATCAACCAGCTTGAGGCGCGTCTGGCCGCAGGCGCTCCGGCAGAGCCCGCGCCCGGTGCCTTGGGTCCGGTCCAGCAGCCCGCTCCGGCAGCAGGCGGACAGGCATTGTCGCCTGCGCCTGCATCGTCGCCCGCACCTGCACCGACCCCTGCGGCATCGCGCCCGGCCGCGCCGTCGAATTCGCGGATCGACGCGGTGCGCGCCATCGTCAAGCCGCAGAGCGCCGACCCGGCCGACGACGAATACAGCTACGGTTTCCGTCTCTGGGAAGCCAAGTTCTATCCCGAGGCGCAGCAGCAGCTGAAGCTCTACCTCGAAAAGTATCCCAAGCACGCGCGTTCCAGCTGGGGCCGCAACTTGCTCGGCCGCGCCTACCTCGATGACGGCAATCCGCTGGAAGCGGCCAAGTGGTTCGTCCAGAACTACCAGACCGACAAGCGCGGCGATCGCGCGCCGGACAGCCTGCTCTATCTTGCCGTCTCGATGAAGCAGCTCAAGGACAGCAAGCGCGCCTGCATCGCGCTGGCCGAATTCAGCGAGACTTACGCCAGCGAGGCGGCCGGTCGTCTCAAGGGCACTTACGATTCCACGCGCAGTGGGCTTTCCTGCGCCTGATCCCCGGTTGACGCCTGCGCCCGAGGCCGTCGAACGGTTTCGGGCCGGGCTGTCGGCCGTCTGGCCTGAAGGAGAGCGCCCGGAGGCGCGCCTTGCCGTTGCGGTTTCCGGCGGGCCCGACAGTACGGCCCTGCTGCTGCTCGCCCATGCCGCGCTGCCGGGCCGGGTCGAGGCGGCGACCGTCGATCACGCCCTGCGGCCGGAAAGCGCACAGGAAGCGGCCGGTGTCGCCGCGCTCTGCGCCCGGCTGGGCGTCCCCCACGAGACCCTGACCGTGGAAGTCGCGCCGGGCAATGTCCAGGCCGAGGCGCGCAGCGCGCGTTACGGCGCCATGGCCGCATGGATCCTGCGGCGCGGCCTTTCCGCGCTGGCCACGGCGCACCATGCCGACGATCAGGCCGAAACCCTGCTCATGCGCCTCAACCGGGCCAGCGGCGTGGCCGGACTTGCCGGAGCGCGCGGGCGCGGGGTGGTGCCCGTACCCGACACTGCGATTCCGTTGCTGCGCCCGTTGCTGGGCTGGCGCCGTGCCGAACTCGGCGAAGTGGTCGCGGGCGTCGAGACGGTGCAGGATCCCAGCAATTCCAACGACCGCTATGACCGCGTCCGCATGCGCAAGGCGCTGGCCTCCGCCGATTGGCTGGACGTTGCCGCGATCGCCCGCAGCGCGGAGCATCTTGCCGAGGCCGACGCCGCGCTGGACTGGATGGCGGCGCTGGAGTGGCGCTCCTGCGTCAGCAAAGAGCCGATGGGCCTGCGCTATCGCCCGCAGGCGCCGCGCGCCGTGGTGCTGCGGGTACTGGCGCGCTGCATCACCGAACTCGGCGGCGAGGAACCGCGCGGCGGGGCCGTGGCGCGCCTGCTGGAAAGCCTGCGCGAAGGCCGTCCCGCCTCGATCGGGGACCTCGTGGTGCGGCCGAATGCGGGCGGCTGGAGTTTCGCCAGGGCACCGGTGCGCGCGGTTCGCCGTAAAAGCTGACGGCTGGACCGTGCCGAAGAGGATTCGACGAATAATCGATGGTCCAAGCGGACGCCGACTGATAGTCGCCTGACACTTCAAGATCCACGAAACGAGCACACCGTTCATGCTGCGCCCCTGGCAGGTCACTCTCGGCGAACGTATCGATCCCGAACGCGGGACGCCGATCTACATGCAGATCATCCATGCCCTGATCCGCGATATCGAGACGGGACGCCTGCTTTCCGGCACCTATCTGCCCAGCAGCCGCGAACTCGCCGCCGCGCTGGGGGTCAACCGCAAGACCGTGGTGCTGGCCTACGAGGATCTGATCGCGCAAGGCTGGCTTTCCACCGAAGGCACGCGCGGCACCATGGTCTCGCGCTCGCTGCCGAGCGGGGCTTCCGCCGATGGCGCGCCGCCCGAAGTGGAGGCGCCCTCCGAGCATATCCACTACCGCTTTTCCGAACCGCCCGCCCGGTCGCTCGCGCTGCCGGACGGCAAGGGCATCAAGCTGGACGAGGGCGCGCCGGACGGGCGCATTTTCCCCGCAGACCAGCTCGCCCGCGCCTATCGTTCCGCCATCAGCCGCGCCTCGCGCGCCAATCGCCTGCAATACCGCGATCCGCGCGGTTCGCAGCTCTTGCGCGAACAGATTGCCGAGATGCTGCGCAGCCAGCGCGGCCTGCCGGTCACGCCCGCCAATATCTGCATTACCCGGGGGAGCCAGAACGGCCTGTTCCTCGCCCTCCAGGTGCTGATCGAGCCGGGCGATGCGGTGCTCGTGGAGGAGCTGACTTACGAACCCGCCGTCGCCGCGATCCGCGCGCTCGGCGGCAAGGTGATCCCGGTGGGGCTGGACGAGGAGGGCATCGACGTCGGCGAAGTGGAGGCAATGTGCCGCCGCCATGCCGTGCGCGCGGTGTTCCTGACGCCGCATCACCAGTTCCCCACCACGATCGCGCTGCGGCCTGAACGGCGGCTGCAATTGCTGGAGATCGCCCGCCAGTTCGGCGTCGCCATCATCGAGGACGATTACGACCACGAATTCCATTTCCAGTCCCAGCCGCTTCTGCCGATGGCGGGCTATGCGCCGGGGCAGGTGCTCTATCTCGGATCGATGTCGAAGCTGCTGCTGCCGGCCCTGCGCATCGGTTTCCTCGCCGCACCCGAGGCAGTGATCGATGCGGTCGCCCACCGGGTCTCGCTGACCGACGGCATGGGCAACACGGTCACCGAGGAGACTGCCGCAGAGCTGATCCGCAACGGGGAACTGCGCCGCCACGCCCGCAAGGCCTGGCGGGTCTACTCGGAACGCCGCCAGGCCTTTGCGGCGCTTCTGGATGCGCATCTCGGATCGGAAGTCGATTTCGCGGTGCCTGACGGCGGCCTTGCCTTCTGGGTGAAATTCCGCGGCGACCTCGACCGCATCGAGGCGCGGGCGCGGGCGCAGGGCCTGCGCTTTGCCAGCCACCATTCCTTCATGACCCGCGAGACCGCGCCGAAAGGCCTGCGCCTCGGCTTCGCCAGTCTCAACGAAGCCGAGGCGACAAGGGCCATCACCGCGCTGGCGGAGGCGGCACGGCTGGGCAGTTGATGGGCGTGACCCTTGGCCCCCTCAGGATTTTTCGAATTGGCCGTTTCGGGTGCCACCTGCGCCCCGCATGCTGGTTCGGGATTCAAGAACCTGACGGGCACGCATCATGACCCTATTCCACCGCCAAGCCTTCCCGACCCGCGTCGGCGGCGTTTCGCCGAGCAGGATGTGATCGCCTCGGTGCAGCCGTTCCATGGCCCGGACGACGTCGATCCCGAGATCCGGGGCTGGCTGACTGCGATGTTCGCCGCCTCGGCGGCGCTCGGTTCGCGGCCGGGGCTCTCGGTGGAGGAGCGGCGCGCCATCGCCGAACGGCAGCGCGCGCCGTGGCGGCAGGGCGGCCCGGACATGGCGGGCAGCGAGGACCTGCGCGTCGGCCGGTCGGGCATCCGCATCCGTATCCACCGCCCGGTCGCCGCGCCCGGCCTGCCGGTGCTGGTCTATCTCCACGGCGGCGGCTGGACCCTGTTCAGTATCGATACCCATGACCGGTTGATGCGCGAATATGCCGCGCGCACTGGCTGTGCGGTGCTGGGCATCGACTATCCGCTTGCGCCGGAGCAACGCTTCCCCCGCGCCATCGAGGCGATCGGCGAGGTGCTGGACTGGCTGGCCGAAGCCGGCGCGGACCATGGCCTCGACCCCGCGCGCTATGCCCTGGGCGGCGACAGCGCGGGCGCGAACCTGGCCGTGGCCGCGGCGCTCCGGCTGCGGGACCGGAGCGGGACCATGGGTGGCAGCATCGGGCCGCGCGCCCTGCTGCTCAACTACGGCGCCTGGGACGGTGCCTGGACCCGCAGCTATGCCCGCTACGGCGACGGCGAGCGCTACATGCTGACCGGCCCGGAGATGGACGATTTCTGGGCAAGCTATCTTGGCGAGGCCCCCGTGCAGGACCCGCTTGCCCGGCCGCTCCATGCGCAGCTTGCGGGGCTGCCGCCCGCGTGGCTCTGCGTGGCCGAATGCGACGTGCTGCTGGACGAGAACCGCGCGATGGCGGCGCGACTCGCGGATGCCGGGGTTCCGGCGGAACTGCGCGTCTACGCCGGGGCCACCCACAGCTTCCTCGAAGCCGTTGCCGTCTCGAAACTGGCGGACCGGGCGATAGCAGAGGCGTCGCAGTGGCTTGCGGCGATCCTTGCGGACTGATCCGCGGGCGTTTTCGCAGACCTCAGGGTGTAAACGGCAAACGCCGCGCTCTCGCAAAGCCGTGGCGTCGCGGGCCGAACGGGTATAAGGGCGCGCGGATGTTACGCTTGTCCGATCTTGCCCTGCCGCTCGACCATGCTCCCGAGGATCTCGACGCCGCCGTCTGCGCGCGGCTGGGGATCGAGCCCGGCGATCTGGAGCGCGTCACCGTGGTCCGCCGGGGCAACGACGCGCGGCGCAAGAATGCGATCAAGCTGGTCTACACGCTCGACGTCGCCGTGAAGGACGAGGCGAAAGTGCTGGCGGCGCATCACGGCGACCAGCACGTCCGCCCCACGCCCGATACTTCGTACAAGTTCGTTACCCACGCGCCCGCCGGTTACGACGGCCCGCGTCCGGTGGTGATCGGCGCCGGCCCCTGCGGGCTGCTGGCGGCCCTGATCCTGGCGCAGATGGGCTTCCGCCCGATCATCGTCGAGCGCGGCAAGGCCGTGCGCGAGCGGACCAAGGACACCTGGGGCCTGTGGCGCCGTTCGGTGCTCGACACCGAAAGCAACGTGCAGTTCGGAGAGGGCGGCGCGGGCACGTTTTCCGACGGCAAGCTCTACAGCCGCATCAAGGACAGTCGCCACCTTGGCCGCAAGGTGCTGACCGAATTCGTCAAGGCCGGCGCGCCGGAGGACATCCTCACCGAAGCGCATCCGCATATCGGCACTTTTCGTCTGGTGACGATGGTAATGTCCATGCGCGAGACGATCGAGCAGCTTGGCGGCGAATACCGTTTCGGCACCCGCGTCGACGATTTCGAGATCGCCGAGGAGGAGGACGGAGAACGCCGGATCACCGGCCTGCATCTCTCCAATGGCGAGTTCCTGCCCGCCAGCCACGTCATCATGGCGGTCGGCCACTCGGCGCGCGATACTTTCGAAGTCCTGCACGCGCGCGGCGTCTACATCGAGGCCAAGCCTTTCGCGATCGGCGTGCGGATCGAGCATCCGCAGAGCTGGATCGATACCGCGCGCTACGGCGACAATGCGGGCAACAGGATCCTCGGCGCGGCGGCCTATTCGATCGCGCACAAGGCTTCCAATGGACGCACCGTCTACAGCTTCTGCATGTGCCCGGGCGGGCGCGTGGTGGCGGCGGCCAGCGAGCCGGGCCGTGTCGTCACCAACGGCATGAGCCAGTATTCGCGTGCCGAGTTCAATGCCAATTCGGGCCTCGTCGTCGATATCAATCCCGATGAGGACTATCCCGGCGATCCGCTGGCGGGCATCGCCTTCCAGCGCAAGTTCGAGGAACTGGCCTTCAAGGCGGGCGGCGAGAACTACAAGGCGCCAGGCCAGAAGCTGGGCGATTTCCTGGCGGACCGGCCTTCCAGCGAATTCGGCGTGGTCGTGCCCAGCTATCAGCCGGGCGTCCACCTGACCGATCTCAAGCAGTGCCTGCCCGATTTCGTGGTCGAGGCGATCCGCGAGGCACTGCCCGTCTTCGGCCGCCAGGTGCCGGGCTACGATCATCCCGACGTGGTGATGACCGGGGTGGAAACGCGTACCTCGTCGCCGGTGCGGATCACGCGCGGCAAGGACCTGCAAAGCCTCAACACGCGCGGCCTTTACCCGGCGGGCGAGGGCGCGGGCTATGCGGGCGGCATTCTCTCCGCCGCCGTGGACGGCATCCGCGTGGCCGAGGCGCTGGCGCTGGAACTTGCGCCCGCACAATCTTCGGCATCGCCCAACCCGTGAGCGAGACTTACGATGCCATCGTGCTCGGCGCGGGCGCGGCCGGGCTGTTCTGCGCGGCGACCGCCGGGCAGCGCGGCAAGCGCGTGCTGCTGCTCGACCACGCCGATCAGGTGGGCAAGAAGATTCTGATTTCGGGCGGCGGGCGCTGCAACTTCACCAATATCCATACCGCGCCCGATCGCTATCTTTCCGGCAATGCCCATTTCGCCAAATCGGCGCTGAGCCGCTACACCCCCGCCGATTTCCTCGACATGGTGGAAGCCTACGGCATCGCCTGGCACGAGAAGACGCTGGGCCAGCTGTTCTGCGACGGCTCCGCAAAGCAGATCGTGGCGATGCTGCTGGAGGAATGCGCCAGGGGCGGGGTCACGGTACACTGCGGCGATGCCCTGGGCGAGATCGACCATGCGGACGGACACTACCGCGTTGCATTCGGCGCGCGCGCGGCCACGGCGCCGGCGCTGGTGATCGCCACGGGCGGCCCGTCCATTCCCAAGATGGGCGCGACCGGGCTGGCCTATGACCTGGCGCGCAAGTTCGGCCTCAAGGTGGTCCAGCCGCGTCCCGCGCTGGTGCCGCTGACCCTGCCCGGCGCCGAGGCGCTGTTCCGCGACCTCTCCGGCGTCTCCACCGAAGTGGTTGCCAGATGCGGCAAGGCCGCCTTCCGCGAGGCGGCGCTGTTCACCCATCGCGGTCTGTCGGGCCCGGCGATCCTCCAGATTTCCAGCTACTGGCAGCGCGGCCAGACGGTGACCACGCAGTTCCTGCCCGACCGCGCCGAAGGCTGGCTGAAGGACGCCAAGCGCGAACGCCCCCGCGCCAGCCTGCGCAAGGTTCTGGGCGAGGGCCTGCCGGAGCGACTGGTGGACGTACTGTGTGAGCGGCTCGGCCTTTCCGGCGAACTCGGCGCGATGTCCGACAAGGCGCTGGCCGCCGCCGAGGCAAAGCTGGCACGCTGGCCTTTCGTGCCGGACGGTTCGGAAGGCTATGCCAAGGCCGAAGTGACGGCGGGCGGGATCGATACCGGCGCGCTCTCGTCCAAGACGATGGAAGCCCGCAAGGTGCCGGGGCTTTTCGTCGTGGGCGAGGCCGCCGACGTCACCGGCTGGCTTGGCGGCTACAACTTCCAGTGGGCCTGGGCGAGCGCAAGGGCGGCAGGGCTGGCGATCTGATGTGTTGCTGCGCCTAGCGCGCAGATTGCCCCACAATACTGCGTCATCCTGAACTTGTTTCAGGATCCATCTCGCCACCGATACGGCGGCCTGTTGGGAAGAATGGATCCTGAAACAAGTTCAGGATGACGTTGGCGTGAAACGTGAGGTTCCCGGTTCAAACCGCCTCACAGCGTCATCAGGATCTCGCGTCGGTTCTCGCCGTCCCAGGCCAGTGTCCGTTCGAGCAGGGCGATGGTGACGGCGCAGCCTACGGCATCACCGCTCTTGCCGGACATGGCCAGCTTGACGGCCTCCCGGCTCAGCCCGGTCGCAGCCACCACCTGATCGATGAGCGGCGCCGGGACCAGGGCCGAGCGCTCGCCGTGATCTTGGGGTTTTCCCAGCTTTCCGGCTTCCGCAAGGTGCGCGGCGAAAGCCCGTTCCCGCGTGCGCATATCGATCCCGATCGGAATGGCGCCTCCCAGCACGCCGGTGTTGCGGACCTGAATGCAGGTGGCGTTGCTCTCCAACCTGGCCGCGTTCAGTTGCGACAGGCGCAGGCGCATTGCGGTGTCGAGATCGCCGTCCGATAACGCGCGACTGTTAAGGTAGCTGCGGCCGCGCACGATCTCCACGGCATTGCGCACGACGGTCGAGCGATGGCCGCCGTTTTCCAGTACATCGTGGGCCAGGGTGTTTAACAGGCCGGCCAGTTCCGGTTGTTTGTCCCAGAGCCAGGCCGGATCGTGTTCTTCACCGAAAACTTCCGACACGGCGGCCTCCATGGCGTCCCGCGTCTTGCGTTCCAGCGAGGGGCCGTGGCTTGCAGGGCTGGAGGCCAGCATCAGCAACACGCCGAGCACGATCAGGCCAAGGAGGACGAGCAAGCCTGGTACTAGCGGATTGCCGCTCTCCCATGAGGCCACGCGTTCGGGCGCGAAATGGGTTTCCAACTCGGGAAAGTTATTGCGTATGCCGCGCAGCAGGCCTTCGACATCGCTTTGCGACGGGCCGCGCATGATGCGCAGCGTTCTCGCCACACCGGGGCGGACAAGCTCCTTCCACGCGCTGTGATAGCGATGGCCCGGTTGCAGCACGTTCTGCTGGAAGCGATAACCGCGAAGGCGCGCCCCGAGGAAGGCGACGCCGGGGCGGGCATCGTGGGCGGCCCATTCGCGCTCCCAGCCGAACGCAGTATTGGCATCCTCCAGCAGCGGCGCCGAGCGCGGCCAGCCGCGCGCCAGCACTTCCGCCAGCCAGTCCTCGATCTGCTGCGCCCGAGTGATCTGGGCCTGCGCGGCATCGTCCAGGATCTTGCGCAAAGCGCGCATCGCCTGCCGCACTTCCGCCTCGGTCAGCGGTTCGCCCGCCGCCGGACCTTCCGGATCGAGCAGGATGGACAGACGCTCGGCAGGGCTCTCGCCGGGGCGCAGGCCCAGGGCCTCGTCGGCGGCATGATTGCCGGGAAGGAACGGTGCGGTGAAGGGGTCGATGGTGGTCAGCGGAATGCCTGCCCCGCTCACGCCTTCACGCGCGGCGGCGGCGGCCCAGGCCATGCGGCCGAGCATGGCGCTCTGGTCCGGTTCTCCGGGACGGGCAGCAAGGTCGCCGCCGCTCCATTCCCCGCGCAGCTCCGGCGCGGCATAAGTCCAGCGCAGCGGCGCCTCGGCGGCGGGGCCGAATGCGGCGTCTTCGCCATCCGCCTCTGCTTCCGCTCCATCTTCCGCGACATCGCCTTCATCCCCGGCATCCGGGACGGCGGCCATGTTGCGAGCGATACGCAAGGCGTGGTCGCGCGCCTGCCGCAGCTGCGCGAAGCCTTCGACGTCGCCGTCCACGTCCATCGCCTTGAGCCGCTCGGCATAGGCCTTGCGGATGGCGGAGACATCGGCGGTCATGCCGATGCCGAGGATCGACCAGGGCGCGTTCATAGCGGGCTGATGCTTTCCACTTCGTCCAGCCGCGCCGCCAGCATGGCGCGGGCATCGGCGATATGCCTGGGGTCCTGCGTGTCGAGGGCGCCGGCAAAGAGCGTGATCCAGTGGCCGATCGCCTGCCGCACGTCACCGATATGGTCTTCGTAGCAACGTTCCGCCCGCGTCATCAGCGCGACGTTTCCGGCTTCCTCGCGGGGGTGGAACTTGAGCCGGGCGAGCGCGGCGCGGCGGCTTTCCAGTTCCTTGCGGCCGGGCCGGTCTTCCTCGTCAACGATGACGAGATTGCGCTCGGTGCCGTTCGCCGGAATGTGGACGTCGATCTCCAGCAGGCCCGAACTGTCGTAGGAAAACCGCACTTCCGCCGATACCTCTCCGGCGGGGCGGGGCGGGACGGGGATGGCGATATGGCCGAGCTTGACGTTGCCGCGCACTTCGCGGGCCTCGCCCTGGTAGATGCCGAATTCCAGCGTCTTCTGGTTGTTGCCCAGCGTAGAATAGGTGTTCATCCGCGAGACCGGGACGGGGGTATTGCGCTCGATCACCGGCGAGAACAGCCCGCGCTGCAACCCGCCGTGACCGTCCTGCTCCGCCACTTCCACGCCGAGCGTGTAGGGGCAGACATCGGTGATGCGGATCTCGTCGAGCGCGGCATCGCGGCCGACCAGCGCGGCCTGCATGGCGGCGCCCAGCGCCACGGCGTGATCCGGGTGTACCGATGCATTGGGAAAGCGTCCGAACAGGCGGGTGATCGCCCGGCGCACCACGGGCATGCGGGTGGCGCCGCCCACCAGCACGATTTCGGAAAGCTCGGCGGCATCAATGGCGCTGTCCCGCAAGGCGCGCACCACCGGTTCGCGCAGGCGGCGCAGCAGCGGCTCGCAGGCGCTTTCGAATTCGGCCTCGGTGACCGTGAGAGAGAGTTTCTCGTCGCCGAGCACCAGCGCGAATTCCGCCTCGCTCGCCGTGCTCAGGGCGCGGCGGCAGCTCTCGGCGGCGCGTTTCAGCAGGGCCTCGCGGTGGGGCGCCGACAAGGCGTCCAGCCGGTTGGCGGGATCGATGCGGGGGCGGACCATGGCGGCCAGGGCCTGGTCGAAATCGTCTCCGCCCAGCCGGTTGTCGCCTGCCGAAGCGCGGACTTCCACCACGCCGTCGAACATCTCGACGACCGAAACGTCGAACGTGCCGCCGCCGAGGTCGAAGACCAGGAAAGGCTCGCGGTCGCCCTTGTCGCGCAGGCCGAACGCCAGCGCGGCGGCGGTGGGCTCGTTGATGAGGCGGCGCACCGTCAGCCCGGCCAGTTCGCCCGCACGGCGCGTGGCCTTGCGCTGGCGGTCGTTGAAATAGGCAGGCACGGTGATCACCGCTTCGCTGGGGCGCTCGCCGGTGAAAGCCTCCACATCGGCGACAAGCGCGCCAAGCACCAGTGCGGACAAGTCCTCGGCGCCATACTCCCGGCCGCCGAGGCGGGACTTTCCGGCCGTGCCCATCAGGCGCTTGAAGCTGGCGGCGCTATCCTGCGGGTGGGCGGCAAGCCGGTCGAGCGCGGAGCGGCCGATCCAGGCGCGGCCGTCCTTGGCGATGGAAACGGCGGACGGGGTCAGCGGATCGCCCAGGGCATTGGGGACGAGCACGGCTTCTCCGTCGCGCCAGATCGCCACGGCACTGTTCGTCGTTCCCAGATCGATCCCGATCAGCATGCCGCCGCGCCGCTACCATCCCGGACCACCGAAAAAATCCCCTCTTCCTCGCACCTTGCCCGCAGCCGGTGATTCCTCGGGCGGGGGCGATCCTGCCTAGAGCATTTTCCGGCCCGGTGGAAACACCCCAAGGCCGGAAATTGCAGCAGGCTTTAAAAGAGGAGACTTTTCAGCTTCGCGTGGTCTGTCGCACGACGAGGCGGGGCGGCATGACCAGGCTTTGGGTGGGGCGGCCTTCGATCCGCGTCCTGAGCCGTTCGACCAGGGCGCGGGCGCCTTCGGCGATTTCCTGACGGATGGTGGTGAGCGGCGGTGTGGTCTGCGCGGCGAGCGGCAGGTCGTCGAAGCCGACGATTCGTACCTCGCCCGGCACTGCGCGGCCCATCTCGTGCAGCACGCGCAGGGCCGACATGGCGATGAGGTCGGAGGCGGCGACGATACCGTCGATCGGCAGGTCGGTGCCCGCAAGCGCCTGCGCGATCTGCGGCCCCATCGCGGCATCCGCGAGTTCCACGGGCAAGTGGACGAAAGTGGCATTGGCGGCTTCTGCCGCCATGGCGGCGCCGCGATAGCGGGTGGCGATCTCGATCCCGCCGGTCTGGCCGAGGAAGGCGATGTTCCTGGCTCCCGAGGCGACGAGATGCTCGACGGCGATGCGGCCGCCCAGTTCGTTGTCGGTGCCGACCGCGCAGTGCGCCTGCCCGCTGCGGTAATGGCCCCAGGCCACCATCGGGCGGTAGCTCTGCGCAACCCGCTCTATCACATGGAACTGGTCGGACTGGCCGATGACAATGATGCCGTCCACCATGCCCGAACTGGTGATGCGTTCGAGCCAGTCTGCCGTTCCGTCGGGAATGGCGCGGCTGAGCATGAGGTCGTAGCCGCTCTCGGTCAGTTCGTCGGCAAGATGGCCCAGCAGCGTGAGGAAGAAGGGATCGGAGATGGTCTGGCGTTTTTCATGCCCGAGCGGGATGACCACGCCGATCACCCCGGTGCGGCCGGTGCGCAGCTTGCTGGCCATCTGGTTCGGCTTGAAACCGTGGTGGCGGGCCAGCGCCTGGATACGGTCGCGCGTTTCGGCATTGACCAGCGCTTTCCCGGCCAGCGCGCGGGATACCGTTCCCGCCGACACGCCGGCCAGACGGGCCAGATCGGCCAGCGTGCGGACGTGCTGCTTGGCGCTTTCGGAAAGCTGAGTTTCCTCACCTAATCCCTGACCTTCCAGGGACTTGTCCATCGTCTGATCTTCGTTCCCCGCCATCCAACCTCCCTTTTGTCCGGCCAACTAACAGTTCGTATCCCGCGGCGGAGACGGGGCGTCCGCTTCCCCGGCGCGGGTTCCCGCAGGCGCGGTACGCGGATCGGCGACGAGAAGCGTCGCTGCCGCACCGGCCAGCATCAGGAACCCCGCCAGAACCAGCGCATGGCGCGGATCCGAAGCGAGCAGCGATTTATAGATCAATGGCATCGTCAGCGTCTCGATCAACATGGGCGCCACGATTAAAATATTGAAAAGGCCAACGTAGACCCCGGTGCGCTCGGGAGGGGCCGCGCCCGTCAGAATGAGGTAGGGAATGGCCATCATTCCAGCCCATCCGAGGCCCAGCCCGATCATCAGCGGCGCCGCGACGGTCATGGAATTCGTCCAAGGAATCATCAGCATGGCAAGGCCGGAGGCGGCGAGGCAGCCGGTATGGACCCATGCCGCGCCCAGGCCGCGGACAATCAGGCCCCGGACAAGCGGCATCAGCGCGAAAGCCGCCACGAAGGCCACGGCGTTGTAGAGCGCGCCAAGCTGCTGCGCGGCGAGCACGGCGGCGCGATAGGTCGGGGCGAGGGGGTCGGAGGTGCCGAACATCGACCGCGCGACGGTATCGGCAATGAACTGCCAGTACACGAACATCGCGAACCACTGGCAGAACATCGAGGGGATCAGGCGCCGCATCGGGCCGGGCATGGCTTTCAGCGCCGCGCCTATTTCCCCGACCACGGCGCGCGGACCATGTGGTTTTGCCGCAATCGCCGCGCGTTCCCCTGCCGAAAGCGGCAATTCCGGCACGCGCAGGAGCGACCAGGCCACCGTCGAAAGCGAAAGCACCGCCCCGATCGCGAAAGCCAGGCGCACCACGGCGGGTATGCCGTTCGCATCCAGTAGCTCGCGGTCGATCGTGGCTGCGAGCAGTGAGGGCGCCAGATAGGACAGCGTCTGGGCGAGGCCGGTGAAGGCGCTCTGGGTCAGGAAACCGGTGGCGCGCTGGGCGGGGGCGAGGCGGTCGGCGACATAGGCGCGATATGGCTCCATGGTCACGTTATTGCCCGCATCGAGCAGCCAGAGCAGCGATGCCGCCGCCCAGAGGGTGGGGGAATAGGGCATGGCGAAAAGGCACAGCGAACAGATCACCGCGCCGACGAGGAAGTAGGGCGTGCGGCGCCCGAGCCGGGAGCGGGTGCGGTCGCTCATGGCGCCGACAAGGGGCTGGACGATCAGCCCGGTCATCGGCCCGGCCAGCCAGAGCAGCGGCAGGAGGGCTTCGGAGGCGCCCAAAGTCCGATAGATCGGGCTCATGTTCGCCTGTTGCAGGCCGAAGCTGAACTGCAGCCCGAAAAAGCCGAGATTCATCTCGCAGATGCGCAGTAGCGACAGTTTCGGCCTTGCGGCTGGATTTGGCGCGCCTGGGTTCATCGGTCTCCTCCCAAGTCGTGCTCCAGCACGCTTGCGATCCCGCATGCGGTATCCTGTTCTAGGATGAAAAACGGTTGGCGCAATTACGTCTATTTGCGGGTTTTTTGGGAGCGCATGCATGCGATGATTTCTCAAATTCAGATTTCTTAAGTTTAATTGCGGAATTGACGGAGGCCGGTGGATACCTGCAATCCATTGCTCGATCCGGGCTTCCCATTTGCCGCAGAGGTGTTCCGCGCGTGCCCTACACCGACCTCACATTTGCGCCCTTGTCGTGGACGGCGGCGGACCTCTTGCTGCTGAAGGGCGGCACTTTCGATCGTGCGCCGCGCATCGAGGCGCAGGATGTCCGGCGGATCGCGCCGGACCTCGATGTCTGGGATGCCTGGCCGCTCGCCGATATCGAGGGCACGCCCTTGCGTTGGCGCAGCGGCGAGCTGTGGTTCGCGCTGGCCGCGCCCGCCTTCGCCGACCCGGAGGCCCGCCATGGACATGCGCGAATCCATCACTTCCACCGCAAGGACGGGCGTTTCCTGCCGCTCGGGCCGGTCTTCCCCGAGGGCTTCACGCCGGGCAGCCGCGAATGGTCGGGTTCGGCCACGGTGGAAGGCTCGGTGGTGACGCTGCACTTCACCGCAGCGGGCATGCGGGGTGAAAGCGCGCCCTCGTTCCGGCAGCGCCTGTTCGCCAGCCGCGCTCTGCTGCGCGAAAGCGGCGCGGCGTTCGGCGCTTGGTCCGAGCCGGAAGAGATCCTCGTCCCCTCGGGGCGATACTACATGACCCGGCACGAAGGGGCCGGCCGGGCCGGAACCATCAAGGCCTTTCGCGATCCCAGCCTCCATCGCATGGCGGAGGGCGAGGACTACCTGCTCTTCACCGCCTCTTCCGCGCGTAGCGGCAAGGCGCATAACGGCGTGGTGGGGCTGGCGCACCGGGGCGCGAACGGTGCCCTCGCGGAATTGCCGCCGCTGGTGGAGGCGGACGGCGTGAACAACGAGCTCGAACGGCCACATATCGTGCGCCATCGGGGCCTGAGCTATCTCTTCTGGTCCACCCAAGCGAGCGTCTTTGCTCCCGGCGTGGACGCGCCGACCGGGCTTTACGGTGCCGTTTCCGAAGGGCTGGGATCACCCTGGCGCCTGCTCAACGGCCATGGGCTGGTCCTTGCCAATCCCGTCGAAGCGCCGTGGCAGGCTTATAGCTGGTGGGTGCTGCCCGATCTTCGGGTTACCAGTTTCATCGACTACCGGGGCGGAGCGGAAGGCGCCTCCCGCGCCAAGCCGCGTGGCCGCAGCCGTTTCGGCGGCACTTTTGCGCCTTTCCTGCACCTTCATCTGGACGGATCCAGCGCCCGTCTCGCTTGAAGCCGGCCAAGTGCAAATTATTCAATTTCGCACAGTTAAACGAATGTTGCGTGACAGGGAAATGCCGTTACAACTCCCGCAACACACCGAAAAGACCGGCCGGTCGCCTCGGGTCGCTGCACCGTCTTGAGTGTGGCGGAAACGGTTCTTTCGCCGACTTTTTCGCATTACGGGAAAGCGGCGGGTACCGGATCGCTCGACCGGTCCTATATTCGGCGTCTGGCAGCAGGCGCACTGCGACGCCTCGCCTGCCTTTGATTTGCGGGAGAATGCAATGAGCGCAGAGGATCTGACCGCCGCCCCCAAGACTCGTTCCAGGCCGGGCCGGAAGGCCTCCGCGCTGCAGCCTGCGATCGCCCGGCGTATCCGGGATTCGCTGCTGCCCGGAGACGCGGTAGGTGGGACCGACGGGGCGACCTGGGTAGAGGAAGCCGCGCAAGTCCTGCTCGATCTTGCCGACCGGCGCGAAGCGGGTGTGCCGGTGATCGAGATCGCCTCGGAGAACGAGGATCGCCGCTACCTGCGCATCGCCATCGTCAACGACGACATGCCTTTCCTGGTCGACTCGGTTGCCGCCGTGGTGGCCGAGGCGGGTCTCGTCATCGACCGGCTCGCCCACCCGGTCGTGCGGGTCGAGCGTGACGGCGAGGGCAATCTCGTCGGCCTGCCCGAAGAGGCGAGCGAAGCCGCGCCCCGCGAATCGATGATCTATATCGAGACCGACCGCGCCGATGCCCGCCAGCGCCGCGATCTTCAGGCCGCGCTCGAAACCGCGCTGGCCGATGTGCGCGCCGCCGTTGCGGACTGGCCGAAGATGGTCGCCGCGATGGACGGCGATGCCGACCGTATCGAGGATGCCGAAGGCGCCGAACTGCTGCGCTGGTTCGCGGGCGGCATGCTGACCCAGCTCGGCCACGTCACCCGCCGCCGCGACGGCAGCCAGGCCGACCAGCTCGGCATCTGCAAGCGCGAGGCGCGCGGCCTGCTGTCGGACGCCAGCTACGAACGCGCCTTCGAAGCCTTCGATGCCCAGCTTGCCGCAGGCGAAGTGCGCGCGCCGATGGTCATCAAGGCCAATGTCGTGTCCACCGTCCATCGCCGCGTGCCGCTGGATCTCTTCCTCGTCCCGGTGATCGAGGGCGGCAAGGTGGCCGCGCTTTCGGTTCATGCCGGCATGTGGACCAGCGCCGCGCTGGCCGCCGCGCCGGGCCGCGTTCCGCGCCTGCGCCGCCTGCTGGCGGGGCTTGGCAGCAAGCTCGGGTTCGATCCGAACGGCCACACCGGCAAGGCGCTGGCCCATGCCATGACCAGCCTGCCGCACGATCTGGTGCTCGGCTTCGGCGAGGCCGACGTGGAGCGTCTGGCCACGACGATGACCGCGCTGGTCGATCGTCCGCGCCCACGCCTGGTTGTCACCACCTCGCCGCTTTCGCGCCACTTGTTCGCCTTCGTCTGGATCGCCCGCGACACGCTTTCCACCCAGATGCGCAAGCGCATCCAGGCCATGATCGAGGAGGCCGCCCAGGCCCCGACGCTCGACTGGTCGCTGAGCGTCGAGGCCGGCAATCTCGCGATGCTGCGCTACACGCTCGATATTCGCGAAGGCGCGCAGGCGCTGGACGAGGAAGCGCTCGATCACCGGCTGCAGGTCATGCTGCGCGGCTGGGGCGAGGCGGTGGAGGCCGCTCTGGCCCAGTCGCTGGAACCGGGCCGCGCCGCCGCCATCGCCGTGCGCTATGCCGAGGCTTTCCCGCTTTCCTACCGCAGCGATTACGGCCCCGCCGAAGCGGCCATCGACATCGGCCACATGCGCAGCCTCGTGGTCGGCGATGCCGGAACGGAAGCGCGCGGCAGCCGCGGCGTGCGGCTCTACCAGCATGAAAGTGCCGAAACGTCGCAGCTTCATCTGAAGATCTACCAGGCGGAAGGCAGCCTGCCGCTGTCCGATGCCGTGCCCGCGCTGGAGAACTTCGGCTTCCGCGTCCTTGCGGAAATGCCGACCCCGCTCGACAAGGGACGGATCGGCACGATCCACGATTTCACCCTGGCACTGCCGCTGGGCAGCGACGTGCGCGAAGTGCTCAAACTGGCGCCGATGATCGAGGACGCGCTGGCGGGCGTGCTCAACAACCTGGGCGAGAACGATCCCTTCAACCGCCTCGTCCCCGGCCTCGGCCTGTCCAAGGGCGAGGCGAACTGGCTGCGTGCCTGGTATCGCTACTTGCGCCAGGCGGGCATGCACTTCGGCATCGGCACGGTGGTGGACGCGCTGCTGGGCGCGCCTGCGGTGACGCTGGCCATCGTCGATCTGTTCCGTGCGATCCACGACCCGGCCTTCAAGGGCGACCGCGCCCAGGCCAAGGCACAGGCGCAGGAGGCGATCCGCGCCGGTCTGGCCAATGTCAGCGCCATCAACGATGACCGCGTGCTGCGCGCTTTCCGCGATGTCGTGGCGGCCATGCTGCGCACCAATGCCTTCGCTCCGGCCGCGCAAGTGGCACTGGCCTTCAAGCTCGATTCGGCGCTCGTTCCGGGCCTGCCGAAGCCGCTGCCCTGGCGCGAGATCTTCGTCTATTCGCGCCGCGTAGAGGGCATTCACCTACGCGCGGGGCCGGTTGCGCGCGGGGGCCTGCGCTGGTCCGACCGCCGCGACGACTATCGCACCGAGATCCTCGGCCTGATGAAAGCGCAGCGCGTGAAGAACGCGGTGATCGTGCCGACCGGGGCCAAGGGCGGCTTCTATCCCAAGCAGCTGCCCGATCCCGCGCTCGACCGCGCCGGATGGGCCGCCGAAGGGCAGGCCAGCTACGAGGTCTTCATCGGCACCCTGCTGTCGATCACCGACAACATCGTGGCGGACAAGGTGGTCCACCCCGAAAGCGTGGTGATCCTCGACGGTGAGGACCCCTATTTCGTGGTCGCGGCGGACAAGGGCACGGCCAAGTTCTCCGACGTCGCCAACGGCATCGCCGAATCGCGCGACTTCTGGCTGGACGACGCTTTCGCCAGCGGCGGCTCCAACGGCTACGACCACAAGGCCATGGGCATCACCGCACGCGGCGCCTGGCTTTCGGTGCAGCGCCACTTCCTGGAAATGGGCGTGGACGTGCAGAGCGACCCGGTCCGCGTGATCGGCTGCGGCGACATGTCGGGCGACGTCTTCGGCAACGGCATGCTGCTGTCGAAGTCGCTCAAGCTGGTCGCTGCCTTCGACCACCGCCACATCTTCCTCGATCCCGATCCCGACGCAGCCAAGAGCTGGGCCGAGCGCAGGCGCATGTTCGACCTGCCGCATTCCAGCTGGGACGATTACGACAAGGCGCTGATCTCCAAGGGCGGCGGTGTCTTCTCGCGCAAGTCCAAGTCGATCCCGCTGACCGACGAAGTGCGCGCCGCGCTCGGCATCGAGGCGAGCGAACTCGACCCCGAATCGCTGATCTCCGCGATTCTCTGGGCGCCTGTGGACCTGCTGTGGTTCGGCGGCATCGGCACTTACGTGAAGGCCTCTGCCGAAAACAACGCGACCGTGGGCGATCCCGCCAACGACGCGCTGCGCGTCAGCGCCAACGAGCTGCGCGTGCGGGTGATCGGCGAAGGCGCCAACCTCGGCGTCACCCAGGCCGCGCGGATCGAGTTCGCCTCCAGGGGCGGGCGCATCAACACCGACTTCATCGACAATTCGGCGGGCGTCGACTGCTCGGATAACGAGGTCAACATCAAGATCGCGCTGGCCGCCGCCAAGCGGGCCGACAAGCTCAGCGAGGAAGAGCGCGTCGAACTGCTGCGCGAGATGACCGACGAAGTGGCGGAACTGGTGCTGGAGGACAACCGCCTCCAGGCCCTGGCTCTTTCCATCGCCGAGCGCGGCGGGGCCAGCGCCATGCCTTCGCATGTCCGCCTGATCGAAACGCTGGAAGAAGGCGGCAACCTCGATCGCAAGACCGAGGGCCTGGCCGACAACGAATCGCTTGGCCGCCGGGCGCAGGACGGGCGCGGGCTGACCCGGCCCGAACTGGCGGTGCTGCTCTCCAGCGGCAAGCTGGTGCTCCAGGCCGCGATCGAGGCGTCCGACCTGGCCGCCGACGCCACGCTCCAGCCGATGCTCTTGGCGGCTTTCCCGCAGCCGATGCAGGCGAAGTACGCGCGCTTTATCGAAGGGCACCGCCTGGCGGGCGAGATCATCGCCACCAAGCTGGCGAACCGCGTGGTCAACCGCCTGGGCATCGTCCATCCCTTCGAACTGGCCGAGGAAGAGGGCGCGGACCTTGCCCACGTCGCCGCGGCTTTCGCGTTGGCGGTGCAGCTCTTCGATCTCGATGCGCTCTGGGAACGGCTCGAAGTGGCGCCGATGACCGAAGATGCGCGCATTGCCCTGTTCGACCGCACGGCGGGCGTCGTGCGCGGCCATATGGCCGACCTGCTGCGCGCCGGGGCCGGGCAGATGCCGCCTTCGGAAGTGCTCGCCCGGATCGGCAAGCCGGTGGCGGCGCTTTCGGTGGACACGCACGAGCTGCTGGGCGAACGTATCGCCGCGCACTCGCGCAAGCTGCGCAGCGGCCTTCTCGAACTCGGCGCGCCCGAGGCGGAGGCGGGCATGGTCGCCAATCTCTATGACCTTGACGGTGCCGTGGGCATTGCCGCGCTCGCTGCCGATACCGGGATCGATCCGCGCCAGCTCGTCGGGGCCTTCACCCGGATCGGCGCCGGTCTTGGCCTGGACTGGGCACAGGCCAGCGCCACGGTGATGAACCCCTCGGACCCGTGGGAGCGCCTGCTCGTCGCCGGTCTCGCCCGCGATTTCCAGCAGATGCGGCTCGACTTCCTGCGCCGCCTTGCCGGAACCAAGGCGGGCAAGTCCGATCCGGCGGCGGCTGCGGAAGAATGGGGCCGGGCGAACATCGCCGCGATCCAGACCTTCCGGGCCATGGTCCAGCGCGCGGAAAACACCGCGCCGCTGAGCCCGGCCATGCTCGCACAGATCGCCAGCCAGGCGCGCAACCTGCTCGGGCGGTAAGGGTATAAAGGGGAGCAGGGGTGTGTTGCCCCTGTTCCCCATTACTGGGGGCGCTCGCGCTGGCTCCAAAACACCTCGTCATCCTGAACTTGTTTAGCTTCGCTGGCCTTCGGCTCAGGATCCATTTCTCCCAATGACCGGCCGTTTCGGCCGCGAGATGGATCCTGAAACAAGTTCAGGATGACGATGAGGCATGGGATAGGTTCGCCGTGTTCAAGCCGACCCCGCCATTCATTCCAGCGGCAGCGTGCGCGGTTCCTTGATTGCCTCCAGCACGATGCTGGACTTCACGTCGCGCACGCCGGGAATGCGCACGAGCGTTTTCAGTGTGACTTGCGAGAGATGCTCCACGTCCCGCGCGATGATGTGGACGAGGTAGTCCATGTCCCCGGTCACCGCATGACAGGCGATGACATAAGGGTTGTCGCGGATCGCCTGTTCGAAGCGGGTGATATTCTCGTCGATATGGGCGTTGAGGTTGATCAGCACATAGGCTTCCAGTTCGAAGCCCAGCTTGCGCGGGTCGAGCACCGGTGCGTAGCCGAGGATCACGCCGTCATCCTCCAGCCGCTTGATACGGCGGCTGACCGGGGTGGCGGACAGCGCGGTGCGTTCCGCCACTTGCGCTACCGGCATGCGCGCGTCCTCCTGCAGGGCGGCGATGATCTTGCGGTCGAACAGATCCAGCTGCATGAATCACCTATCTTGAGCACGGTTCCTGGTTGAAACCACTCTTATCGGCTCTGGTGGCGCGCGCAATCGCATGAATCTGGCGCTGCCCTTGTGATAATCTCGCCGGAATGAAGAAGCCCTCGACCGAAACATCAACGAGCGAGCTTCGGGGAGAGTACGAAGGCGCCGCCGACGATTACACGGTCGGGCAGGACTGGCAGGCCTATACCCCGGAGATGCACGCGCGCTGGCGCCGCCTCCATGCGCGGCAGTCGGCGCTGGTGGAGACCCACGCCTGCGCGGCGTTTCGCGAGGGCCTGGCCAGGCTGGACTGCGCCGATGGCATCCCGCGGTTCGAAGATGCCAATGCCATTCTCGAACCGGCGACCGGCTGGCGGCTGGTGGGTGTGCCCGGTTTCATTCCCGATGCCGTGTTCTTCGACCACCTCGCCCATCGCCGCTTCCCGGTGACGCGCTGGCTGCGCGAGGAACACGAACTCGACTATCTGGTCGAGCCGGACATATTCCACGACTTCTTCGGCCATGTGCCGATGCTGCTGGACCCGACGATCGCCGATTTCCTGGAGCTTTACGGCAAGGCCGGGGCACGGGCCATGGCGATGGACGCGCTCGACATGCTGGCGCGGATCTACTGGTACACCATCGAGTTCGGGCTCGTGCGGGAAAGTGCCGATGGTCTGGGCCGCCTGAAAGTCTTCGGTGCCGGGATCATCTCCTCCTCGGGCGAGACTCGTTTCTCGCTGGAAGATCCCGAGGTCCTGCGCCTGCCGTTCGACGCCGTCCGCGTGATGCGCACCGGCTACATGATCGATGCGTTCCAGAAGACCTATTTCGTCCTCGAAAGCCTGCCGCAGCTGATCGAGGACCTTGTCGGGCTGGATTTCGGCCCCGTCTACGAAACCTGGCGCCAGGCGCCGCCCATTCCCGCCGGAGACCTGCTTCCCGGCGAGACCCCCTTCGGAGAACTGACCCCATGACCCAGACTGCGTCCGATATCTTCGACAATCCCATCGGACTCGACGGTTTCGAATTCGTCGAATTCTCGGCCCCGGAAAAGGGTGTGCTGGAGCCCGTGTTCGAAGCCATGGGCTTCACCCGGATCGCCCGGCACCGCTCGAAGGACGTGGAACTCTGGCGTCAGGGCGGGATCAACTTCATCACCAATTACGAGCCGCACAGCCCGGCCTGGTACTTCAGCCGCGAGCATGGCCCCTCCGCCTGCGGCATGGGCTTCCGCGTGCGCGACGCCCGCGCGGCCTATGCCGAACTGCTCGCCCGCTCGGCCGAGCCGGTGCAGGTCGCGACCGGCCCGATGGAGCTGCACCTTCTCGGCATTCGCGGCATCGGCAACTCGATCATCTACCTGATCGACCGCTACGAGCGTAACGGAGACGGCGCCCTGTCGATCTACGACATCGACTTCGACTATCTGCCCGGCGTCGATCGCCATCCGGTGGGTGCAGGCTTCGACCTGATCGACCACCTGACCCACAACGTCTACGGCGGCCGAATGGCCTATTGGGCGGACTATTACGAGAAGCTCTTCAACTTCCGCGAGATCCGCTACTTCGACATCAAGGGCGAATATACCGGCCTCACCTCCAAGGCGCTCACCGCGCCCGACGGCAAGATCCGCATCCCGCTCAACGAGGAAGCGGAAGGCGGAAAAGGCCAGATCGACGAGTTCCTGCGCGCCTTCAACGGCGAGGGCATCCAGCATATCGCGTTGATCTGCGACGATCTCGTCCGCGCCTGGGACAAGCTCAAGGCGCTCGGCGTGCCGTTCATGACCGCACCGCCGGAGACTTACTACGAGATGCTCGACGAGCGCCTTCCCGGCCACGGCGAACCGGCCGAGGAACTGAAGATGCGCGGCATCCTGCTCGACGGCACGACGGACGGCGGCCAGCCGCGCCTGCTGCTTCAGATCTTTGCCGAAGCGCGGGTGGGGCCGGTGTTCTTCGAATTCATCCAGCGCAAAGGCGACGACGGCTTCGGCAACGGCAACTTCAAGGCGCTGTTCGAAAGCATGGAGCGCGACCAGATCCGGCGCGGGGTGTTGAAGCCTGTCCTGAGCCCTGTCGAAGGGGTGGATGAGCCTGCCGAGTAATCGGCTTGGGTTGCAGGCTCGTGATTGATCCTTCGACAGGCTCAGGATGAGCGGAACTGGTTTTTTGGGCGGGAGAGAAGAGGGACAACCTCTCCCCGCTCATGCTGAGCTTGTCGAAGCACGAGCGGCACACCACCTCGGGATTACGGAGAGAGAAGATGACTGAACAGACAACCGTAGCGGCCCCGATCCTGGGCGGCATCCACCACGTCGCCTACCGCTGCCGCGACGCGAAGGAGACGGTGGACTTCTACCGCGACGTGATGGGCATGGATTTCATGCTCGCCATCGCCGAGGACAAGGTGCCCTCCACCGGCGCGCCCGACCCCTACATGCATGTCTTTCTCAACTGCGGCGGCGGCAACGTGCTGGCCTTCTTCGAACTGCCGAACGCGCCCGAGATGGGCTGCGACGAGGCGACCCCGGCCTGGGTCCAGCACATCGCCTTCAAGGTGGAGAGCGAGGAGGGCCTGCTGGCGGCGAAGGAACGTGCCGAAGCGCGCGGGCTTTCGGTGGTCGGCCCGGTCCATCACGGCGTGTTCAAGTCTATCTACTTCTTCGATCCCAACGGTCACCGGCTGGAACTGGCCTGGCAGTTCGGCACTTCCGGCCAGATGGCGCAGCTCAAGGCCGTGGCCGAGGACATGCTGGAGGAATGGTCGCGCACCAGGAAGGCGCCGCGCCATGCGGCCTGGCTGCACGAGAAGATCGCGGCGGAGAGCTGCCCAGAACCAAGCGCGTGAAGCTCTACGGCTACTGGCGCAGCTCCACGAGTTACCGCCTGCGCATCGCCTTGGCCCTCAAGGGGCTTGAATACGAGCAGGTTGCGATCAACCTGCTCGGCGGGGAGCAGCGCTCCGCGGAATACCGCCGCCTGAACCCCTTCGGCGGTGTCCCGGCGCTGGAGATCGGCGGGCGTATCCATGCCCAGTCGATGGCGATCCTGGAATGGCTCGACGAGAGCTTTCCCGATCGGCCGCTGCTCCCCCGCGATGTCGAGGACCGCTTCGCCTCGCGCGAACTGGCCATGGCCATTGCCACCGAACTCCATGCCCCGCTCAACCTGCCGGTACTGAAATACCTGAAGAACGATCTGGGCCATGGGCAGGAGGAGGTCGATGCCTGGTATCGCCACTGGATCGCCCGCACTTTCGAGGGCGTCGAGGCGCGGCTGGCGGAACGGGGGGCGCGGGATTTCCTGTTCGATGCGCCGGGGCTGTTCGAATGCGTGCTGGTACCGCAGCTCTACAATGCGCGGCGGTTCTCCTGCGATCTTGCCGCTTATCCGCACCTGACGCGGATCGATGCGGCCTGCCGGGAGCACCCGGCGTTCATCGCCGCGCATCCCGACCGGCAGCCGGACAGAACCGAGAGTTGAAGATCAGGCCTTGGGGGTCACCCAGACCTCGACCGGCGCCGCGAACTTGCCCGGCGCGGGCTTGCCGACATGGACGCGGTCGGCGGTGACGAGTTCGCCGCTGGCGAGGTTGAAGCTGGCCCAGGGCTTGGGCATGCGGCCGAAAGTCATCTTCTGGATGGGTTGGCCGGTGGTCGAATTCATGATGGTGGCGATGATGCTCATCCGCCCGCCCGTAGCCGCGAGGGCTTTCCGGGGTCCAGCGGGTGAGCGGAACTATGCACCACTCGTCGTCCGGGACGACGGTGTTCAGCCCTCGGCCGGCGCCAGCAGCAGATCCCGAAGCGCATGCAAACTGGGCAGTACTTCCGCGCAGAGCAGCGTCTGTTCCTCGGTGGCCGGCAGCAGATCGGGCACCATGACCGTGGCGATCCCCGCCGAAGTTGCCGAGCGCACGCCTGCCGGGCTGTCCTCGATGGCGACGCAATGCGCGGGATCGATGCCGAGGCGGCTGGCGGCCAGGAGATAGGGTTCGGGATGCGGCTTGGCCTGGGTCACGTCGTTTCGCGTGACCACGACATCGAAGTAGTGCAGCAGCCCGGCCTTCTCCAGCCGCTGCTGGGCATAGGGCGCCTCGGACGACGTTGCGATCGCCATCGGCACGCCGGCCTTCGCGAAATGCTCCAGGATGATCTCGGCGCCGGGGCGCAGGGGAATTCCCGCGTCGAGCATGGCCGTGAAGGCCAGGTCGCTTTCGTCGAAGAAACGATCGAGCGGGAAGTCCGGCCCCATGTGATCGGCCACCAGACGGCGCGAACCGTCGCGGTGGATGCCCACCATCGAATGCTGGAGCGTCGCGGGAAGCGGATAGCCCATCGCCTTGCCGGTCACGGCGAAAGCCTGCCCATGCAATGCTTCGGTATCGAGCAGGGTCCCGTCCATGTCGAAGATCGCCGCGCGGATCGGATCGGGCAGCACGGCGGAGCGAAGCGTATCGGGCAGAGTGGTCATGGTTCCAATATGAGCGCTGGTCATGGCGGGACCATTGCAAAAGGCGGAAGAACGGTTGCAGTAAACGTCGTGAGGGTGAGGGGGAATGATGAGGAGGAGACGTCGTCCCGGACTTGATCCGGGACCGCTGGCAATTCTTTAGGCGTAAACTGGCGTGAGAACCCGTTACCTAAACGTGGGCCGGTCACGGCCAGCGGTCCCGGATCAAGTCCGGGACGACGTGGTGCCCTCACGCATTGACGTACGTCACCGTATCCCCCGGCCCTACGCCCAGCAGCGCCGCGGCGGCGGCGTCCAGGGTCACGCCGCCGTCAGCGGCATCGACTTTGCCGAGGCAGGCACGGAAAGCGGCGAGATGGCCGGTGGCGACGAGGTGGCTGGCTTCCGCGTCGTCCGCCCTGGTGATGGCGGCGATCACGGCGCTGCGCGATTCCTGCACGGTGCGGATCTGGTCGGTCTTCGCGATCATCGTCGGGCCGCCGTCGAAGATGTCGACGTAGTTCTGGAATGCGAAGTTCTCGTTTTCCAGCATGCGCATGGCCGGGCGGCCCGAATAGTGCGGCTGGCCCATGACCTGCCGTGCCGCTTCGGAGAGCAGCGCGCAGTAGATCGGGTGCTTGGGCATGAGATCGGCGATGAACTGGTTGCCGTGCTTGGCATTGAACTCGTCGGCGTCGCGGAAGCTCATGTCGAAGAAGCGGCCCGCGAGCCCGTCCCAGAACGGCGAGTTCCCGGCATCGTCGATGGCGCCGCGCAGTTCGGCCAAGGTGGTGTCGCCGAAGCGCGAACGGTGGGTCTTGATGAAGAGGTAGCGGCTGCGCGCCAGCAACTTGCCCACGCCTGCCGAGCGCTCGGTGGCGTCCAGATAGAGCCCGCCCACTTCGCTGGCGCCGTCGAGATCGGTGCAGAGCGTCAGCATCTCGGCACGGAAGGTTCGGCCAAGCTCCTGCGAGTGCTGGGTGATCCGGCCGAGGCGATAGGAATAGAACGGAAATTCCGTGCCGACTTGCGAGAAGGCCTGGCAGGTGCCGCGCACTTTGCCGGTTTCGGTGTCTTCGAGGATGAAAACGAACAGGTCGTTGGCGATCTCGTCGCTCTGGCGCGCGAAGCTCCTGGCCGTGCGCTTCAGCTTGGCGTCCAGCGTCGGCTTGTCGGGCGGCAGGTTGGTGAAGCCGCCGCCGGTGCCCTTGGCCATGCGGTAGAGCGCTTCGAGGTCCTTTTCCTGTGCGGTGCGCAGGAGAAACGTCATGCGGGCAAAACTCCGTGGCGGTCGAGCCTGTGAAGGACGAGGGCGGTAAGGCGGGCGCGGGCATCGAGCGAATCGGCCAGCAGGAATTCGTCCGGCGAGTGGATGGCGCCGCCCAGCGCGCCCATGGTGTCGAGTACGGGAACGCCGCAGGCGGCGATGTTGTTGCCGTCGCAGACGCCGCCGGTGTCCTTCCAGCTCATCGGTTGGCCAAGGTCGGCGGCGGCCTTGCTGACCACGCCGTAGAGCGCCTCGGTCGCGGGCGAAATGGCTTTGGGCGGGCGCGAGACCTGGCCGTGGAGGTGCATGTGAACCTCGTGCGCGGCCGAGACTTCGGCGACGGCGGCCTTGATGAAGGCCTGCGCCTCGGCAGCCAGTTCGCTGGTCCCGGGGCGCATGTTGAAGTGCAGGATGGCAAGGTCCGGCACCGTATTGTTCGGCGCGCCGCCCTCTATCCGGGCCGGATTCACCGAGAGGCCGGGGCGGCGCATCGCGGCGAGCCGCAGGGCGAGGTCTCCGGCGGCCAGCACCGCGTTGCGGCCTTCCTCGGGATTGCGCCCGGCATGGGCGGAGCGGCCGTGGACGACGACGGCGTAGTTGCCCGAACCCGGCCGCGCCCGTGCCATCTGGCCGCCGGGCAGGGCCGGTTCGTACGTCAGCGCCGCGAGCTTGCCTCTCGCCAGATCCGCGATCAGCGGGGCGGAGGAGAGCGATCCGGTTTCCTCGTCGCTGTTGATCAGGACATCGTAGCCGAGCGCCGGGCCAAGTTTCGAGTTCGCGCGCTCATAAGCGGCAAGGCCTGCCAGCATTACCGCAAGGCCGCCCTTCATGTCCGCCGTGCCGGGGCCGTGCAGCGTGTTGGCGTCCAGCCAGTCGCAAGTCTGGAAGGGGTGATCGGCGGCGTAGACCGTGTCCATATGGCCGGTCAGGATCACCCGCCGCGCCGCCTCGGGCCGCACCGAGAGCACGAGGTGCCGCCCGTGGGGAACCGCGCGGGGGCGGCCCTGGCCATCGACTTTCTCGACCGGCGCGGGATCGGCCAGCCGCACCTCTCCCGGCAGCGCGGAGAAGGCGGCGGCAAGGCGCTCCGCCATGGCGGCCAGCCCTTGCATGTTGGCGGTGCCGCTGTTGATGGCCGCCCATTCGAGCGTGTGGGCCAGGATCGGTTCCCGTTCGACCGGCGCGAGCAGGTCGCGCTCCTCGCCGGTCAGCCCGCTCATCCGCGCAGCTTGCCCGTCAGCGCGCCGCTGTTGCCCTCGGCGCTGGCTGCCTCGAAACTGGCGACCGGGTAGGCGCAATAGTCGGCGGCGTAATAGGCGCTCGGCCGGTGGTTGCCGCTTTCGCCAAGGCCGCCGAACGGCATCGATCCCGCCGCCCCGGTGGTCGGGCGGTTGCGGTTGACCACGCCCGCGCGGCTTTCCAGCACGAAGCGGTCCCACAAGGCGTCGTCACCGCTGACGAGGCCTGCCGAAAGGCCGAAGCGCGTGGCATTGGCGGCGGCCATGGCGGCATCGAAATCGGGCACGCGCGTCACTTGCACGATCGGCGCGAAGATCTCCTCGTCGGGCACGTCCACGCCGGTCACGTCGAGAATGCCGGGGGTGACGAAGGCGCCGCTGCGGCCTTCCACGCCCTCGAAAGCGCGGATCACCGCGGCGCCGCGCTGGGCAAGGTCGGCAAAGCGCGCCTTTGCGGCATCGGCAGCCTCTGCCGAGATCAGCGGGCCGAACCAGGGCTCCGGCGTCTCGTCCCATGCGCCGATCGTCACGCGGTCGGCCAGGGCGGCGACGGCATCGACCAGTGCGGTGCCGAAGTCATTGTCCGGCACGATCAGGCGGCGCGCGCAGGAGCAGCGCTGGCCGGTGGTGATGAAGCTCGACTGCACGACCACCGAGGCGGCCTCTTCGAGATCGCCGTCCCACACGACCAGCGGGTTGTTGCCGCCCAGTTCGAGTGCGAGGATCACGTCGGGCCGGTCCGCGAAGATGCGCCGGAAATGCGCGCCCGCGCCCGCCGAGCCGGTGAACAGCAGCCCGTCGATATGGCCCGCCACCAGCGCCTCGCCCGTGGCGCGCGCGCCGTGGACGATCTGGAACACGCCTTCGGGAAGGCCCGCCTGGACCCAGGCGTCGGCCATGGCCTGCCCGGTCGCAGGGGTCATTTCGGAGGGTTTGAAGACCACCGTATTGCCCGCCAGCAGGGCCGGAACGATATGGCCGTTGGGCAAGTGGCCGGGGAAGTTGAACGGCCCCAGCACCGCCATCACCCCGTGCGGGCGGTGGCGCAGTACGGCCTTGCCGAAAGGCATGTCCTGCTGCCTTTCCCCGGCGCGCTCGGCCTGCGCGGCGATCGAGATGCCGACCTTGCCGATCATCGAGGCCAGTTCGGTGCGCGTCTCCCAGAGCGGTTTGCCGGTCTCGCGCGAGATGACTTCGGCGATCGCGTCCTTGCGCGTTTCCAGCACGGCCTTGTACCGTTCGACCGCCTCGACGCGGGCGGCTACGGGCAGGGCGGCCCAGGCCGGAAAGGCGGCGTGGGCACGCTCCAGCGCGGCATCGACCGTGGCGGCATCGGCGGTTTCGCCTTCCCAGACCAGCGCGCCGCTGGCCGGATCGAACGACTTGAGCACGCTCATGCGCCCCTCGTCACGGCGAAGATGCCGGTGGCATTGCCGGAATCGAAAGTGAGATCGAGCCTGCCGGTCTCCGGGTCGATGTCGCGGGTGATGAATTCGTAGAACGAGCCGGGCACCGGCAGCGGCACTTCGGCCCCGTCGGCCTCGCGGAACGGGCGGACGACCTTGTCGGCAAGGATCGCGGTCTGGCGCACGCGGCCGTTCTGCGAGATCTCCACCGAGGGCTTCATCGGATAGCCGTCTTCCTTGAGTTCCTCGGCCAGCGCCACGACATTGGCGGTGCGGGTGGTCGCATGGTTGAAGGCATTGCCCTCGGTGGCGATCCAGGCGCCTTCCTTGGTTTCGGGCAGCAGCACTTCGTAATCGGCGAGGGCCGGCGGCTGATGCTGGCGCGCGAAGCAGGCGAGCGCGCCCCTGAGTGCGGTGACCGCTTCCTCGAACGTGCAGGATCCCTTGGCAGAGAGCACATCGAGCGCGGCCCATTCGGCTTCGCCCAGCGGGTCGACAGAGGTGCCGAAGATGCTGTCGCAAGCCACCTGCGCGGGTTCGGAGAGTTGGTCGACATGAAGCTCGGACACGAAGAACTGCGGGATCGTCTCCGGCAGGTCGCGCTGGACATAGGCGCGGCCCGTCATCCTGAGCTTGGGCAGCGGATAGAGCCCGCCGACTTCATAGCCGAGCGGCGCCAGGAAACGGCCGAAACCTTCGTAGCCGCGCGGCAGGACGCCGGTCTCTCCGTCGATGGTGCGCAAGGCGCCGTGGTCGAAAACGATCGTCTCGCCCCTCTCGCGCAGCGACTGGACATAGCGCGCGGCGGTGGGCACGCGGTCGAGCAGATCGGCAAAGAGCGCGACGTTGAGCGCCATGGCCACCTGGGCGCGGGAGACGGTTTCCCCGGTTTCCGAGAGGGCGCCGGTTTCCGAGAGGATGGGGTCGATGGCGAGGACGCTGAGGGCCGATCCTGCGGCATCCTTGCCGATAACCGCCGAGACGAGGCGGCCGAGGGTCTGGTCCTGTATCGCGATAGGGCTGGAGTCGGAGGGCATCGTGTTCCCGTCGTTTCTCTGTGTTTGCGCGTTACCCGGACATAGGAAAGCGCAGGCAGCAAGTCCATGGTGGGCAGGACAGAGGCGTGCTTTTTTGTCTATACTTTTTTAAGTGCGCTCGTCTCATCCGTGACGAGCTTGCGGCGCCAGCCCACGCCCCCACCCGACCTCCCACTAGTGTATCCTGATGGGAGGTCGGGTGGGGGCGCCTGAATCCAACTGGGGCTGGTGCCGCCAAAATTCGCCTTCAGCGAATTTTCAAACCGATTCGCAACTGCACAAATGTGAACTTAGCGGCAGCGCGGCCTCGACAGGGCGTTTGCGACGGGCGGTTGGCCGCGTTATGTGAAATTTATTGCAGTGCAGCGGGATATTAATGGCAGTCTGGGGCATTCAATAGCATTCTCCACCAGTTTGAGCGGGGTGCGCATGAACCTGATGCCTCGTGACCATTATTGCGGCGAAGAACCCGGCGGGAAATCGGGTTCCGATACGGTCCGTTCGATATTCGAAGTTGTCCCTTCGAACGAACGACCTGAACCTGCCGTTCCGGTTCTCATTCCTCTCCACATCGCATTGATCGGCAACTTCGCGCCCCGCAAGTGCGGCATCGCCACGTTCACCACGGACATTTTCGAGAAGCTGGGCGAATTTCATCCCGAGATCGCGGTGGACGTCCATGCCCTGGCGGACCCGGCCCAGGATGTGATCTACCGCGACGTGGCCGGTACGATCACTTGCAACGATCCTGACGATTACGCCCGCGCGGCCCGCGAGATCAACGAAGCGGGCGTCGATGCGGTATGGCTCCAGCACGAATACGGCATCTATGGCGGCGAGGACGGCGAGATGGTCGTCGACTTCGTGGACCGGCTGGCGGCCCCTCTGGTGCTGACGCTGCACACCGTGCTTTGCGATCCCTCCGACAACCAGCGCCGCATCCTTCGCCACCTGGTGACCCGCGCCTCGCGGATCATGGTGATGTCGCAGCACTCGCGCGAGTTGCTGGAACGCGATTACGAGGCGCCCGGCCGTATCATCGAGGTGATCGAGCATGGCGCGCCCGACCGGCCGTTCGGGCAACACGACGCCTTCAAGGAGCAGCTCGGGCTGGAAGGCCGCAAGGTGTTGACGACATTCGGTCTGCTCAGCCGGGGCAAGGGCCTGGAACATGCGATCCGGGCGCTGCCGCTGATCGCGGAGCGCCATCCTGAAGTGATCTACCGCATCGTTGGCGCCACCCATCCCAATCTCGTCGCGCACGAGGGTGAGGCCTACCGCGAGGAATTGCAGGAACTGGCCGAAACGCTGGGCGTATCCGCGCATATCGCCTGGGAAAACCGCTTCCTGGAAACGGATGAACTGCTCGACCAGCTCGAAGCCTGCGACATCTATCTCACGCCCTACTTGGGCATGCAGCAATCGACGTCCGGCACGCTCAGCTATGCGGTGGCACTTGGCAAAGCAGTGGTTTCCACGCCCTATGTCCACGCCCGCGAGCTGCTGGGCGAGGAAATCGGCCGCCTGATCGAGCCCGGTTCCAGCGAGGCCATCGCCGAGGCCGTCAACGCCCTGTTCGACCGTCCGGCAGACCTGGCCGCCATGCAGCGTCGGGCCTGGGCGCGGGGACGCGAGATGATCTGGCCGCGCTTTGCGGATGCGGGCCTGCGGCTGGTTGCCGATGCCTGCGCGCCGCAACCGGCGATCCCGCCGATCACCGCGACGCCCGGCCTAGCCGCCGTTCTGGCGATGAGCGATGCCACCGGCATGCTACAGCACTCGGTCGGCGTGGTGCCCGACCGGCGCCACGGCTATTGCCTGGACGACAATGCCCGCGCGCTCATGTTGATGAACGTGGCGCGGGGGCTGCCGGTGGCGGAGCGGATGAAATGGAGCCTGGCCTATGCCGCCTTCGTGCAATCCGCATGGAACCCGGATCTCGGCCGCTTCCGCAACTTCATGCGCTTCGACCGGGGCTGGTGCGAGGATGAGGGATCGGAGGATTCCAACGGCCGCGCGATCTGGTCCCTCGGCCGCACTTACGAGCGGGCGCCCGACCAGAGCCTGTCGGAATGGGCGCTTCAACTGTTCGAGGACGTGCTGCCGCGTCTCACCCATATCGAGGCGCCGCGGGCACGGGCTTTCGCCATGCTCGGGGCCTGCGCGGTCCTGCGGCGGGATCCGCGCAACAAGGTGGCGCTGGACTGCGTGCGCGAGGGCGGCGATTTCCTGATGCGCCTCCTGGGCGACGGCCGCCGTCCCGACTGGGCCTGGTTCGAGGCCGTGCTCGGTTACGACAATCCGCGCCTGCCGCAGGCCCTGGTCGAGGCGGGCACCGCGCTGGGAGAGGAAGCCTGGATCGGCGCGGGGCTGGAGACGCTGGAATGGATCTGCATGCAGCAGGTCTCGGCGCGCGGGCAGTTCCGCCCGATCGGCTCGGAAAGTTTCGGCAAGCCGCATGGCTACCTGCCCTTCGATCAGCAGCCCCTTGAAGCGCAGGCCGCCATAGAGGCAGCCTGCAGCGCCTGGACGGCGACGCGCGGCGCTTTCTGGGTGGAGCATGCGGTAACGGCGTGGCGCTGGTTCTTCGGCGGCAACGATCGCGGGGCGGTGTTGGCCGATATTGCGACGGGCCGTTGCCGGGATGGGGTTACGCCGAGGGGCGTAAACGCCAATTGCGGCGCGGAATCCATTCTCGCCTTCCAACTTTCGCACTATGCTCTGGCCGAGCTTGCCGTTTCGGCGCCGCTCGGACGTGGGGGAGCATTGGCAGGAGGATTGCTTGAATCGGCCCGAGAACGTCTGGTCTGAACCGCTTCATATCTTCGAAACCCGCCTCTACGCCGACCCGGCGCGAGTCGTGTTGCGTCCGTTCCACCTCGGCTGGCAGGGCAAGAACGCCGGCGGCCGGGCCTATCGCCTGGTCGAGGATGTCGCCGGACTGAGCGACGGGCAGGTCGCGGCCGAGTACGAACGGGTCCTCAAGGACTTCAAGGAGCGTCACTGGCAGACCGAGAAGATCTTCGCCGAACGCTTCGATGAAGTGGCGAAGAACCTGGAACTCGATCCCGCGCAGTTTTCCGAGACCCGCCAGCGCCTGATCGGTGCCTATTTCTGCCACGAATACACGTTCGCGGCAGCGGCGCTGATGAATCCCTCGATCGTTCCCGCGCCCGACCAGTCGGGCATGCAGGGCGATTCCGTGCGCTTCATCATGAGCCTGCGGGCCGTGGGAGAAGGGCACATCAGTTCGATCGCCTTTCGCGAGGGCATCGCCGAGGCAGACGGCACGTTCTGCCTCTGGCCGCAGGCTTCCTTCGCGACATCGGTGGAACTCGACGAGGAAGAACAGGTCGATTCCGAGGAGACCGTGTGGGTCCATCGCCACGCGGAATCGAATCTCTCGAACACCGTGATCTTCCCCATCACCGAACAGCAGCGCGGCGGCCTGGAGGATTTGCGGCTCGTGCGGTTCGACCATGGCGGCGGCGACTACGAATGGATCGGCACCTACACCGCCTATTCGGGCACCTCGATCCGCTCCGAACTGCTGCGCACGCGCGATTTCCGGGCCTTCGAACTCGAACCGATCCGGGGCCGGGCGGGGCGCAACAAGGGCATGGCGCTGTTTCCCGAGAAGATCGACGGCCGTTTCACCATGGTCGGGCGGCAGGACGGCAAGAACCTGTTCCTGCTGCGCTCGGACACGCTCGACACCTGGGACGACGACGGCGTCCTGCTGATGGAGCCGAAATACCCCTGGGAATTCATCCAGATCGGCAACTGCGGCAGCCCCATCCCCACCGAGCACGGCTGGCTTCTGTTCACCCACGGCGTCGGCGCCATGCGCAAGTACGCGCTCGGTTGCGCGCTGCTCGACCTCAAGGACCCGTCGAAAGTGCTGGCGCGCACGGTGGAGCCGGTCCTGACCGCCGAAAACGCCGACCGCTCCGGCTACGTTCCCAACGTGGTCTATACTTGCGGCGCGCTCAAGGTCGGCGAACGGCTGCTGCTGCCTTACGGCATCTCCGACAGCACCGTGGGCTTCGCGACATGCGAGATCGAGGCGTTGCTGCGGCTGATGGCGTAGCGGTGGTTTTGGGCTGAGGGCGAGATCGGGCGGTGGTGGGTGAGGGGTGTATCGCCGCTATTGAGGACATCGAGCTTAGTTGCAACCTTGCTCCCAAGTTGCCATTATGTGGCATATGTCTGACCGATTGCTAGCTCGACAATACAGCAATATGCCTCGATTGGTTGTGCTTTTGCTCATCTCGGGTGTGTCGTACTACGTCGTCAGTTTTTTTACTAATGACTTGAGTAATCCATTAGGTTTCGCGGCAGTCGCCCCCTTGCTCGTGATCTACGCTCTGGAGAAGGCTAAATTAGTGTGGTGGTTCTCGGGAATGACACTTCCAGCTTTGGCGGTTGTCATATCGGCCCATCTGTTTGCTTGGTTAGGCCACAAAATTCCATACAGCTCGAACTGGGCCATTGGAGGAGCATGCACCTTTCTGGTTTTATCGCTCTGTTTTCTGATTATCCGCTTATGGACATGGAATGGCCGAAACCAAACCGTCCTCTGACCATCCCAAAGCTGACCTCCCCAACCGCTCAGCCTGAGCCTGTCGAAGGCCCCGAGGCGTGGCGCTATGGGTCGGTTGGCTGATGCTCTGGCGTTGCGGGCGGGCTTCGACAAGCTCAGCCTGAGCGGCGTAGGGTGAAGGGCGGGCAAGACGTTAATCTGCCTCCCCCAACACCTTCGTCACCCTGAACTTGTTTAGCTGCGCTGGCCTTCGGCTCAGGGTCCATCAAGCCGATAGCTCAGGTTTTCGATCAGCAAACCGAGATGGCGGTTTGCGACATGACGTGTCGGCACCAACTGCCCGATGGATCCTGAAACAAGTTCAGGATGACGAAGCCTATAAAGGCGAGTCCGCTTGGCGCCGCAAAGAGCCGGCCTCCCAACCTACCCAACCCGTCTCCTGAACGACAGCGGCGGCCCGTCGGGCGGCCGCTGTCGTTCTCGGCCGTCAGCCGTGCGCGCCGAACTCGTTGGCGAGTGCGGTGGTGATGCGCAGGGACAGGGCGTAGGAGCGGGCGATCGGGTCGATGTAGTCGCGGTGGATGCGGGAATAGCCGGTAGCGCTGGAATCCGGGTAGTCGCTGGGGTAGTCCACCTTGAAGTCGTCGATCGAGGGGAAGCTGGTGGGGAAGGCGCGGCGAAGCTGGGCGAGGCCGTCTTCCACGCGCAAGGTGAAGAACATCTCCAGCACGTCGTCCTGGCTGATGTCGTTGGCGCGGCTGAACGGCGGCACCATGACGACCCGCAGGAACATGTGCTTGAACAAGGCGATGCGCAGCGATTGCAGCACGCCGAGGCTGCGGCGCGTATGCTCGCGGTCGGGCAGCGGGGCCTCGTCGGGCACGAGGTCGAGCAGGACGTGCAGCTTCATCGCATCGACCCTGAGGCGCGAGGCGAGGCGGCGGAACACGCCGGTGCGGTCGTCCTTGGTGAGGTATTCCGCCAGCTTCAGGCAGGCCTCGGCGATGTACTGTTCATCGCCGCGATAGGGGCGGCTGGCCCAGTAGGCGGAATTGAACAGCTCGCCATAGGCCGCCACCGTCTTGATCGAGGCCAGGGCATTGGCGGCCCGGGCCAGGCGCAGCAATTGCCGGCCGCGCTCGCTGTCGCGCAGGAGGCCCGCCACTTCCTCGCGGTTGCCGTCCGATGCGGTGCCGATCCCCGCGATCACGTTGACCGGATAGCCGAGCTGCTGGAGGATCGCATTGTGCGGGATCGCGCGGATCTGGCGCAGGCTCATCGAACGGTCCGCCGCAAGGTCGGACTGGCGGCGCGACTTGCGGCTGCCGGTATCGTTCAGCAGGCCCAGCCCGAAGGCGGTGATGGCGCGGCTGTAGGTGGCCGATTCCAGATGCTCGTGCTGCACGCCGCGGATCGCGCGGTAGAAGTCGAGGCTGAGGTCGGTGCGGCGATAGAACAAGTCGGTCGGCGCATCGGTATCGGCACCCCAGAGCGGCATTTCGGCCATGCGGGTGAGCGTGGCGAGGGCCAGTTCGTCGGAGCCGAACCAGAGATAGCCGTCACCGCCCTGGAACGAGACTTCGGGTTCCAGCCGGATGCCCGCGCGCAGGAAACGGCGGCGGGCCCAGGGCGACATCGGCCACTGGAAGCGGTCCTGGAGGCTGGATGGATGGGCGCCGCGGCCCATCGATTCGCCGTGGGTATTGAAGATCAGCGCCGAAACGTCGGTCAAACCGTTGGCCACCATGGCTTCGGAAAGGCGGCCCTGGAGGCGCTCGATGGCGAGCGCTGCGGGCACCTGGCCCACGAAGCGGCCCGCGTCGGAGAAGCCGGTCTGGATCGAGACGCGGCCGCGCTTGCGGGCATATTCGCGGTAGGCGGGCTCGGCCAGCACGGCATCGACGAATCGGCCGCCGTGTTCCAGCGCGCTTTCCGTCTCGAACAGGGGGGAGACGTCCACCTTGTCGTCGATCCCGAACATGCGCGCGAAATAGAGCGCGGCCAGGATCGTCGTCGGCTCCTCGCACTCGGCCACGAGCATGCGGATCGGGGCATCTGCGTCGATATGGGCGAGGATCTGCGCCATTGCCAGGAACTGGCGGATCGCCGTGGAATTCTCGATGGCGAGCGCGGCGAAGTTGGACTTCAGCGGCGTGACTTCGGCCAGCAGCTCGCGCATGCGCACGAGCGCGGCCTGGCTGGCAAGGCTGAGCTTGCCTTCCGGGTCGATGCGCTGGCGGATCGCGTTCTGGAGCTGCGAGGAATTTACCCGGAAGTGGATCCAGCCCATGCCCAGGCCGTCGGCGCGCATGGCCGCGGCGGTGACGAGCAGGGTGCGGGCAATATCCTGGTCCGCATGGCGCGCTTCTTCCTCGAGCGCGGCGATCGTGCTTTCGAGGCTGATCAGCCGGTCGGGATGCTCGGCGGTGAGGGCATTGGCGGCTTCGGACAGGGCTTCGGGCGAGGAGAGATCGGCGGCGAAGCGGCGGACCATGTCCTGCGTCAGCGCGGCGGCGCGTTCCAGCTTGCCCGCGATGTCGGGGGCGGCCTGCGCCAGGCTCTGCGCATAGCCTGCGAGGCGAAGGGCCTTTTCCTCCAGGCGGTAGCGGATCGAGGTGGACCAGCCGATGTCGGTGCGGCCGTCCATGTCGTAGCCGACCCAGGATGCGAAGCGCACCGGCATCGGCGAGAGGCCCTTCCAGCGCTTGGGCCAGCGGGCGGCGGCGATGTCGAAGAGGCGGGCATTGATGCGGTCGCGGGCCTTCTGGCCGCGCGCGATCGCTTCCATGGCCTTGTCGTGCTCGTAGTCGAGCGTGATCTGGTCGCGTTCGGGCGAGGCGACGCAGACCGAGGCGACGCTGAGATCGCCGTTGGAGGCGGCGGCGGTTACCGCCTCGCTCTGGGCGGAGGAGAGCAGGAAAGTGGGGTGCGCGGTGAACACGACATGGGCGGCGGGGCGCTGCCAGCGGACCGCGAAGGCGGAAAAGTCGTCGCCTTCCGCCTTGTCTCCCGCCGCGACGGCGTCGATCCGCGCGTCGTTCTCGGCTAGGCCGGTCGGGGCGAGCAGCCGGTCGAGACGGGCGGCGCGGGCGCGCAGGCCCTCGCACTCCATCTCGGCGACGAGAGCCTCGATGTGATCGAGGCTCATCTCGCCGGTCTCCAGCTTGCGCGACAGTTCGAGGCCGAGCTGGAACACCGGGTTGTAGGTCGGCGTCTGGGCGGTCAGGACGTGAAGTTCCTGAAGCCGGCGGTCGAGATCCTCGACTGTTGTCAGCGGCGATCCCGCCTGGGCCGTGGTCAGCGCCGCCCGGCTCACCGTGCGAGCCCCGCAGCGGCGCGGGCGGCCGCCTCGATCTTTGCCACGTCCGGCTTGCCCTTGGGCACCATCCAGCTGCCGCCGACGCAGAGCACCGCGTCGAGGCCCAGCCATTCAGGCGCGTTTTCAGGGGTGACGCCGCCGGTGGGGCAGAACTTCGCCTTGAACAGCGGCGCGGCGATCGCCTTCAGCGCCGAGGGACCGCCCGCCGCCATGGCGGGGAAGAACTTCAGGCGGTCGAACCCGCATTCCAGCGCGAACATCACGTCGCTGGCATTGGCGGTGCCGGGCAGGAAGGGGATCTGCGACTTGTAGGCGGCTTCGGCCAGCATCGGGGTGAGGCCGGGCGAGACGATGAATTCGGCGCCCGCATCGATCGAGCGCTTGAGGTCGTCCGGCGAAAGTACGGTGCCCGCGCCGACCACGGCGCCGGGAACCTGCTTCATCACCTTGATCGCCTCGATCGCGCATTCGGTGCGCAGCGTCACTTCCAGCGCGGGCAGGCCTCCGGCCACGAGCGCTTCGGCGATCGGCAGGGCGTGCTCGATATCCTCGATCACCAGCACCGGGATCACCGGGGCAAGACGCATGACCTTTTCGACGGCTTCGGACGGGCTGCTCATTGGACGTGCTCCCTGACATAGGCGGCAGCCGCGCCGAACAGGCCGGGCTGCGGATGGGTGATAAGCTTGACGGGCATCTGTGCCATCATGCCCGCAAAGCGGCCCTTGGCGCAGAAACGCTCGGCAAAGCCCGAGGCAAGAATGGTTTCGCGGATGCGGTAGCCGAGGCCGCCCGCGATCACGACGCCGCTGGCGCCGTGGGCCAGCGCGCAGTCGCCCGCCGCGCTGCCGAGCGCGAGGCAGAAACGATCGACGGCGGCGGCGGCCAGCGGGTCGGAATGATTGGTGCCGGCGGTCCAGATCTCCACGTCGGTCACGTCATGCACCGCGCGGGTCTCCATGGCGGCGAGCGTCTGGTAGATGTCGACGATGGCGGGGCCGGAGACGACGCGCTCGGTAGAGACGCGGTTGTGGCGCTTGCGCAGGCGGGCGAGGATCGCGTCCTCGATCAGGTCCAGCGGCGCATAGTCGGTATGGCCGCCTTCGGTCGCCTGCACATGGTAGAAGCCGCCCTTGCCGTGGGGCAGTCCGTTACGCCACAAGTGCGCGACGCCGAGGCCGGTGCCCGGCCCGAGGACGCTGAGCGTGCCCGAGCGGGGCAAGGGCACGTCCGGCCCGGCCAGATGCAGGAACTGGTCGTCGGGCGCGAGCGCCACGGCATAGGCAACCGCCGCGAAGTCGTTGACTACGGTATAGCGTGATACGCCCATCTTCTCGGGGATCATCGCCGGGCGAATGATCCACGGGTTGTTGGTGAAACGGATCACATCACCGCCGACCGGGCCCGCGATCGCGATCGAGATGGCATCGGGCAGCGTGCCGCCCTTGCGCTCGCGGAAGGCTTGCCAGGCGAGCTGGAAGCTGCCGTGGTCGCTGGTGTGCAGGGTGACCGGTTCGTCCAGCGTGATCTGGCCCTGATCGTCCACCGAGGCGAGGGCGAAACGGGCATGGGTGCCGCCGATATCGACGGCTACGAGTTCAGTGCTCACGGAACCGCTCACAGGCCAGCGACCTCCAGCATCGAGGAACCGCCCTGTTCGGCGCCGCCCGCATTCATGCGGAACATCGCGAAGAGTTCGCGGCCCATGCCTTCGGCAGGCGCGGGCAGCGGCGCGGGCGTGCGGCCGGAGAGATCGGCGGTGGTCGAAAGCGTGCCGTCCTCGGCCGAGAGGCGCACGATGTCGCCATCCTGCAGATAGGCGATCGGGCCATCGGCCAGCGCTTCCGGGGTGACGTGGATCGCCGCCGGAACCTTGCCCGAGGCGCCCGACATGCGGCCGTCGGTGACCAGCGCGACCTTGAAACCGCGATCCTGAAGGACGCCGAGCGGCGGGGTCAGCTTGTGGAGTTCGGGCATGCCGTTGGCGCGTGGGCCCTGATGGCGCACGACCACCACGACATCGCGGTCCAGCTCGCCCGCCTTGAAGGCATTGATGACGCCTTCCTGCGTCTCGAACACGCGGCAGGGGGCCTCGATGGTCCAGCGTTCCTGATCGACCGCGCTGGTCTTGAACGTGGCGCGGCCGACGTTGCCCGAGACGAGGCGCATACCGCCGTCGGGCAGGAAGGGCTTGGCCACCGTGCTCAGCATGGTGTCGTCGCCGCTGACGGCAGGGGCGGGCTTCCACTTGAGTTCGCCTTCGTCCAGCGTCGGCTCGGTGGCATAGGCGCGCATGCCGCCCTTGGAGACGGTGAGGATGTCCTCATGCGCAAGGCCTGCGTCGAGCAGTTCGCGCACCACCCAGCCCATGCCGCCGGCGGCATGGAAGTGGTTCACGTCGCCCGAACCGTTGGGATAGACGCGGGTGATCAGCGGCACGGCGGCCGAAAGCTCGTCGAAGTCCTGCCAGTCGATATGGATGCCGGCGCAGCGGGCCATGGCGGGCAGGTGGATGGCATGGTTGGTCGAGCCGCCGGTGGCCAAGAGGCCGACGATGGCATTGACGATCGCCTTCTCGTCCACGACATGCGCCATCGGGCGGAAATCGTCGCCCTTGCGGGTCATCTCGGTCACACGGTGGACGGCGGCGCGGGTCACGGCCTGGCGCAGCGAGGTGCCGGGCGGCACGAAAGCGGCGCCGGGCATGTGCAGACCCATCATCTCCATCATCATCTGGTTGGAGTTGGCAGTGCCATAGAAGGTGCAGGTGCCCGCCGAGTGATAGCTTGCGCTTTCGCTGGCCAGCAGTTCCTCGCGCCCGACCTTGCCCTCGGCATAGAGCTGGCGGACCTTCTGCTTCTCCTTGTTGGAGATGCCGCTCGGCATCGGGCCGGAGGGGATGAACACGGCAGGCAGGTGGCCGAAGCGCAGCGCGCCCATGACCAGGCCGGGCACGATCTTGTCGCAGATGCCCAGCAGGGTCATGCCGTCGTACATCGCGTGGCTCAGCGAGACGGCAGTGGAGAGGGCGATGGTGTCGCGGCTGAACAGCGAGAGTTCCATGCCGTCGAAGCCCTGCGTCACGCCGTCGCACATGGCGGGCACGCCGCCCGCGACTTGTGCCGTGGCGCCCACTTCGCGGGCATAGAGCTTCATCTGCTCGGGATAGCGGCCATAGGGCTGATGCGCCGAAAGCATGTCGTTATAGGCGGTGACAATGCCGACGTTGATCGCCTTGCCGGTGGCGATGGCGGGCTTGTCCTCGCCGCTCGCCGCAAAACCGTGGGCGAGGTTGGAGCACGAAAGGAACGAGCGGTCGGAATGGCGGCCGGCTTCACGCTCGACCATGGCGAGATAGCGTTCGCGGCTGGGCTTGGACCGTTCGATGATGCGATCGGTCACGCGGGCGACCACCGGGCTGAGGTTGCTCATGGGGTTACTCCTGCACTTTCCGTCTGTCTTTTTTGTCTCAGCCTCCCGAAGCCGCCGCACCGGGATCTCCCGGGCGAGGCTTGAAGGCTTTCAGGTAACCGGTGTCAACATCTAACTTCCACCGGTTTGCGGGGAATTTCGCGCGGCCGGGCATGAGGGGGCGCCCACGCACCCCGGTCATATAGGGTGCGTGATGCGTTCATGCCCGTTCTGGCCTCTTTACTCGTGCCACGTTACGCCGTCGCGCTCGGCGAGGGCGATGGCGGCGGAGGGGCCCCAGCTTCCGGCGGTGTAGGTCTTGGGCTCCTGCGCCTGTTCCTCCCACTCGGCCCGGATCGCGTCGATCCAGTCCCACTGCGCTTCCACTTCGTCGCGGCGGACGAACAGGGTCTGCTCGCCCTCGATCAGGTCGAGCAGCAGGCGCTCGTAGGCGATGCGGCGCTGCGGCCCGGCGAAAGCGTCGGGCATGGCGATGTCGAGCGGGATCGAGCGCAGGCCGAAGCCGTTGCGGTCCAGCCCCGGCACCTTGGCCATGAGCGAGAGCGTGATGTTTTCGCTTGGCTGGATGCCGATGACGAGGCGGTTGGGCACGGTCTTCGCACCGCGACCATGGAAGATCGAGTGCGGCACGTCGCGGAACTGGACGACGATCTCGGTCGTGCGCTTGGGCAGGCGCTTGCCGGTGCGCAGATAGAAGGGCACGCCCTGCCAGCGCCAGTTGTCGATATGCGCCTTGATCGCAACGAAGGTCTCGGTGTTCGAATCCTTGCCGAGTTCGTCGTCGTAGCCCGGCACGGCCTGGCCGCCGATGGCCCCGGCGCGGTACTGGCCCGTCACCGTCTCGTTGGCGGCGACCTTGCGCAAGCTGCGCAGGATCTTCACCTTCTCGTCGCGCACGCTGGTGGCGTCGTAGCTGACCGGCGGCTCCATCGCGACGAGCGCGAGCAGCTGGAGCATGTGGTTCTGCACCATGTCGCGCAGCGCGCCCGAATCGTCGTAATAGGCGACGCGCGATTCCAGGCCCACAGTCTCGGCCACGGTGATCTGCACATGGTCGATATGCGCCGCGTTCCACAGCGGTTCGAACATCAGGTTGGCAAAGCGCAGGGCCAGCAGGTTCTGGACGGTTTCCTTGCCCAGATAGTGGTCGATGCGGTAAATCCGGTCTTCCGGGAAGGCGCGGGCCACGGCGTCGTTGATCACCTTGCTGGAGGCAAGGTCGATGCCGAGCGGCTTTTCCAGGCCGATACGCACGTTGTCACCGGCGAGGCCGCTGGCCTGGAGGCCGCGAATGGTCGGCTCGAACAGGCTGGGGGCGGTGGAGAGGAAGATCGACAGGCCGTCCTTCGGCTCGCCCACTTTGGCGGCCAGGGCGTTGAAGCCTTCCATCTGGTTGGCGTCGAGTGTCTGGTACGACAGGCGGTTGAGGAACCGCGCCATGCCGCCGCGCCGTTCGGCGGGGAGGAACTGTTCCAGCGACTGCCGCGCGAAATCGCGGAATTCCGCGTCGTCATGCTCCGACCGGGCGGTTCCGATGATCTCGATCTTGGGATCGAGCAGGCCTTCGGCATCGAGCGCGCAGAGCGAGGGGAGGAGCATGCGGCGCGAAAGATCGCCGGTGGCGCCGAACAGGAGCAGGCGGTCGGACGTGAATGGGGCCGAAATCGAATTGGTCACTGGGCGCAGTCCACCTTCTGGGGGTTATCCACCTATATGGTCATTTTCCGCCGGGTATCGACGGGCTCCTCCTCCTGTGCAGCCTTGCCATTCGCCCCGCGAGGAATAGCGTCGTTCTTCGCGGTTGCAGCATGGCACGAACTGCGTGCGACGTGCTAGGCGAGAGTGGGCCAAACCTCAACCTCGTTTGCACGGATGATTGCACGGATTGAACCCGATAGGTGCGCGCATAGGTATTCAGCACCGTACAGGATGCGATTTTCCGCAAGTTCGTTGCGGCGGCGTCTTTGTCCTGTCGTCTGGTGCGGGCATGAAGAACGATCGGCGTCCCCGTCATAGGAATGCCGCAAAGGATAGAAAGCGAAGATCATGGCCGGAGACGGCGTCCACCTCCTCGAACATCTCCAGACGCCCGCGATGATGGTCTCGCGCGGGCAGGTGCGCTTCGCCAATGGCGCGGCGCGGGCACTGCTGGGCGCCCATATCGTCGGCCAGGACGTGCGCATCGCCATTCGCGAACCGCGCGCGGTTGCCGCGATTCTCAGCGATGAGGGCGGGATTGCGCGGGTCACCGGGCTTTCCACCGGCGGCAGCGTCTGGGAGGTCGATTGCCGCGTGGTTTCGCCGACGGACCGGCTGGTCAGCCTCTACGACCTGTCGGAGCGCGTCAGCGTTGCCAAGTCGCACGCCGATTTCGTCGCCAATGCCAGCCACGAACTGCGCACGCCGCTGGCCAACGTGCTGGGCTACGTGGAAACCCTGCACAACCCCAAGGCAGGCGGCGACGAGAGCGTGCGCACGCGCTTTCTCGACACGATCCGGCATGAGGCGCAGCGCATGCAGGCGCTGATTTCGGACCTGATGTCGCTTTCCCGCATCGAGGCGGTGAAGCACGAAGTGCCCTCCGAGCGGGTCGAGATGGTCGCGCTGGCAAAGGAAATCGCGGGCGAGGCGCGGGGCGACGCGCAGATCGACGTCCAGTCGAACTGCGAGCAGGCCGTGGTGACCGGCGATCGCGGCCAGCTGGCGCAAGTGCTGCGCAACCTCATCGACAACTCGCTGAAGTACGGCAAGCAGGGCGGGCCGGTGGACGTCAGCCTGGAATCGACGCCGACGGGCTGGGTCCTGGTGACGGTGCGCGACCACGGCGAGGGCATCTCCCCCGAACACCTCCCCCGCGTGACCGAGCGTTTCTACCGCGCCGACACCAGCCGCAGCCGCATGGTGGGCGGCACCGGGCTGGGTCTCTCGATCGTCAAGCACATCGTCGAGCGCCACCGTGGCCGTTTCGATATCGACAGCCGTCCGGGCCACGGCACCACCGCCTCGCTCATGCTGCCGCTGCGCAAGGAAGAGGGCGCGGCCTGAACGGCGCGAAATTTCAAACGCGCATGAGCCAGCGGCGGAAGGCGGCGTTGACGGCGTTTGGCTGCTCCATCGGCGCCATGTGCCCGGCGTTCGCGATCACCTCGTAGACCACGCCTGAAAATGCCGGGGGCATTGCCTGCACCATTTCCTCGGCCAGGCGGGGCGGGGTGAGGGCGTCCGCCGCGCCGACCATGACCATGGCCGGAACCGAGACGGTGCCCAGAGTCTCCAGCGAATCCGCCCGGTCGATGATCGCCGCCTGCTGGTCCATGTAAGTGCCGAAGCCGACGCGCAGGGCCATCTGCACGACCTCCTCGAACAGCGCTTCCGGGCAATCGGGCGCCACCAGCTGGCGCAGCGAGCCGCGCAGGACATGTTCGAAGCCGCGCGACCGCGCCGTGGCCACGGCGGCGCGGCGCAGCGCCGCCTGTTCCTCGCTATCGGCGCGGGCATTGGTATCGACGAGGGCGAGGCGGGTCACCCGCTCCGGCGCGCGGCGCCAGATCTCCATCGCGACATAGCCGCCCATCGAGAAACCGGCGATTGCGAACCGTTCCGGCGCGGCATCGAGCACGCGGGTGGCCATCGCCGCGATCGAATCGTCCTTCAGCGTATCGCCGATGGAGATGTCCGCAATATCCGCCAGCCCCGCGACTTGCGCCTGCCAGACCCGGCGGTCGCAGGACAGGCCGGGAACGAGAACCAGCGCCTGCCTGTCGTTCACGCCGCCAGCAGCCGCGCGGAGATCGAGTTGGCGATGGCCTCGCTCAGTTCGACGGTGACCAGATCGCCGATCGCCACGTCACCGGTGAAGTGAACCGATTGCAGCCAGGGCGACTTGCCCACCCATTGCCCCGGATACTTGCCCTTGCGCTCCACCAGCACTTCGCAGGTCTTGCCCACCGAAGCCGTGTTGAAGGCGAACTGGTCGCGCAGCAGCGCGGCCTGAAGGCGCTGGAGCCGCTCGTCCATCACGGCGACGGGGATCTGCTGCTCCATCGTCGCGGCGGGCGTACCGGCGCGCGGGGAATACTTGAAGCTGAAGCACTGCGCATAGCCGACCGCATCGACCAGCGAGAGGGTATCCTCGAACTCGGCATCGGTCTCGCCGGGGAAGCCGACGATGAAGTCGCCCGACAGCGCGATGTCGGGCCGCACCGCGCGCACGCGGTCGAGGATCTTCAGATAGCTTTCGGCAGTGTGGCTGCGGTTCATCGCCTTCAGCACCCGGTCGCTGCCGGCCTGCACCGGCAGGTGGAGAAACGGCATCAGCTTCGCCACTTCGCCATGCGCGGCGATCAGCCCCTCGGCCATGTCGTTGGGGTGGCTGGTGGTGTAGCGGATGCGGGCGAGATCGGGGATCTCCGCAAGCTCGCGGATCAGCCCGTCGAGGCCGACTTTCCGGCCCTTCGCATCCTCGCCGTACCAGGCGTTGACGTTCTGCCCGAGCAGGCTGATCTCCCGCGCGCCGGCATCGACCAGCCGCTTCGCCTCGTCGATCAGGTCGCCATGCGGGCGCGATACTTCGGCGCCGCGCGTATAGGGCACGACGCAATAGGTGCAGAACTTGTCGCAGCCTTCCTGCACGGTGAGGAAGGCGGTCGGCCCGGAGCGCCGACGCTTGGGAAGGGCGCCGAACTTGGTCTCGGCGGGCATGTCGGTATCGGTGACGCGCTTGCCCCCGGTCGCCTCGCGGATCATGCCCGGCAGGCGGTGATAGGCTTGCGGGCCGACCACCATCTTCACCGCGGGCGAGCGCTTCATGATCTCGTCCCCTTCCGCCTGCGCGACGCAGCCCGCCACCGCGATCAGCGGCGAGGAGCCGTCCGTCCGGCGCAGACGGCCGATGTCGGAATAGACCTTTTCCGCCGCCTTCTCGCGAATATGGCAGGTGTTGAGCACGACGAGATCGGCCTCCTCGCCCTCCGGCGCGGCGGTGATGCCCTGCTCGGCCAGCAGCTCGGCCATGCGCTCGCCGTCATAGACGTTCATCTGGCAGCCGAAGCTCTTGACCCGGTAGGTGCGGGGAATCTGGGTATCAGGCATAGCCGCGCCGATACACGCGTTTCGGGCGATTTTGAAGAGGTGGGTGGGGTTGGAGTTGGTTTGAGAAATGCCCTTGGGGCATTTCTTGCGGCACCGGCCCCAGTCGGATTCAAGCGCCCCCACCCTACCACCCGCTAGGATACTATCGTTGGGTGGTAGGGTGGGGGCGTGGGCCGGTGCCGCAAGCTCGTCACGGATGTGACGAGCGCACTCAACAAAGACTCGGACCGGCGCCGCTACCCCCCCTCTCAGAAATCCAGTTCGAATCGCGTGCCGATCACTTGCGCGTCGTAGTCGGTCTTGCCGGAGGCGGTGGCCGTGGCGCCGGTGTAGTCCATCAGCGCGTAGTTCACGTTGAAGCGCAGGTTCTGGATCGGTTCCCAGACGAGCGCGGCGATGTAGCCGTTCTGGGTGCCGCCGCGAATGTCGCGGTCGTTGAGGTCCAGCCAGTCGTAGCGCAAGGTGAACAGCAGCGATCCCATGCCGCCCTCGCCCATGGGATGGGCCGGTTTCTCGACGCGGAAGATGCCTTCCTTGTAGCCGCGATGGTCGCCCTTGGTGAGGAAGATGCCGGTCTCGGCATAGGCGCCCTGGAACGTCACGGTGGAGGCATCGACGCGGTTGGCGGTGAGCGCGTGATATTCCGCCGCCGCATGCCATGGTCCGCGAATGGCCGCGAATTCCACGCCGTAGTGATCCTCTTCCGCGACGTTCATCGCAGGCGTGCCGATCAGGCGCGTATTGGTGGAATGGACGTAGGGCCGCTGGCGATAGCGGGTGTCGCTCTCCGCCAGGCGGCCGAGGCGGCGATAATGCGCCGATCCGCCGAAGTGGAGCTGGAAGCCGCCCAGTTTCGGCGAGTAGACGAGGCGGCCGTCCAGCCCGTAGCTGTTGTTCTCGTCGCCGCCGTCCACGCCGTCGCTGTCGTTGGCAAGCGCGCCGATATCGTCGGTGAACACGCCGGCCTGCGCCAGCCAAGGCCCCTTGTTGTACTGGAACGCGGCGCCGAGGCGGCGCTCGAAATTGAAGGCATCGGTGAAGGCGGCGCGCTCCATCACGCTGCCGCTGGTGTCGCCGGTCAGTTCGTCGAGCGACTGGAACGAGTTCTGGTTGCCGAGCCGGATCGACCACGGTCCGTTGTGATAGCCGACATATGTATCGACGAGATCGACGGCATTGTCCGAAAGCTCCAGCTCCAGCTTGTAGTCGAACCCGGCGCCGATCGCCCCTTCCGCGCCAAGCCGGATACGGCGCATCTCGCTGGAGAAGCCGAGGCCCTGGTCGTCCAGGCCCTTCGGCGCGCCGACATAGTTGGCGTCGGCCTGGATGCGGCCCTTGACCTTGAACTGGCGGTCGCCCTGCGCGAATTGCGGGCTGCCCTTCCACTCGATCTGGGTCTCGTCGCCCTTTTCATCCTTGCCTTCGGGCTTGGCGCCGGAGCCTGCGGCCAGTGCAGGCGCGGTGGCCGGGGCGGCGGCAGGCGAGGTGCTTTCCTGAGCAGCCGCGGCGGAAGCAGGTGCGGCGGCGTTGAGCCGCGCCTCCATGGCTTCCATCTGCGCCTTCATCGTGCGGATCTGCGCGCGCAAGGCCTCGGCCTCTTCCGCCGAGATCGCCTGCGCATAGGCGCCTGGGGCGGTAAGCGCTACCGCGACCGCAGTCGCACTGGCCATAAAGAGACGCATAACGGGCATTCTCCAGAGCGCCGCAGGCAGGTGCCGGGGCGCGACGACGGCCGACTATGGCCGTTCGATGACGCTTTGATGACGAATGTGACGGTAAATGTGACGATTGTGACGAACGTTATAGCGGCTTCGCCGAACCGATCCGGCGAGCGGCCGGGATTTCTTTCCGGGCATGGCGGCCCGGCCTTCCTGCAAGTCTTCCCTCAAGGCCACACCAGCCTTCTTGCGCGGGCTCTCAACGATGCCTTCGCGACCGGACCGGCCGATCCGAGTCGCGACAAAGTTTCTCATCGACATCGTCTGGAAACAATCCCGACACGTCGCGAGGGCAGGGCGCCGGGCCGCAAGGCGCCCTGCGAATGCAGGAGACTCGAGGATCACGACACTGTCATGAAAGGTCGCGACCATTCTGGACAACGGGTCGGGCCGATCGTGCGAAAATGAGGTAAGCACCGCAGAAATCGCCGCATTTGCGTGGCTTGGCGAGTTATGTCACTTTCTTGTCATGGAAGTGTCATGCTACCCCAATAGGGGCGTCGCAGAGATAAAACCCAAGGGGTTCAAACCATGCGTTCGACCAAGACCATCTTCATCGCCGCTGCCTCTGCCATGGCCCTGAGCGCCTGCGGCGGATCGGGCGGCTCGACCGCGGGTTCGCGCGACTTCGTGCGGGCCGTCGGCTCTTCCACAGTCTATCCTTTCGCCACCGCCGTGGCCGAACAGACCGCCAAGGCGGGCGGCAAGTCGCCGGTCATCGAATCGACCGGCACGGGCGCGGGCATGAAGCTGTTCTGCGCCGGCATCGGCGCCCAGCACCCCGATATCGAGGATGCCTCGCGCCGGATGAAGAAGTCCGAGTACGAGGAATGCCAGAAGAACGGCGTGACCGAGATCGTCGAGATCCAGGTCGGCATCGACGGCATCGCCTTTGCTGAGGGCCAGAAAGGCCCCAACATGCAGCTGACCCCGACCGACATCTACAAGGCTCTGGCCGCCAATCCCTTCGGCAAGCCGAACACGGCCAAGACCTGGAAGGACGTGAACCCGTCGCTTCCGGCCGAGCCGATCCTCGTCTACGGCCCGCCCTCGACTTCGGGCACGCGCGATGCGCTCAAGGAGCTGATCCTCGAAGCCGGCTGCAAGACCGATGCCGCCACCGCTGCGCTCAAGGACAGCGACAAGGACAAGTACGAGGCGACCTGCCACGACATCCGCGAGGACGGCCCCTATGTTGACGCGGGCGAGAACGACAACCTGATCGTCCAGAAGATCTCGCAGAACCCGAAGGCCATCGGCATCTTCGGCTTCTCGTTCCTCGAATCGAACATGGGCACGATCAAGGGCATTCCGATGTCCGGCGTCGCGCCGACTTATGCCTCGATCTCGGACTTCTCGTACCCGGGCGCGCGTCCGCTCTACATCTACGTGAAGAAGCAGCACCTCGCACCGATCAAGGGTCTCCAGGCCTATGTCGCCGAATGGGCGAAGTCCTGGGGTCCCGAAGGCAGCCTGAAGGCAAAGGGCATGGTCATCTCGCCCGAGGACGTCCGCGCGAAGAACGCAGACATCGTCGCCAAGATGACCCCGCTCGATCCCTCGGTTCTGAAGTAAGCCCCTTGCGGGTCAGGGACGCGAAGGGCGGCCATACATGATTCTTACCGGAGTACTTCTGGCCGTCCTCGGCCTCGGTCTCGTCGGCTGGTTTGCCGCGCGGGGCCGGGCCCGGCTGCTCCACACCGGGCGCGGCACGATGCATTCGATGCCGGGCTACCACGGCTGGCACGTCGCGCTGTGGATCGTCTTCCCGGCACTGATCGCCTGGGGCGCGTGGCAGGCGGTGATGCCGGGGCTGGTCGACGGGGCGGTCATGGCCGACCCCGTGGCGGCGCAGCTTCCCGCCGATGCCATGAGCCGCGCGGCGATCCTGGCCGAAGCCAAGGCCGTTGCCGACAATCCCGATGCGGTCGCCTTCAACCCGCTGGCCAATACGCTGGCCGGGCCGGTGCGCGATGCCCATGGCCGCTTCGGCCTGATCGGCGCGCTGCTGGTGGCCGTGGTCGCGGTGGCGGGCGGCGGCTGGGCCTTCACCCGCATCAGCGCCAACTATCCGGCGCGCACCCGCGTCGAGCGTGGCGTGCTGGGGCTGCTGCTGGTCGCCTCGCTGATGGCGATCCTCACCACCTTCGGCATCGTCGCCTCGCTGGTGTTCGAAGCGGGGATGTTCTTCAAGGACGTCTCGCCGATCGACTTCCTCTTCGGCACCCACTGGTCGCCCGGCTCGGCGCGCGGCGACAATCTGGGCGAGAGCTTCGGCGCCGTGCCGCTGTTCTGGGGCACGATCTACATCGGCGCGATCATCGCCATGATCGTGGCGATCCCGCTCGGCCTGATGAGCGCGGTCTACCTCACGCAATATGCCTCGCCCACGATCCGCAAGTGGCTGAAACCCATGCTGGAGATCCTCGCGGGCATTCCCACCGTGGTCTACGGCTACTTCGCCGCACTGACCGTGGCACCGATCTTCCGCGATTTCGCGGCCTCGCTCGGTATGTCCAACCCTTCGACCGAGAGCGCGCTGGCCGCCGGTGTCGTCATGGGCGTGATGATCATTCCCTTCGTTTCCTCGATGGCCGACGATGCGCTCGCCGCTGTGCCCCGCGCGATGAGCGACGGTTCGCTGGCGCTGGGTGCCACCAAGTCGGAAACGATCAAGAAGGTCCTGCTGCCCGCCGCGCTCCCCGGCATCGTCGCCGGCGTGATGCTGGCGATCAGCCGCGCCATCGGCGAGACCATGATCGTGGTCATGGCCGCAGGCGCCGCCGCGAACCTTTCCGCGAACCCCTTCGCCTCGATGACCACGGTCACCTATCAGATCGTGCAGATGCTGACCGGCGACCAGGAGTTCAACAGCCCCAAGACGCTCTCCGCCTTCGCGCTGGGCCTAGTGCTGTTCATCGTCACCCTCATCCTCAACATCATCGCCCTTCGCGTGGTGAAGCGCTTCCGGGAAGCTTATGAGTAACGCATCTCTCAGTAATGCGCGCGCAGGGCACGCACGGTGGCAAACGCCGGAGGCCCTGCGCCGGATTTCCCGTCGCAACGCCGCCGAACGCCGCTTCAAACTGATCGGCCTCGGCGCGATCGTCCTCAGCCTCGCCTTCCTGGCGCTGCTGCTGGTGATCATGCTGAAGAACGGCCTTTCCGGGCTGGACTGGTCGTTCCTGACCGGCTCGGACTCGACCGATCCCGACGTCGCAGGCGTCTGGGGCGCCGCCAAGGGCTCGCTGCTGACGATGCTCGTCACCCTGCTGCTCTCGTTCCCGATGGGCGTGCTGGCGGCGATCTATCTGGAAGAGTTCGCGCCGCGCAGCCGCTGGATCGAATGGGTCGAAGTCTCGATCAACAACCTTGCGGCCGTGCCCTCGATCATCTTCGGCCTGCTCGGCCTGGCGGTGTTCATCAATACCCTGGGCATGCCGCGCAGCTCGCCGCTGGTCGGCGGGTTGACGCTGGCGCTGATGACGATGCCGGTCATCGTCATCTCGGGCCGCAATGCGATCAAGGCGGTGCCGCCCTCGATCCGCGACGCGGCGCTCGCGATCGGCGCCAGCAAGATGCAGACCGTGTTCCATCACGTCCTGCCGCTGGCGTTGCCGGGCATCCTCACCGGCACCATCATCGGCATGGCCCGTGCGCTGGGTGAAACCGCGCCGCTGCTGATGATCGGCATGCGCGCCTTCGTCGTCACCCCGCCGGGCGGGATCACCGATCCTTCCAGCGTGTTGCCGATGCAGATCTTCCTGTGGTCCGACGAGATCAATTCCGGTTTCGTGCAGAACACTTCCGCCGCCATCATCGTCCTGCTGGTCTTCCTGCTGGCGATGAACGGCCTTGCGATTTACCTTCGAAACAAGTTCGAAGTGCGCTGGTAGAGATATGACAAACTCCAAACTCACTGACGCTCCCAAGCTTACTGCCCCCAAGCTTACTGCTCGCAACGTCGACGTGTTCTATGGCCCCAAGAAGGCCATCAACAGTGTCTCGATCGAGATCGACAACGGCCTCGTCACCGCCTTCATCGGCCCCTCGGGCTGCGGCAAGTCGACGTTCCTGCGTTCGCTGAATCGCATGAACGACACGATCGCCGATGCCCGCGTCACCGGCGAGATCCTGCTCGACGGCGAGGATATCTACGCCGCATCGATGGACCCGGTGGCCCTGCGCGCCCGCGTGGGCATGGTGTTCCAGAAGCCGAACCCGTTCCCCAAGTCGATCTACGAGAACATCGCCTATGGCCCGCGCATCCACGGCCTGGCGCCCTCGAAAGCGGACATGGACGGGATCATCGAAAGCTCGCTGACCAAGGCGGGCCTGTGGGACGAAGTGAAGGACCGCCTGAACGAGCCCGGCACCGCGCTGTCGGGCGGCCAGCAGCAGCGCCTCTGCATCGCCCGCGCCATCGCCGTCAGCCCCGAGGTCATCCTGATGGACGAGCCGTGCTCCGCGCTCGACCCGATCGCCACCGCACGCATCGAGGAACTGATCGACGAGCTGAAGGACACCTACGCCATCGTCATCGTCACCCACTCGATGCAGCAGGCCGCCCGCGTTTCGCAGCGCACGGCATTCTTCCACCTCGGCAATCTCGTGGAATATGGCGATACCAGCCAGATCTTCACGACCCCGCGCGAGGAGAAGACCAAGGACTACATCACCGGTCGCTACGGCTGACGGCGAAGACAGGGAAACAGGACAAGAGCCATGGTTGATCATACCGTAAAGGCCTTTGACAGCGAGATCGGGCAGCTTCGCGGCCTCGTCGCCGAGATGGGCGGCCTCGCCGAAGTCGCCATCCGCGATGCCATCATCGCGCTGTCGCATCATGACGAGGAACTCGCGGCGCAAGTCGTCGCCGCCGATGCCCGCCTCGATGCGCTGGAAGCCGAAGTGGACCGCCTGGCGGTCCGCACCATCGCCCTGCGCGCGCCGATGGCCGACGATCTGCGCGACGTGATCGCCGCGCTCAAGATCTCCGGCGTGATCGAGCGTATCGGCGACTATGCCAAGAACATCGCCAAGCGCGTCAACGCGATGGAGAGCCGGGGCAAGATCGAGCCGCTCGAACTCGTGCCGATGATGGCCGAGATCGCCGAGGGCATGGTCCGCGACGTGCTCAATGCCTACGGCTCGCGCGATGCCGCGCTGGCGCAGGAAGTGATCCGCCGCGACGAGAAGCTGGACCAGTTCTACAACACGCTGTTCCGATCGCTGCTGACCCACATGATGGAGAACCCGGCGACGATCACCAGCGCCGCCCAGCTGCTCTTCATCGCCCGCAACCTCGAACGCATCGGTGACCACGCCACCAATGTCGCCGAAATGGTCTATTATGCCGCCACCGGCGAATACCACGCCGAGCGCGACAGCCAGACCGACGATATAAGGGACCTGCCGTGAACCCCTCCGTCCTCGTCGTCGAAGACGACCGCGCGCTTTGCGAACTGCTCACCTGGAATCTCAGCGCCGAAGGCTATCAGGTGCGCAGCACCAGCGACGGCGAGGAAGCCCTGCTGATGGTGCAGGAACAGGCGCCCGACGCCATCATCCTCGACTGGATGATCGAGCATGTCCCCGGCATCGAGGTCTGCCGCCAGCTCCGCAAGGACAAGGATACGGCGCAGATCCCGATCCTGATGCTGACGGCGCGCGGCGAGGAAGAGGACCGCATCCGCGGACTCAAGACCGGCGCCGACGATTATGTGACCAAGCCGTTCTCCCCGCGTGAACTGCTGGCCCGCATCGAGGCGTTGCTGCGCCGCGCACGCCCGTCGCTGGCGGGCAACGTGCTCCAGTGGGGCGACATCGAACTGGACGCCACCAGCCACCGCGTCCGTCGCTCGGGCGAGGCGCTGCACCTCGGCCCCACCGAGTTCCGCCTGCTGCGCTATTTCATGGAGCGCCCGAACCGCGTCGTCTCGCGCCAGCAGATCCTCGACGGCGTCTGGGGCATGGATTCCGACATCGACGAGCGCACCGTGGACGTCCACATCCGCCGCCTGCGCAAGGCGATCAACCGCGATGGTGATACCGACCCCATCCGCACCGTCCGCGCGGCGGGCTATGCCATGGACGTGACCTGAGCCTCAGGTCCCAGGCCTCCAGATCCGGGGCCTCCAGATCCGGCTCCACGATATTTCCCGCAGGAGATTGACTGGAGCCGGGTTCTAGCTTCCGATGCGCCTCTTCGCGGGGACGGGATGCGGGAGGGAGAACGATGGACGAAGGGTCTGGAGCGGACTGCGCCAGGGTGGGCTTTCCCATGGCGCTTATCGGCGGCATCGTCTTCGGCGCCCTGATCGACAACATGGCATTCGGCATCATTGCCGGGCTTGTCGTCGGTTTCGGGATCGTGACATTCGGGCGCAGCAAGGCCTAGAGCCACGCGGGCTTTTAGATCGCGTCGAAGACATATCCCAGAGAGCGCACGGTGCGCAGCGGATTGCCCGCGCCGACGCCCTTCAGCGCGCGGCGCAGGCGGCCGATCCAGACGTCTACCGTACGCTCGTCCACCGCAGGCTCCTGCTTGCCGAGTGCGGCGATCAGCTGGGTGCGGGTGAAGACGCGGCCGGGATGCTCGATGAAATAGCGCAGCAGCCGCAGTTCGTTCGGCATCAGCGAAATCGGCCTGCCTTGCCAGCGCGCCTGGAATGCGGCGACGTCCACAGAGAGTTCGCCCTGGGCCAGGACGCGGCTGTTGGCCGTATCCTGCTCGCTGATATTGGCGCCCAATACGCGGTCGAGCAGGGCCGAGCGGGTCAGCGGGCCGACCATGTAGTCGTCCGCGCCCATCCGCAGCGCGCGCTTGCGGTCCTCGACGTTGTCTTCCTCAAGCACGATCGTGACATGGGCGTGCGAGGTCAGGCTGTCGGCGCGCAGGCGGCGGCACAGTTCCAGCCCCGACATTTCGGGGAGCACCCAGTCGATGAAGATCCAGAGCGCGCCCTCGATCAGGGGAAGTTCGGCAAAGTCCGTCCAGCGATGCAGCACGACGTCGAAATCGTCGTGCCGGAAGGCCGCAAGGCCGCCCGAAAGCTCGCTTGCCAGCAATATGTCGATCCGCCTCATGGCCCCCTGCCAGGTTACTACGCGCGGCTACTTGCCGTGTCAGTGTGACGAACAGGTGACATATCGATGACTTGCGCATGAAAAGATCCGCGCAAGTAGAACCGGCCTGGAGAGGCGGCATTTTCAGGCCCGCAAGCAGGCCGGAACGGCTGTCACGGAAGTGACCCGCAACCGTCACTGGCGCGCAACGGGAAAATGCGAATATTCCGGCAACTGGAACGGGGGCGCAACGATGCGGAAAGACGTGGACACCCTTCTCGAACACGCGACTGGTCTCGAAACGACCGGCGGCAACAAGGCCGGATTTGCCGGGACCAACATTCCCGCCTGGCTCGACTTGCCCGATCCCAAGGGCTTCCGCCCCAAGCGCAAGTACGAGACGATCTGGATCTCCGACGTCCATCTCGGCACGCGCGGCTGCAATGCCGAGATGCTGGTGGATTTCCTGCGCTCGGTGGAATGCAAGACGCTCTACCTGGTGGGCGACATCGTCGACGGCTGGCGCCTGCGCAAGGGCTGGTACTGGCCCGATGCCCATAACGAAGTGATCCGCCGCATCCTCAAGATGGCGCACCGGGGCACCCGCGTGGTCTTCGTCGCGGGCAATCACGACGAGATGCTGCGCGACTATGCCGGGCTGACTTTCGGCGGCGTGGAGCTGGTGCTGGAAGCGGTGCATGAGACGCTCGACGGCCGGCGCCTGCTGGTGACCCACGGAGACGCCTTCGACGGCGTGGTGCTTTACGCCAAGTGGCTCGCCTTCCTGGGCGACAAGGCCTACGGGGCGCTGCTGCGCGCGAACATCGTGTTCAACGCCGTGCGCCGCAAGCTGAAGATGCCCTACTGGTCGCTCTCGGCCTATATGAAGAAGAAGGTCAAGAACGCCGTCCAGTACGTCTGCAGCTACGAGGAGGCCGTCGCGAACGAGGCCATCTCACGCGGATACGACGGGGTGGTCTGCGGCCATATCCACTGCGCCGAGATCCGCCAGTTCGGCGGCATCACCTATTACAACGACGGCGACTGGGTGGAGAGCTGCACCGCGCTGGTGGAGGACCTTCAGGGCCATATCGCCATCATCGACTGGATCGCGGAAACCGGCGGCCATACGGCGGAGGGGGTTCCGGTCCATCATGAGGCCAGCCATCACGAGGTAGGCCACCACGAGCCCGCCCATCACGAGCCTGCAGAGTGAGGCTCACTCTGGCGACCGACGCCTGGCTTCCCCAGGTGAACGGTGTCGTCCGCTCGCTCTCGGCCACGCTCGATGAACTGACGCGGCGGGGGCACGAGGTGGAAACCCTCACGCCCGATCGCTTCTTCACCGTGCCGATGCCGGGCTATGCCTCGATCCGGCTGGCCATGGCGCCGCGCTTCGGGGTTCGCCGGATGCTCGACAAGGCGCAGCCGGAAATCGTCCATATCGCCACCGAAGGCCCGATCGGCTGGGCGGCGCGCGGCTGGTGCCTGTCGCGCGGGGTGCCGTTCACTTCGGCGTTCCACACCCGCTTCCCCGAATATGCCGCCGTCCGCACCGGACTCAGCGCCGAGCGCTTCTGGCCGATCATGCAGCGCTTCCACGCGCCGAGCCAGGCCGTGCTGGTCTCGACCGAAAGCCTCGCGCAGGAACTGGCGGGGCGCGGCATCGGCCATACCCGGCGCTGGAGCAGGGGCATCGATCATGCCCAGTTCCGCCCCGAAGGCGCGCGTCATCCGGCAATGGCGGCGCTGCCCGGCCCGGTCCTGCTCAACGTCGGCCGCGTGGCGCCGGAGAAGAACCTCGAAGCCTTTCTCGATGCCGAAGTCCCCGGCAGCAAGGTCGTGGTGGGAGACGGCCCGGCGCTGGAAAGCCTGAAGCGCCGCTATCCCCATGTGCTGTTCCTCGGCGCGCTTTCGGGCGAGGAACTGGCCAGCGCCTATCGCGCCGCCGACTGCTTCGTGTTCCCCAGCCTCACCGATACTTTCGGCCTCGTGGTGATCGAGGCGCTGGCCTGCGGAACCCCCGTGGCGGCCTATCCGGTGACGGGACCGGTCGACATTCTCGGGCAGGACGGACGCGGCCTGGACGAAGGGCTGGACGCTCCGGCAGGGGCGGTGGACAGCGTGCTCGAACGGGCCATTGCAGCAGCGCTCAAGGTACGGCGCGAGGATGCCGCCCGGCTCGGCGCGCGCTTTTCCTGGCAGCGCGCGACGGACCAGTTCCTGACCACGATCCTGATGGCGCTGGAAGCCTCCGAACGCCCGGCCCGCGCTGCGGCCTGAGGGTGTTCGTTTGAAAAATGCCGGAGGCATTTTGGTGGCGGCACCGGCCCTCTCCCCCACCCGACCTCCCATCAGGATACACTCGTGGGAGGTCGGGTGGGGGCGTGGGCCGGTGCCGGTGCCGCAAAATTCGCCTACAGCGAATTTTCGAACAGACTCTGAAGGCGATCACCGAAACCCGAGGCTGCGTGAAATCTCGGCGGCTTCGCGGGTGACCAGCGCCGCGAGTTGCTCCAGTCGGTCCTGCGCGCGGGCGCTCGGCGCGGCGACCACGAGCGCGCCCAGCACCAGACCGGCCGCGTCGCGGATCGCGGCGGCCGTGCCTGTAACCCCTTCGGCGGCCTGATCGACGGTTTGTGCGATGCCCCGTTCGCGCGCCTCGGCGATGGCAGCGGCAAGGGGCTGGCGCTCCACCAGCGTGGCGGGGGTGAACGCCTGCCCCTTCAGGCGGCGCAAGTACGCGTCCGAGGCATCCAGCGCACCGGCTGCCAGCAGCGCGCGGCCCCCCGCCGTGGCGTAGAGCGGACGCCGATCGCCCACGCTGACGGAATAGCGCACGACATTGCGGCTCTCCACCATGTCCACATAGGTCAGTTGGTCGCCCTCGGCGTCGGCTACCGCGAAGAGCACGGTTTCTCCCGTGGCGATGCAGAGGCGGCGCATGCCGTCACGGATCAGGTCCGAACTTTGCAGGCGGCGCCGTGCCTCGGTGAGCGCACTGCCAAGCCCGAAGGCGCCGGGGCCGAGGCGCCACAGGCCGTCCGCGCCGATCACGAAGTCTTCCTCGGCCAGCCCGCGCAGGAGCGCGGCAAGGCTGCTCTTGGGCGTGGCGAGGCGGCGGCTGAGATCGGCCAGCGACTGGGCCTCGCTACTGGAGCAGAGCGCTTCCAGCAGCCGGATCACGCGCGTCACCGACTGGGGCGAGGCCGCGCGCGATGCGCTTTCCCGCCCTGAGTCCCTACCGTCGCCGCCCATACCGTCCCCGCCCAAGCCTTCCTCCAGTTCCATGTTCGCGGATCACCTCTTCCGCGAAGATCCAGGCATAAGCAAGGTTTGACCGGGGAGGGGCGGGTCCGGCCGGAAGGACCGTCGGCGCCGATGCCCGCAAGGCCGCCGCAGCGCCTTTCGCCCGCTGAGGCCGAACCTCAGCCGAGCAGCCCGGCCGTCTGGGCCAGCAGCCAGAGGCCGATCACCAGGAACAGCAGCGCGGCGATCGTGCGCACGGCGGCGAGCGGCACGCGCTTGATGATCGCGTTACCCAGGAACACGGCGGGCACGTTGGCGAGCATCATGCCGATGGTCGTACCGGCCATGACCGGCAGCACGCTCTGGAAACGGGCACCCAGCGCGATCGTGGCGATCTGGGTCTTGTCGCCCATCTCGACCAGGAAGAAGGCGAGCGCAGTGGCGACGAAGGGGCCGAAACGGCTGGGCTTGGGCTCGTCGTCCTCGTCGAACTTGTCGGGGATCAGCGTCCAGGCCGCCATGGCGATGAAGCTGGCGGCGACGAGGTAGCGGAACCACTGCCCGTCGAGGAAGGCCGATGCCTGCTCGCCCACCAGCGCTGCAAGGAAGTGGTTGGCGAGCGTCGCCACGAAGATCCCCGCGACGATCGGCCAGGGCCGCTTGAAGCGGGTAGCCAGGACGATGGCGAGGAGCTGGGTCTTGTCGCCGATCTCGGCAAGGGCGACCACGGCAGTCGACGTGAGCAGGGCTTCCACTGAATTCTCCGGGGCCGGGCGACAGACAAGACAATAGCGCGGCAGAACCCGCCCGGCCGGACGGAGCTGCAACGCCATTGGTCTCGCCCGGACGGTATTTTCCGTCCTCCTGTGCGCCATGGTCTCTCGACCAAGTGTGTTGACGACAGGTCCTGCTGGTTCCCGCGAGAAGCGGGAGGGGCGCAGGCGGCTACTCCCCAGATGACGCGCTGCCCTTAGCGGGAACGAGGCGTCCGGCAAAGCAAAAAAAAGGGCCGGTCGCGATGCGACCGGGCCAGTTGGCAAAGAAAAAAGGGCCGGTCGCAATGCGACCGGCCCGTCAGTTGCCGTCGGGAGGGCAGGAGCCTCCCTGGTGAGATGGTTAGAAGTTCCTGCGGTACCGGCCCGCGCCCCCACCCGACGATAGTACCCTATGGGTGGTCGGGTGGGGGTGTGGGCCGGTGCCGCTTCCGCGATAGCGGAAAAGACTTAGAACTTGGCCGTCGCCGAAAGCGTGAACACGCGGCCAAGGTCGTAAGTGTTGAACTCGATGCGGCCGTCTTCCAGGTCCTGGTACTCTTCGTGCTTCCGCCCGGTGAGGTTGCGGCCTTCGAGCTTCAGTTCGATCTGCTTGTCGCCGCCCAGTTCGATGCCCTGGCGAATCACGAGGTCGAGCGTGAAGCCCGGGTTCTCGATGATGTCGGGCTGGCGGGTGACGCCGATGAAGCCGCGGCTGACCGTGCGCTTGCTGGCGTAGTTCAGCAGCAGCGTCTGCTGCGAGAGGTGCTCGGTGTCCTCGAAGCCGATCTGCACGTTGGCGAGATGCTTCGACTGGCCGGTCAGCGGCGCGCCGTCCTGGAAGTAGTCGCTGGCGCGCTGCGTGGTGCTGGCGCCGTAGATCAGGACGGTGTCGTCATCCTTCACCTTCAGCTTGGATTCGGTGAAGGTGTAGTTGGCCGAGAGCATCAGGCGGCGCGTGTCGAAGAACGAGCCCATGCTGTCGAGCGGAACGTACTTCACGGCCTCGATCTCGGCGCCGTAGAGATCGGCGGCAGGCGCGTTGGCGTAAGAGGTGATGAAGGCCTCGGTGCCGGTCAGATACGATTCGATCGGGTTCTTCAGGTGCTTGTAGAAGGCGCCGACCGAGAAGCGCTGCTCCGGTGCGAAGTAGTATTCGAAGCGGGCTTCGGCGTTGTAGAGCTGGCTGTCCTGAAGCAGCGGGTTACCCTGGTAGGTACGGTTGCTGTCGGGATCGTAGAACGCCTGGTACACCAGTTCGCGGAACTGCGGACGGGCGATGGTCTTCGAACCGTTGACGCGAACCTGCATGCCCGGCTGGATCTCGTAAGTGAGCGTGAGCGCGGGCAGGAAGTATTCGTTCTTCAGGTTGGTGGCCGTCTGGGCGGGCGCGCCGACCGGCAGCAGGGTCGACGATTCCTTGGCATATTCCCAGCGGGCGCCGAGGTCGAAAGTCAGGCCGGGCGTCAGCTCGCCGTCCACCTTGCCGTAGAAGGCATGGTTGAGCAGGCGCGATTCGAACTTGCCGACGTTGTAGGTAAGGTCGCGCAGTTCCAGATTGTAGTTCGGACCGGCTTCGCTGACATACCACATGTCCGGCTGGAGCAGCAGGTCGAGGCGCAGCAGGCCCAGGCCCTGGATCAGCGCGGAATCGCCCGAGGCGAAGACGCCGAACTGGCGGTTTTCGTTGCTGCGGCTGTTGAGCTGGTAGGCATAGCCCACCGTGCCCGTCCAGCCCGGCGCGAAGCGGTGCGAGACGTCGGCGCTGGCCGACCACACGTCTTCGTCGAGCTTGGAGAAGCTGATCGTCGTCGGGTCGACCGAGCCGGTGCCCAGCGTGTTGACGAAGTTGCTGCCGTAGACGCCCGGCGTGTTGGTGCGGACGTATTCGGCGTCGATCTCGAAGGGCGCGTCGCGCTTGGAATTCGCATAGCCCGCGCGCAGGTCGATCTCGGTATCGTCGGCCGGCTTCAGCTCGGCGGCGAGCTGCGTATTGAACAGCTGGCGTTCGTACCAGGCAGTCTTCTGCTGCATGAAGTCGACGCCGGTGGCGCCGTTCTTCTGGCCGACCTTGAGGCTGGTGAACTTGTCGGTGTCGTGGATGTAGGTGTTGGTCCAGCGTACCTTGTTCGAACCCCACTCGATGCCGAGGCCGAGCAGGCCGTTGGCGACGACGCGGTTGCTGGTCTGCACCGCGTGGAAGTCTTCATAGAGCTGGTCGGTCTGCGCGCTCGAACCCTGGGTGAGCTGCTGGATCGCGTCGCGGGTGCGGGTGGTGTTCGAGTATCCGGCCGAAGCGATCACGCCCAGCGTGGCCCCGCCGAGGTCGAACGAGGTGCCGCCGTTGATCTGGCCCGAGAAGTTCGGCTGCGTCTTGTTGATCCTCTGGACGACCGAATTGCGGCCGGTGAACAGCACCGAGCCGATTTCCTTGGCCTGGTCGCTGGTCGAGACCAGCGGGGTGTCGCCGGCCAGGTAGGACTTCAGCGGCGCGGGGATGTCGCGGTTGCCGTTGTCGTAGCCGGTCCAGTCGGTCTTGCTGCCGTAATAGCTGTAGGAGAGCTTGTTGGTGCTCTCGGTGTCCCAGCCGATGCCGCCGCCGATTTCGAGGTAGCTCTCGGTCGGGATGGCCTTGGTGGTGAGATTGATCACGCCGCCGCCGAACTCGCCGGGGAAGTTGGCGGAGTAGCTCTTCTGCACCAGCGAGGATGCGACGATGCTGGTGGGGAACAGGTCCAGCGGAACGACGCGCTTGAGCGGTTCCGGGCTGGGCAGGGGCGAGCCGTTGAGCAGGGCCAGCGAGTAGCGGTCGCCAAGGCCGCGCACGTAGACGTAGCCGTTGCCGACTACCGACAGGCCGGTGACGCGGCTGAGGGCGCCGGCGATATCGCCTTCACCCGTGCGCTCGATTTCCTCGTTCGACAGGACCGAGACGACCTGGGGCGAAGTGCGCACGATGTTGCGGTTGCGATTGCCGGTAACGATGATCGCGCCGCCGGGGATCGAAACGTCGGGAGCGGCGGCTTCCGTGTCGCCAGCTTCGGTTGCGGACTGATCGTCGGGTGCGGGGGCGCTCTCGCCCGAAGTGGCAGTGCTGTCCTGCGCCCACGCCGCTGCCGGCGAGAGGAGCGAGGTGGAAAGCAGCAGCAGAGGAAGAAGCCGCGGCTTGGTCATGGTGAGTCCCCCTGGAACACGGAAAGGTCGTTCTTGCGTGGGTGAGGCGCCGGATCGGCGTCTCTGTTGTGACAAGAGGGGACGGCGCCATGGCCGCCCCCTCGTTGTCACGGGTGGCCGGATCAGGCTGTCGGCAGCGAGGTGCAGGCTGCGTTCGAACCGAAGTTGCCGGTCGCGTTGTCGCAGGTCCAGCCGCGATACCAGACGTCGCTCGCACCCGACACGGCGCCGATGTAGGCGACGTTGTCGAAGAAGCTCGAGAGCGCGGTGATGTTGGCGTAACCGGCGACGCCGCTTTCGTTCGCGCCGTTGACGAAGGTGCTCGTCAGCGTCGAGGTGAAGGCGGAGTTGTTGCCGTTGGCGGTGCCGAACTGGCTCTGGGTGGCGGCGGCATTGTAGCTGCCCGAACCCAGGAACGGCCCGGTGCCGCCGCAGGTCAGGACCGTCGCGAACGCCGCGAGGGTGGCCGGGGCCGAACCGTTGGTGCTGGTGCCGTGGAGACGGATGCACTCGTTGGCGGGCGAGGCGATCACGTTGTTCACCAGCGTCACGTCCGAGTTGCCGCGGATCAGGATCGAGGCAAGGTCGTTCGATTCGTTGTTGCTGCTGGTGGCAGGCTGAACCGCCGTGAAGTTGGCGATGTTGATCTTCGAACGCGGCGCGTTGTCTTCGTTGCCGTTCGAGTCGATCTCGTAGAAGGCATCGCCGTTGCCGCTGCGCTGCAGGATCAGGCCGTACTGGAAGTTGGCGATGACGCCCGTATCGAGGTCGAGGCTGTCATCGTCGGCGTTGACGGCGATGTAGTGCTTGAAGTTCACGGCGCCGCCGAAGAACTCCGAACCGTCGTCCGAGCTGTTGACCGACTGGAAGTAGTCGAAGGTGGTGCCGGTGCCGGTGCCGCCGCCGGTGAGTGACTGCAGTTCCTTGCCGACTGCGAGCGAGTAGCCCGAGTAGCGGATCTGCACGTACTTCATCGAGCCGGCGTTGTAGGTGTTGTCGGCGCCGCCGAAGCGAGCCGGGTTGGCCGAGCCTTCGGTGTCGCGTTCGCAGTTGCCGCCGGTGGTCGAACCGATGTTGCAGTCGGTCACGATGCCGCGGCCGAGCAGCACGACGCCGCCCCACTGGCCCTGGTCGGTGTCGGTGGCGGTGCCCACGACGTTGGCGCGGCTGGTGAAGATGATCGGCAGGGCGGCGGTGCCGACGGCACTGAGCTTGTTGCCGCGGTTGACGGCCATCCAGGCCGGCTCGGCGCCGTTTTCACCGTAGATGATGACGCCCGGATCGACCGTCAGGGTGACGTCGGTGTCGGCGGTCAGCGAGCGGTTGGCGCAGCTGACGGTCGAGGTGACGACAGGCGCGGCCGAAGTCGGCGCCTTGAAGCCGCCGTCGCAGCCCACGTCGACGCGGCCGTTCATGCGGTAGATCACGCCGGTGACCTTGGGCAGGCTGGAGCTCTTGTCCACCAGGGCGGGCAGGGTGCAGACGCGCCAGGTGCCCTGCGCGGTCGGCAGCACGCCGTCGTCCTTGAGGCCGCCAGTGGCGGTGAAGGTCGGGCAGCTTGCCGCTGCGACGACCGTGCCGGGCGTCGGCGTCGGCGCGGGCGTGGGAGCAGGCGTCGGGGTGGGGATGGTGATGCCGCCGGCACCCGGCGATGCGATATCGTCGGCGCCGCAACCGGCAAGAGCGAGAGCACTGCAACCGATCAGCAGCGCGCCATGAATGGTCTTCACGTGAATTCCCCCGTTTTTCAGGTCGAGCCGAGGCGGCGAGTCCGCCTACGCTGAGCGCGGGGTCTAGGGTGACGCGGTGACAGTTTGTTGGCGTTACCATGACAGTAATCTACGGTTATGCGACGGTGATATGACAAGAGCGCCGTTCTACTCCGAAAGGGGTAGGGGCGACTCGCTCAAACAGGGTCGTTCACAGCCTCATTGCAGTTTTATGACACCTACGTCATTTTCTTGTCGGGCCCGGTTTTTTGGCGGATGTTGCATTTCATCAACAGATCGAACCCGGGAGAACCGCCATGTCCCTTACTGTCCTTGCCGCCACTCTCCTGCTCAGCCAGTCCGCCGTCACTGCGGCCCCCGCGACTCCGCTGAACGACAGGATCGACGTGGCCTATACCGAGCTTTCCACCGGCAATGCCGAAGCCGCCGTCCGCAAGCTGGAAAGCGGCAATGCGGCAAAGTCCGAGGATCCCGCCACTCTGATCAACCTGGGCGCGGCCTATGCGGCCAATGGGCAGACCGAAAAGGCACTGGCGACCTACCGCGCTGCCGTGGCCAGTTCCGACCGCTACGACCTCCAGCTGGCCGACGGATCCTGGGTCGATTCGCGCGCCGCTGCTCGTCTTGCGCTGAACAACCTGCTGCGCACGACGGCCCGCGCATCGCGCTGAACCGGTCTTTTCCTGCCAAGTACCTGTAATGCGGGGAGGGATGATCTCCTCCCCGCGAAATCATCCGACGCTGGCCTTTCGGGACGCACCTGAATTATAAGATGCCTACACAATAAGGGTGTGTTGAGGGTTGCGGCGCCCCGTTTTGATGACCTGATTTCGTGTGGCGACTGCAATAGGGCGGCGAAGTTCGCCGTCTCATCGTCACACTTCTGTCATCCAGATGGAGCACTGCGCCCTCATACGGAGGGCATGGTGATTCGTTACGCTCAGCTTCAGACCCGTAAGGCACGGGTATATTTCTCCAATTTCGCGGCATTGGTTGTCGCCACGCTCGGCTGCGTGCCGGCGGCGGCGCAGGCCCAGCAGGTGACGCGCGCCGATCCGGCCGGCTCCGGCCCGATCGTGAACGCGCTCGGCTGGCTCCAGGGCACGCTGCTCGGCAATGTCGCCACGGCGGTTGCGGTGATGGCGGTGGCCGCAGTGGGCTTCATGATGCTGACCGGCCGCATGAACTGGCGCTTTGGCGCCACCGTGATCATCGGCTGCTTCGTGCTGTTCGGTGCGGGCGCGATCGTGTCCGGCATCCAGTCGGCGGCGGGCTGAGCCATGAGCCTCGCGCGCTTCCCCGTTCACCGCGCGCTGACACGGCCGCAGATGTTCGCGGGCGTGACGTACAGCTTCTTCATCATCAATGCGGCGGTGACGACGGAAATCTTCCTCATCACCAAGAGCTTCTGGGCGCTGCCAGCAGCGCTCGCGATCCACGGCGCCGGATACCTCGCATGTCTTCGCGAACCCCGGGTGTTCGACCTGTGGATCGCCAAGGTCAGCAAGTGCCCGCGCGTGCCCAACTGGCAGCGCTGGGGTTGCAACAGCTACGCGCCCTGAAACGGGGGACGCGGGGGAAACGACGATGTCCAAGAGCAGGAAAACGGCCTTCAAGGGCGTGCTGAGCGGTTGGGGCGCGAAGGAAACGCTGGTCGGAGACCGGCTGCCTTACCAGGCACTGGTGGACGAGAACGTCGTGCTGCTGCGCGACGGCTCGGTCATGCTGTCGCTGATGGTGCCGGGCCTTGCGTTCGAAACCGCCGACAGCGAGGAACTCAACGCCCACGTCGCCACGCGCGAAGTGCTGCTGCGCTCCTCGCTCGATGCCCGCTTCGTGCTGTACCACCATGTCATCCGCCGCCGCGTGCAGATCGCCATGGAAGGACGGTTCGAGGATCCGCTCGCGGCCCATATCGATGCCCGCTGGCGCGCACGCACCGGTTCGGGCGCGCTCTTCGTCAACGACCAGTTCATCACCCTGGTGCGCCGTCCCGCGCGCGGCAAGGCGGGCTGGCCGGACAAGCTCTCGCGCATGCTGCGCAACAAGGGCCAGGCCCCGGCCGAAGCCGACGCCGGCGATGTCCGCTCGCTGCGCGCCGCCGCCTCGGCCATGGTCGCCTCGCTCGGCGCCTATGGCGCGCGCCTGCTCGGCGACTACGAAGGGCAGGCGGGGCAGTGCTCGGAAGTGCTGGAACTGCTCTCGGCGCTCTACAACGGCGAAATGCGCCCCGTGCGCAGGCCGGTTGAGGGCACCGACATCGGCCACATGCTGCCCTATCGTCGCATCAACTTCGGCATGGACGCGCTCGAACTGCGCGGCGCCGCCGGACCCTCGTTCGGTTCGGTGGTCAGCCTCAAGGACTATCCCGACAGCACCGCGCCGGGCCTGACCGACGCCCTGCTGCGCCTGCCCTGCGAACTCGTGCTCACCGAAAGCTATGCGCCCGCCGATCGTCAGATCGCCCGCGAGCGCATCGACCTCGCCATCCGCCGCCTGCGCTCGGCCGACGAGGAAGCCATGGCCGAACGCCGCGAAATGTCTGCCGCGCGCGATTCGCTCGGCACCGGCGCGGTCGGCTTCGGGGACCATCATCTCTCGGTGCTGGTACGTGCCGACACGCTCGACGCGCTCGACGAAGTGACGGCGATGTGCGCCGCCTCGCTGGCCGATGCCGGTGCGGTGGCCGTGCGCGAGGACGTCAACATGGAGCCCGCATTCTGGGGCCAGCTCCCCGGAAACGAGGCCTTCATCGTGCGCCGCGCGCTGATTTCCAGCGCCAACATGGCCTGTTTCGGCTCGCTCCACGGCTTCGCGATGGGACAGGCGAGCGGCAATCACTGGGGCGATGCAGTCACGCTGCTCTCCACCACAAGCTCGACGCCGTTCTTCTTCAACTTCCACCAGGGCGACCTCGGTAACTTCACCGTCATCGGACCGTCGGGTTCCGGCAAGACGGTGGTCATGAACTTCCTGGCCGCACAGGCGCAGAAGTTCGCGCCGCGCACTGTTCTGTTCGACAAGGATCGCGGCGCCGAGGTGTTCCTGCGCGGCATCGGCGGCACTTACAGCCGCGTCGCCGCCGGGCATCCCACCGGCTTCAACCCGCTCTCGCTGCCGGACACCGCCGCCAACCGCGCCTTCCTGCGCGACTGGCTGGGCGTGCTGCTGGAAGCGAAGGGACCGGAAGAGCTTGCGACGATCGCCGGTGCGGTCGACGCGGCCTATCACAACGATCCCTCGCTGCGCCGCCTTTCGCACTTCCGCGAACTGCTGGCAGGCGCGCGTCGCCCCGAACCGGGCGACCTCGCATCGCGCCTCGACGCCTGGATTCAGGGTGGCGAGCATGGCTGGCTGTTCGACAACCAGTACGACCGGCTCGACCTCTCGGCCCGCGTGCTCGGCTTCGACATGACCGCGCTGCTGGAAAGCCCGCGTCTGCGCACGCCGGTCATGATGTACCTGTTCCACCGCATCGACGAGCGGCTGGATGGCGAACCGACGATGATCCTCATCGACGAGGGCTGGAAAGCGCTGGACGACGAAGTCTTCGCCGCGCGCATCCGCGACTGGCTCAAGACCTTGCGCAAGCGCAACGCGCTGGTGGGCTTTGCCACCCAGTCCGCGCGCGATGCACTGGACAGCAAGATCGCCACCGCCTTGGTCGAACAGACCGCGACGATGGTCTTCATGCCCAATGCCCGCGCCCGCTACGAGGATTACTGCGAGGGCTTCGGCCTCTCGCAGCACGAGCTTGACGTCATCAAGACCCTGCCGGCGCAGTCGCGCTGCTTCCTGGTGCGCCAGCCCGATGCCTCGGCCGTCGTAAGGCTCGACCTTTCGGGCATGCCCGAAGTGCTGACCGTCCTGTCCGGCCGCGAAAGCACTGTGCGCAAGCTCGACCAGCTGCGCGAGCGCTACGGTGACGATCCCTCGGCCTGGTATCCGGTGCTCACCGGCTTCCAGTGGCCGGGAGAAGGTGACGAAGACGCCGCCTGGATCGAGGCGGCGGAGTAGGCGCCATGAGCAGCGCCTGCGAACAGCTTACCGAAGTCGCCAGCGCCGGGGTCTCTCCGGCGCTGCGCGCGGTCGATTGCGTGGCCAACGAGATGGCATCCGCCGCCTTCGGCCGCCTGTTCGGCGCCGAGGGGGCCATGGCCCCGGTGCTGACCATCCTGCTCACGCTCTACATCGCCTTCTTCGCGATCTCGCTGCTGACCGGACGCTCCAGCCTCGGCATTTCGGCACTGACCCCGCGCATGCTGACGCTCGGACTGGTGCTCACTTTCGCAACGAGCTGGATCGCCTATCAGGGCGTGGTCTGGAACCTTGCGGTGGGCGGGCCGGACTGGATCGCCTCACAGCTGATGGGCGCCAAGGGATCGGCGACGCAGATCTTTGGCGACCGCATCGACGTGGTCTTCAACGCCATTGCCGAAGCCTCGCAGAATGCAGGGCAGGGCGGCGGCGAGGCCGCGCAGGCCGCTACCGAGGGTGCCGCCCCCGCCAAGGCCGCGGCGGCTGGCGGCGGCGCGGCGGGGCTGTTCTCGCCCGACAGCGTGATGTGGATGGGCGCGCTGATGCTGCTGCTCGGCACCGTGGGCGTGCTCCTCACGGCCCGCATCGCCTTGGCCATCCTGCTCGCGCTCGGCCCGATCTTCGTGGTCATGGCACTGTTCGGCGGCACGCGCGGGCTGACCGCGGGCTGGCTGCGCGGCGTCGTCCTGACCGCGACAACACCGCTTTTCGTCGTGCTCGGCGGTGGCATCACGCTCGAACTGCTGGTGCCGATCGTCTCGGCGCTGGTGCAGGGCGCGCAACTGGGCGAGATCGACGGGCGCGCTGCCATGGCGCTGTTCGTGGTCGCGGCGGTCCACCTCGCGCTGATGGGCATGGTGCTCAAGGTCGCGGGCACGCTGGTATCCGGCTGGCAGGTCTTCGGCCTGGCGCGCAGCGAGACTTCGCGCGGCGGGCGTGACAGCGCGGCGCCTCCGGCTCCGGCGGTCTCGGTGGGCGGTCAGGTCCAGCCTTTCGTACCGGCGGGAACGGCCTCGCGCACGCCTGCCGTATCGGCCGCCAGCGCCGCCGCCATGGCCGCCGCACCGGCCATGGAGCAGGGCGCGGCGCCGCAACAGGGCGACCGGCGCACCGTGATCACCCAGGTTTCGGGCGGCGGGATCGAGCCGCTGGGCGCCAGCCAGGCCTCGCGCACACGCGGGATCGGCAGCCGTTTCCGCGCTTCCAACGACGTGAATTCCAACAGTACCGGCCGCGGGGCGGCCAAGGAGACGTTCAAATGATCCGCCACCAGGCCCAGGTTCAGGCCCAGGTCCTGTCCGGGGCCCGCGCCCTGGCCGCGACCGCCGCGCTGGCCGTGATGGCGCCTCTCGCCGTGACCGCCGCACAGGCGGACGACCGCTTGGTCCAGCACGCCTATTCCGAGAACGAGGTGGTGCGGATCGACGGGCGGACCGGCGTTCAGGCCACGATCGCCTTCGGCAAGAACGAGGCGATCGAGAACGTGGCCGTGGGCGATTCGCAGACCTGGCAGATCACGCCGAACAAGCGGGCCGACCTGCTGTTCGTCAAGCCGCTGGAAGCCGGCGCGCGCACCAACATGACGGTGGTGACCAACCACCATACCTATTTCTTCGACCTCGTCGCCTCGCCCAAGTCGCGCCCGCTCTACATGCTGCGCTTCACCTACAAGGACGAGCCTGCCGAACCCCTGCCGGGCACGCCCGGCGGGCCGCAAGTGGCGGGACTGGACCCGGACGAACAGGCGCTGGCCGCCGGTGATCCCGCTGCGCTGCCAACCGATCCGGCGGCGCTCAATTTCGAATGGAAGCGCGTGGGCACGGCAAAGCTGCTGCCCAGCCGCATCTATGACGACGGCACCTCCACTTATCTGCTGTGGCCCGAAAAGACCTCGGTTCCCGCGATCCTCGTCACCAACGAGAAGGGTGACGAAGGCCCGGTGAACTATGCGGTGCGCGGCGCGATGATCGTGATCGACGACGTGCCGGACAACATCATCCTGCGTTCGGGCAAGTCCAGCGCCGAACTGGTCAATGCGCGTCCGGTGGCCTCGCGCCCCCCGATTGCTGCGCCGGTTGCTCCGGCCGTCGCGCCTGCCGCGGCTTCCGGGAAGATCACGCCGAATCCCGCGACTACCGCCGTCGCCACGGCCGCTCCGGCCAATGGCCCGAATCCTCAGGGGAACTGATCCATGGCGCCCAATTCCAACTTGCGCGAGACGTTCGACAAGGCGGCTGCCGCCGATCCGCGTGACGGCGAGGGCGCACAGGTCATCGACCTTGCAACCCGCAACGTCATGCCGCAGGTCAGCCAGCGCAAGAAGGCCGACGGCCTGGGCCTTGCCGCAGGCGTTTTGATCGTCGCCGCGCTGGGCGGTTTGACCCTGTGGTCGATGGACTCGGTGCGCAACGGCCCCGCCGCGCAGCCGCAGGCCGCCGCGCCGCAGCCAGCCGTGCCCGCGCCCGCCGTCCCCGCTCCGGTGGCGGCCGTGCCGCAGCCCCAGCAGACGCCCGCGCCGCTACCCGCGCCTGCCCCTGCGCCAGTGCTCGCCGCCGCGCCGGGCGCCGCGCCCGCGCCGGAGGCCAATCCTTTCGCCAACCCCACCGTCGTCTTCGACGCGGGCGGCAATGCCGTCACGATCCCGGCAGTGGGTCCGGCGGGCGAAGCCAAGGGCGGCAATGCCAACGACGATTTCGCCGCCCGCATCGGCGGCACCGGCAGCACCGCCGCCGCCGCGCGCACGTTCGACCCCGCCACCACGGTGACGCAGGGCACACTGATTCCCGCCGTGCTGGAAACCGCGATCGACACCGACGTGCCGGGCTATGTCCGCGCCATCGTCTCGGCCGACGTGCGCAGCTTCGACGGCAAGCGTACGCTCGTCCCGCGCTCTTCGCGCCTGATTGGCCAGTACAAGAGCGGCCTCACTGCCGGACAGAAGCGCGCCTATGTGATCTGGAGCCGGTTGATCCGCCCGGACGGCGTTTCGGTGAACCTCGGCTCGCCCGCGATCGCCTTCGGCGGCGAAACCGGCCTGCCCGGCAAGGTCAACAGCCACTTCTTCGAACGCTTCGGCTCGGCCATGCTGCTTTCGGTGGTCGGCGGGCTTTCGACGCTGGCCACCAGCGGCTCCAGCGTGGTGATCGGCGGCGGCCAGTCGGCGGCAGCGGCGGCAGTCCAGCAGAGCGGCAGCGTCGGCCCGACGATCCGCGTGCGACAGGGCGAGCCGATCCGGGTGTTCACCGCCAAGGATCTCGATTTCAGCCAGGTCCAGTGACGCACGATGGCCGATATCCTCACTCTGCAAGGCGCCGCGCCGGTGGCTGAGGCGCCGCCCACCTTGGCGGCGGCGCGCTCCGTCTATCTCGACGCCTATCTCGCGCCCTTGCGGCCTTGGCTGGACCGGGAGAGCGTCACCGAAATCCTGGTCAACCGCCCCGGCGAGATCTGGGTGGAGGATGCCGCCCATCCCGGCATGCAGCACATCATGCTGCCGGAAATGGACAACCGTCTGCTCCAGCGCCTGGCCGAGCAGGTCGCGCGGATCAGCCATCAGGGCATCAACCGCGAACATCCGCTGCTTTCCGCCACGCTGCCCGGCTACGGCAGCCAGAGCGGCGCGCGTATCCAGCTGGTCGGGCCGCCCGCGACGCGTGCCAACTGGGCCATGGCGATCCGCCGCCACCGCCTGCTGGAACTGCCGTTGGACGCCTACGATCGCGGCCCCATCGCCGCACCGGAGGAAGCGCCGACGCCCGATCCCATGGCCGAGCCTATCGCCTTCCTGCGCGATGCCATCCGGCGCCGCCGCACGATCCTGATCTCCGGCGGCACCTCCACCGGCAAGACCACTTTCCTCAACGCCATGCTGTCCGAGATACCGGAGCATGAGCGCGTCGTCCTGGTCGAGGATACCGCCGAACTGCGCCTGCCGGGCGCCAACGGCGTGGGCCTGATCGCGGTGAAGGGCGAACTGGGCGAGGCCAAGGTTTCCGCCAACGACCTGCTCCAGGCCGCGCTGCGCCTGCGCCCCGACCGCATCGTGCTGGGCGAGCTGCGCGGCAGTGAGACCGTCTCGTTCCTGCGCGCGATTAATACCGGCCACCCCGGCTCGTTCTCCACCGTCCACGCGAACACCCCGCGCGGCGCGCTGGAACAGATCGCGCTGATGTCGATGCAGACCGGCATCGGCCTCACCCGCGCCGAGACGCTGGAATATGCGGCCTCGGTGATCGATATCGTCGTCCAGCTGGACCGTCAGGGCGGCAAGCGCGGCATCTCGGCCATTGCCGAAAGCGCGAGTCTGGTGGGGTAGTGGTGCTACTGCCCGTCGTCTCTATCGGCGGCACTATAGGCGCATCACCCCGTTCAAGAACAACCGTCATCCTGAACTTGTTTCAGGATCCATTTCTGACCATCGACGGCAGTTCGATCGGCAAGATAGATCCTGAAACAAGTTCAGGATGACGTCGGTTTACGGCGCGATTCTCGCGACAAACTCTGCCCTCGTGACAAGCGCAAAGCCGCGCCTGTCGTTCAGTCCACCAGAGCCAGTCCGCTCGAATCGCGGACTTCGCATTCCAGCCCAAGCCAGTCGGCCAGCGCCTTGTGGTCCTTGGCCACGCCGGGGCTGTAGAGCGGGCGCATCGAGGCATCGAGGGCCAGGACCAGCTTGCCGTCCTCGCTGCGGATCGAGGTACGGGCGAGGCCCGTCGCGGAGCAGCCGGTGAGGCGGCGGCACAGGCGCACCGCAAGACCCCAGCCGATCGCGCGGTCGAGATCCTCCTGCGAGGCGAGGCGGGTGAACTGCTCGGGCACTTCGGTCTGGCCGGAATTGGCGAAGACGGTCATGGCCATCATCCCGCGCCCGTGCATGTCGAGGCCGATCCAGCGCTTGCGTAGCGCCCAGGTCATGGCTTCCTCGGTGCGCAAGTTCGGTTCGGTGCGCATGGCGGCGAGGGCGAGCAGGCCGGAGGCCTGGCGGAGCTGGCGGTCCTGCGGTTCCTCGCGGCAGACCGGGGCCGTCCAGCGGGCCAGGGCCATGGCATCCTCGGCGGTGACGCGGGCCGAGGCGGAGAAGCCCGCGACGCTGGCCAGCATCGGGTCCTGCGCCTGGATCTCGGCGGGAAGCTGGGCATGGAGCAGGCCTTCGCGCAGGCCCCAGGACGAGAATACCAGCTTCGACGGCTTGAGCCGGGCGATCACTTCCACCATCAGCGCGGCGGCGTCCGGCAGGCTGGCGAGGCGGCTGGTAGAGATGCGCGGATCGACGTTGTTGAGCTTGCCCCTGGCGAAGATCCGGGCGAGCCGCATGGCCTCGGAGGCGGGCAGTTCGAAGCCGTGGGGATCGTCCACCGGGAAGTCGAGCGCGCGCATGGCCTGAAGCGCCAGGGCACGCCAGGAACCGCCGACGATGTAGAGCGGCTGGCCGCGCCCCCGGTCCCACCCGGCCCTGTCGAGGCCTTTCTTCACGGTCTCGGAGAACTTCGCCTCGCCCGCCGCGCGGAGATCCGGCAGCAGCAGGGTGCCCAGCGGCAGGGTAATGCCGCCCGTGCTGCGACCGTCCGCGATCTCGACGAGTTCGAGACTGCCGCCGCCGAGATCGGCCGCGACGCCTTGCGCGCCGGGGAAGGCGGCGATCACGCCGGTGGCGCTGGCGCGGGCCTCTTCCTCACCCGAAAGCAGGCGCGGCGAAAGGCCAAACTGGCGCACGGCGTCCAGGAACACCTTGCCGTTGGAGGCATCGCGCGCGGCGGCCGTGGCCACGCATTCCACGTCCCTGACGTCGAGCAGGCGCAGCAGCCCCGAGAAACGGGCCAGCGCCACCAGCGCGGTCTTCATCGACTTTTCGTTGATCGCCCCGGTCTTGCCCAGATCGCGGCCGAGCCGGGCATTGACCTTTTCGTTCAGGATAACGACCGGAGCGCGTGGCGGTCCGTTATAGACGACCAAGCGAACCGTATTCGAACCGATGTCGATGATTGCGCGCTTTTCGCTGCTTTGGCTAATGCCGATCATTCCGTTCAGACGAATCGCCCGAAACCGGGCAGCCTGCACCCCCTATGTCAGATATTGCCGCGTCTTAGCGAGAGCTTTGGCACTTTTCGTCCACTGGCAAGCGATGCACCGCGCCCCGAAAGCGACGGGTTGGTCATGAAATAGCGGTGGAGATTGAAGGGGTTGTCCACTTCTCCCACCCGGTCGTAGCTGCCGTCGGGATGGAGAATCCAGGACTGTTCGGTGTCCAGCAGATTGGCCAGCATGACCTGGTCCAGCACCTGGTCGTGGACGGTCTTGTTGGTGATCGGCACCATCACTTCCACACGGCGGTCGAGATTGCGGCTCATCGCGTCGGCCGACGTGATGTAGACCTTGGCCTTGCGGTTGGGCAGTTCGGCGCCGTTGGCGAAAGCCCAGATGCGGCAATGTTCGAGGAAGCGGCCGATGATTGATTTGACGGCGATATTCTCGGAAAGGCCCTCGATCCCCGGACGCAGGCAGCAGATGCCGCGCACCACCAGATCGATATCGACGCCCGCTTGGCTGGCGGCATAGAGCCGGTCGATCAGGTCGGGATCGGTCAGCGAATTGAGCTTGGCCCAGATCGCCGCAGGCTTGCCGGCGCGGGCGTTCTCGATCTCTCCGTCGATCCCGGCATAGATCGTCGAGCGCAGCGAGATCGGCGAGATCGAGAGGCACTCGGTGACTTTGGGTTCGACGTAGCCGGTGATGAAGTTGAACAGCCGGCCCACATCGCGCCCCATCGCCGGATCGGCGGTGAAGTAGGACAAGTCGGTATAGATGCGCGCGGTGATCGGGTGGTAGTTGCCGGTGCCGAAGTGGCAGTAGGTGCGATAACCCTCACCCTCGCGGCGCACGATCATCGAGGTCTTGGCGTGGGTTTTCCAGTCCACGAAGCCGTAGATCACCTGAACGCCCGCGCGTTCGAGCTGGCTGGCCCAGAGCAGGTTCTGCTCCTCGTCGAAGCGGGCCTTCAGCTCGACCACGGCCGTTACCGACTTGCCCTGTTCGGCGGCGTAGATCAGCGCGGAGATGATCGCGGACTGCTTGCCGGCGCGGTAGAGGGTCTGCTTGATGGCGATCACGTCCGGGTCGCGGGCGGCCTGGCGCAGGAAGTCGATCACCACCTCGAAGCTTTCGTAGGGATGCTGGACGACGATGTCCTTCTCGCGGATGGCGGCGAAGATGTCGCCGTCATGCTCGAGGATGCGTTCGGGATAGCGGGGGGAATAAGGCTCGAACTTGAGTTCCGGCCGGTCCTCGTCGCAGATCGCGGAAAGGCCGGAGAAGCCGATCAGGCCTTCCGTCTTCATGATCAGCGCCTTGTCGAGGCCCAGCTGGTTGCGCAGCAGGTCCTCGGCCGAGGGATCGAAGGCGCCCTGAAGCTGGAGCACGATGACGAGGCCGCGGCGGCGGCGCTGGATGGCGGTGCGGTAGTAGCGCACCAGATCCTCGGCATCTTCCTCGATCTCGATATCGCTGTCGCGCAGGATGCGGAACACGCCGTGGCCGTTGACCCCGAAGCCGGGGAACAGTTCGCCTGCATTGCGGCAGATCAGGTCCTCGATCGAGATCCAGGCCGCTTCCTCACCCGGAATGCGCACGAAGCGGGGTAGGGGGGCGGGGATCAGCACCATTTCCATGACCGGCGCATCGTCCGCCAGGCGGGTCAGCGCGAAGAGCACGCCGATGCCCTGGTTGGCCACGAAGGGGAAGGGGTGCGCCGGGTCGATCGCCTGGGGCGTGATCACCGGCATGACATGTTCGAGGAAATAGCTGCGCAGCCAGGCCTCGCGATCGCCGTCGAGCCGCTCGTCGCCCACTACGCGGATGCCGCTTTCGCCCAGCTGGACCTTGAGGCCCTTCCAGATTTCCTGCTGGATCTGCTCCAGCGCGATCACCTTTTCGTGGGTGGAGGCGAGGGCCTGCGAGGGGGTGAGGCCGTCGATCGAGATTTCCTCGATCTGGCGGCGCACCTGCCCGGACAGGCCGGCGACGCGCACCATCAGGAATTCGTCGATATTGCTGCCGGAAATCGAGAGAAACCGCAGCCGTTCCAACAGCGGATAATTGGGGTTCGTGGCTTCGGCCAGGACACGCTCGTTGAAAGCGAGCCAGCTCAGCTCGCGGTTGAAGAAACGGGAGGGCTGGTCGGCAAGCGCTACGGCCTCTGCGCCGTCCTGTTCTTCAGTGGTTTCGGAAACTTCGAGCATATCGCTGGTCTTCACTTTTGCCCCTTCTACGGTTTAGGCCCTTGCACGCGCATCATGACAGCTTGGCTTCAATTGAGCCAGTCTTCTGTCCGGCGGTTATTCCCGCGCGCCGAGTTTTCGCGCAATCAATCCGCCTTTGTTGACCACGATGATGGAACATCGTTGCAGTGCAGCATCGTTTGACGCACAGTCACGCCTGATGATCAAGGCGGCGCTCCACCATCTCACACGCTACCGCTATTCCCGGCGGGTGCGTCTCGGCCCCCAGGTGATCCGGCTGCGTCCGGCGCCGCACAGCCGCACGGCGGTGCCGAACTATTCGCTCAAGATCAGCCCGCCCGAGCATTTCCTGAACTGGCAGCAGGATCCGCACGGTAACTGGCAGGCGCGCGTGGTGTTCCCCGATCCGGTCGATCATTTTTCGATCGAGGTGGACCTGCTGGCCGACCTGGCCGTGATCAACCCCTTCGACTTCTTCGTGGAGCCGGAGGCGGAGAACTATCCTTTCGCCTATTCGCCGGTGCTGCAATCCGATCTGGCCGCCTGTTTCGAGCTGGAGGAACAGGGGCCGCTGTTCGAATCGCTGGTGGCGTCGCACCTCGGCTACGAGGGACGCACGGTCGATTTCCTGGTGGAGATCAACCGCCGCCTGCAAGAGCGCATCGGCTATGTGATCCGCATGGAGACCGGGGTGATGACCCCGGAGGAAACCCTGGCGGCGGGGATCGGCTCGTGCCGCGATTCGGCCTGGCTGCTGGTGCAGCTGCTGCGCCGCCTGGGCTTCGCGGCGCGGTTCGTCTCGGGCTATTCGATCCAGCTCGTGGCCGACGTGATCCCCAAGGAAGGGCCGCAGGGGGTGCTGGAGGACGTGACGGACCTCCACGCCTGGGCCGAGGCCTACGTGCCGGGCGCGGGCTGGATCGCGCTCGACGCCACGTCCGGCATGTTCGCGGGGGAGGGGCATATCCCGCTCTGCGCCGCGCCTCACTATCGCTCCGCCACCCCGATCGAGGGCATGGCCGAGCCTGCGGAAGTGGACTTCCATTTCGAGATGGGCGTCAGCCGCATCGCCGAGGCGGTGCGGATCACCCGGCCTTTCACCGAGGAACGCTGGCAGGCCCTGCTCGAGCTTGGCGACCGGGTCGATGCGGACCTTGACGCTGTGGGTGCCAAGCTGACGATGGGCGGCGAGCCGACGTTCATCGCCGACCGCGATTTCGAGGCGGACGAGTGGAACAACGGCGCTGTCGGCCCGACCAAGGCGGCCTATGCCGACCGCCTGATCCGCCTCCTGCGAGAGAAGTTCGCACCCGGTTCGCTGCTCCATTACGGGCAGGGCAAGTGGTATCCGGGCGAGAGCCTGCCGCGCTGGGGCTTTTCGATCTACTGGCGCAAGGACGGCACGCCGATCTGGCGCGACCCTGCGCTGATCGCGCCCGAGCATCCGCGCGGGCAGCACGACGAGGCCGAACCTGCGCCTACGCTCGACGTGGCCCTGGCCGAAACCCTGCTGCGCGAGACGGCGCGGGGCCTCGGCGTCGAGGAAGGCTTCGTCCAGCCGGTCTACGAGGACACCGGGGACTGGGCGGAGAAGGAAGCCGAGCTGCCCGTCAACGTCACGCCGCTCGACCCCAAGGTGGCCGACGAGGAACTGGCGCGCCGCTTCGTGCGAACCTACCGGCGCGGGCTGGACAAGGCGGTGGGCTATGTCCTGCCGGTGCAGCGCTGGAATGCGGCGGATGCCTCTCCGGTGCGCTGGAAGAGCGAGCGCTGGCGCCTGCGCAAGGACATGCTGACTGCGGTGCCGGGCGATTCCGCGCTCGGTTACCGCCTGCCGCTCGGTTCGCTGCCTTATGTGCCGCCTTCCGACTATCCCTATATCCACCCGCGCGACACGGCCGAGCCGCGCGTGCCGCTGGGCGATTTCCGGGAGCAGGCGGCGGCACGGGGGGCGGAACATCTCGGCGCGCAGCGGGTGCAGCATGTCGAGCAGGCCGAAGGCGGGCACGGCGCGCAGGACCTGGTCGAGCAGCGGATCATCGAGGGCGCGGTGCGCACCGCGATCACCGTGGAGCCGCGCGGGGACTATCTGGCCGTGTTCATCCCGCCCACCGAGCGGCTGGAAGACTATCTCGAACTCATCGCCGCGGTGGAAGTCGTGGCCGAGCGGCACGGCTTGCCGATCCGCATCGAAGGCTATCCGCCGCCGCCCGACCCGCGCCTGCAAGTGCTGAAAGTCACGCCCGACCCCGGCGTGATCGAAGTGAACATCCACCCCTCGGCCTCATGGCGCGAGACCGTGGAGATCACCGAGACGCTCTACGACGCCGCGCGCGACGTGGGGCTGACGGCGGACAAGTTCATGGTCGATGGCCGCTCGATCGGCACCGGCGGCGGCAATCACATCGTGCTGGGCGGGCCGAGCCTGCTCGAAAGCCCCTTCATCCGCCGCCCGGACCTGCTGAAGAGCTTCGTCACCTACTGGCAGCGCCATCCCTCGCTCAGCTACCTGTTCTCCGGCCTGTTCATCGGCCCGACCAGCCAGGCGCCGCGCATCGACGAGGCCCGGCACGATGCGCTCTACGAACTGGAGATCGCCCTGGCGCAAGTGCCGGGACCGGATGGGGAGCAAGCCCCGCCCGCCCCCTGGGTGATCGACCGCCTGCTGCGCAACCTGCTGGTGGACGTCACCGGCAATACCCATCGCACCGAGATCTGCATCGACAAGCTGTTCAGCCCCGACGGGCCGACCGGCCGTCTCGGCCTCGTCGAGTTTCGCGGCTTCGAGATGCCGCCCGATGCGAAGATGAGCCTGGCCCAGCAACTGCTGCTGCGGGCGCTCACCGCCTGGTTCTGGAAGGAACCGCAAGGGGGCGAACTGGTGCGCTGGGGCACGCAGCTCCACGACCGGTTCATGCTGGGCCATTTCGTCTGGGCCGATTTCCTCGATGTGCTGGATGACCTCGGCCGGGCGGGCTACCGCTTCGATCCCGCCTGGTTCGAGGCGCAGCGCATGTTCCGTTTCCCCGTCCACGGCGCGGTGGAGGGCGGGGGCGTCTCGCTGGAAATCAGCCATGCGCTGGAGCCGTGGAACGTGCTGGGCGAAACCGGCGCGATCGGCGGCACCGTGCGCTATGTCGACAGTTCCACCGAGCGCCTCCAGGTTCGGGCGCAGGGGCTGGTGGCCGGGCGCCACGTCATTTCCTGCAACGGCCGCCGCGTGCCGCTGACGATGACCGGTGCGGGCGAGGTGGGGGTAGGCCCGGTGGGGATCGGGGGCGTACGCTACAAGGCCTGGGCGCCTGCCGAATGCCTCCATCCGATGATGGCCGCCCATGCGCCGCTCACGTTCGATATCTACGACTTGTGGAACCGGCGCTCGCTGGGCGGCTGCGTCTATCATGTCGCCCATCCGGGCGGCCGCAATTACGACGATGTGCCGATCAACGGCTACGAGGCGGAAGCGCGGCGCAAGGCGCGGTTCCTGCCGCACGGCCATTCGCCGGGTAGCCTGCCGCTCCCGCCGGAGGAAGCGCCGGGCGAATTTCCCTGTTCGCTGGATCTTCGCCGCCCGCCGCGCGTAGTGTGAGCCTATGTCTCTCGTTTCCCCTTCCGGTCCCACGGACCTGATCGGACCCGCTGCGGGGTGGCTGGATGCCTATCCCGTGGCGGTCAGCGGCGGAGACCTGTTCGGGGACGCTGCCGAGCCGATCGCCGCGCACTGGCACAAGGTGGCGGCGGGGCTTTCGCTGCTGGCCGAAGGCGACCCCTCGGCCTTGCAGGATGCGGCAACCCGCCATGCCGCCGATCTCGGCCTGACGTTCCGCGTCACCGGGGACGAGGAGGAGCGCGACTGGCCGCTCAACGCCATGCCGCTGGTGGTGGGATCGGCGGAATGGGCGGAAATCGAGCGCGGCCTGATCCAGCGCGCCACATTGTTCGAAAGGCTCGCCGCGGACATCTACGGGCCGCAGCGGCTGGTCAGGGAGGGGCACCTTCCCGCCGCCGTCATTGCCGGCAGCCCCTATTTCGCGCGCAAGATGCCCGGCCGCGCGCCTCAGGGCGGGCAAGGCGGTGACGGCCACTTCATCCAGGTCTATTCCGCCGACCTTGCGCGGGGGCCGCGCGGACACTGGCGGGTGTTGCAGGACCGGGTGCGCATGGCCAGCGGCATCGGCTATGCCCTGGAAAACCGCCTGGCGATGACGCGTACCGGCGGCACCGTGCTGGCCGACAACCATGTGCGGCGCATCGTCGAGTTCTTCGGGCAGATGCGCGCAGGCATGGTGGCAGCCTGCGGGCGCGAATCGCCGCGCATCGCCCTGCTCACGGCCGGGCGCTTCAACCAGACTTACGCCGAACAGGCCCATCTCGCGCGCTATCTCGGCTTTCCGCTGGTCGAGGGGCGGGATCTCTCGGTGGTGGAGGACCGGCTATGGGTCGGCACGATCGCCGGGCCCAAGCGCGTCGATGCGATCTGGCGCTGGATCAATACCGATGCGCTCGATCCGCTCTCGTTCGACGCCAAGTCTCGGCTCGGCGTCGCCAACCTGTTCGAGGCCTGGGCGGGCGGCAGTGTCGGCATGGTCAACTGGCCGGGCACCGAAGTGCTGGAAACGCCTGCCTTCGCCGCCTTCATGCCGCGCCTCTGCCGGGTCCTGCTGGGCGAGGAACCGCTGCTGCCGAATATCGCCACCTGGTGGTGCGGGCAGGCGGCCGAAAGCGCCACCGTGGCCGCGCGGCTGGACGAACTGGCAGTCCTGCCCGCCTTCGGCCAGCCGGTCGAGGGCCTCTCCCGCCGCGAGCCTGTCGCCGCGTCCGAGCTTTCCGGGGCCGAGCGCACGGCCCTGCTCGAAGCGCTTTCCCGGCGCCCGATGGACTATTGCGGGCAGGAGATCGTCAAGCTTTCCACCACTCCCGCGATCATCGCCGGTGAACTCGCACCCCGGCCCTTCACGGTACGCGCTTTCGTGGCGCGCGATGCGGAAGGCGCATGGAGGGTTATGCCCGGCGGGTTCGCGCGCCTGTCCTCGGCCAAGGCGCTGCCGACTTCGCTGATGGGCGAGGGCGATCTTTCCGCCGATCTCTGGGTGATCGAGGACCAGCCCGGTGCCGGGTTCCAGCCGGTGCGCGCCGCGGGCGAGCCGCCGATCTCGCGCGGGGGCGGGATCCTCGCCAGCCAGGCGGCGGACAACCTGTTCTGGTTCGGCCGCTACAACGAACGCGCGCAGTTCGTCACCCGCCTGCTGCGGGCGCTGCTCGACGGCTCGGTGGAAGTGGACGGGGGCCTGAGCGCCAGCACCTATGACGGTACGGGCGACGAATCCGGGGTGCTGCAGGCCTTGGTGGACATGCTGGTGGAAAGCGGAGCCGTGCTCGCGCCGCCGCCCGGCCAGCCCGCCGCCGCCACCTGCGCCGCGGCCCTGGGAGAGACGCAGCTTCCCGGCGGCGTCGCCGCGCTGCTCAGGCGCAGGCAGGCGGTGGGGCTTTCGCTGCGCGAGCGTTTTGCGCGGGATTTCTGGCGCCTCGTCAGCAGGCCAATGCCGGACTTCGACTTGCACCGTCCGGCCAGCCTGCTGGGCGCCGTTCGCACGCTGACCGAGCATTTCAGCGCCTTGTCCGGCCTGGTTTCCGAAAACATGGTGCGCTCGGCGGCCTGGCGCTTCCTGGAGATCGGCCAGCGCATGGAGCGCGCACAGGGCATCTGCCGCATGGTCCGCCGCCTTGGCGAACTGGCGGAAGCGCCGGGCGCGCTGGGTGTCCTGCTCGACCTTTGCGACAGCCAGATCATCTACCGCACCCGCTACCTGACCGGGCCGATGCCGGGACCGGTACGCGATCTCGTCCTGCTCGATCCCGACAATCCGCGCGCGCTGGTGTTCCAGATCGCGGGCGTGGTCGAGCACCTCGCCGCGCTTCCCAGCGCCCGCGACGACAACTTGCCCGAGCCGCCGATGCGCGCGGCGCGGGCGCTGCTGGGCGAAGTCCAGGCGGCGACGGCGGGGGATACCGACTGGAACTGGATCGCCGGGATCGAGGCGCGGCTGCTGGACTTGTCCGACGCCATTTCCTCGCGCTATTTTCTACAGTTCGATCCCGACGAGGCGGAGAAACGGACCCCGGTGCTGTGATGCGCTACGCCGTCAGCCATGCCACGACCCTGGAATATGCCGCGCCCGTGCAGCTCGCGCAGTTCAACGTGCGGCTGCGCCCGGCGTCCTGGCCCGGCCAGCAGGTCAGCGACTATGCCCTCGCGCTGGACCCCGGCCCGGCGCAAGTGACGGATGGCGACGGCGGCTACTACGTCAACGAGACCCGCTTTTCCTTGCGCGAACCGATCAGCCGGTTGCGGATAGACAGCCGCTTCGTGGTGGAGCGCGAAGCCCTGCCGTTCTACGTCACCGCCGCAAGCGGGCCGGTCCTTTCCGACTTGCGCGAACGGGCCATGCGGCTGCCCGATCTCTCGGCGCTGGGGCCGGCGTCCTACATTTTCGCCTCGCCCCTCGCCGCCCCGGAGCGCGACATCGCCCTCTGGTCCAGCGGGTTCCTGAGCGATGCGATGCCGGTGATGGATGCCGGGCGCGCGCTGATGACGGCGATCCACGATCAGTTCGCCTACGATTCCGGGGCTACGGCGGCGGATACCCCGCCGATCGAGGCCTTCCACGCGCGCCACGGGGTCTGTCAGGACTTCAGCCATATCATGATCATCGCCGCGCGTGCCCACGGCATTCCGGCGGCCTATGTCAGCGGCTACTTGCGCACCCTGCCGCCGCCGGGGCAGGCGCGGCTGGTGGGGGTGGACGCCATGCATGCCTGGGTGAACCTGTGGTGCGGCGAGGAACTCGGCTGGGTCGGTTTCGATCCCACCAATGCCATCCTGGCCGATACCGACCATGTCTTCATCGGCATGGGCCGCGACTATTCCGATGTCGCCCCGCTCGACGGCACGTTCCGGGGATCGTCGCAGCAGACCATGCTGTTCTCAGTGGACGTCGCGCCGCTGGACTGAGAAAGGCGCGGGCATGGATATGTCCGCCGCACTCGCCGTCTACCTCGGCCTGATGAACCTTGCCGCCTTCTTCGCTTTCGCCTTCGACAAGGGCCGGGCCATGGCGGGCGGGCGCCGCGTGCCGGAACGGCGCCTCCTGGCCCTGGCGGCGGCCGGAGGCTCTCCCGGCGCCCTGCTGGCCCGCCGCGTCCTGCGCCACAAGACGCGCAAGCAGCCTTTCGTCGGCCGGCTTTTCGCGATCGTGACGCTGCAAGCGGCGGTCCTGGCCGGTCTGGCGTGGATGGCCATTTAGTTCCTCCCCGAAACGGGGAGGAATCAGCTTCCGGGCTGGACGTAGGGCGCTCTCGCCCAGAGTTCGCGCTGCCAGCCGCGCGGGTCGTTTTCCATGCGGACGGTGTTGCCGAACATCATCGTCGCGCGGGACGGCAGGACATAGTTCGACCAGCCGGGCAGCCCCGGCCGCCCGGTCCTGGCCAGCCCGGTAAAGGCGCCCATCATCGCCCGGCCAAGCGCCTGCGCGGCGGCGTCGCTGCCCGAATAGCTGCCGGGTGCGTCCAGCGTGCCGAAGACGTAGGGAATATCGTCGGTATGCGCCGCGCCCCGCAGGGGATCGATGGGGGAGGGGCGTTCGAGCTGGTAGACCCAGGTGGCGGCGGCCCCGGCTCTCGCGCGTTCGTCCGCCTCGATCACTTGTCCCGGCCAGGACCGGCCCGCCGTGGTGGCGGCATAGAACACCTGCTCCGCGCTCCAGAGCGGTTCGCGGGCGCGGTACTGGTCCACCACCCATTGCGGGTCGAGGTCGATCTTCACCTCGCGGCCCATGCGCTCCGCCAGATTGCTCCAGTCGAGACCCTTGAGCTTGCTGCCGCGCGGATCGATGAAGGCGCGGGTTTCCTCGTGCGTATTGCCGAGGATCATCGGCACCGCGCGCGACTGCGGCGCGGCGTCCGGCCAGAAGGGGTGGCGCGGCAGGTTGGTCATGTCCAGCACCGGGCCGAAATAGACCGGGCCGCGCATCACGGGATCGCTGGCGGCGAGCCCTTCGACCAATCGCTCGACCGGCATCGTGCGCAGGCCTTCGACATCGCCGGGCGCCAGCTTCAGCGCCGCCATCAGCGCCTGGGTACGCGCCCAGGCATGCATCGGCCCACTGGCCTGGACCTGTTGCCCGCTCATCGTGGCGGCGCTGTGAAACAGGCCTGCGGCGGCGGGCATGGCCATGAGCGTCGCGATCTTGGCGCCGCCGCCGGACTGGCCGAACACCATGACCCGCGCCGGATCGCCGCCGAACGCGGCGATATGCGCGCGCACCCATTGCAGGGCGAGGATCAGGTCGAGCTGACCGAGATTGCCGCTATCGGCATAGCGCGTGCCGAAAGGTTTCAGCCAGGCATAGCCCAGCGCATTGAGCCGGTGATTGACGGTGACGACCACCACGTCGCCCTCCGCCGCCAGCCGCGCGCCTTGTGTCAGCGGGTCGGTGACCGAGCCGGTGGTATAGGCGCCGCCGTGGAAATAGACCATGACCGCGCGCCGGGCGGCCGGGTTCGCCTCGGGCGTCCAGACGTTGAGGAAGAGGCAGTCCTCGGACTGCGGCTCGCCATCCATGCCGCGCTGCGGGCAGATCGGGCCGAAGCTTAGCGCATCGGCGCGCGGGCCGTCCCAGGGCTCGGCCACGGCACGGGCGAAGCGCGCCGCGCGGCCATAGCGGATGCCCCTGAAGGCGCGCACGCCCTGTTCGTCGAGGCCGAAGTAGCGGCCCACGACCGGAGTTGTCGGAGACCGTGCAAGGAGAGGGGCGGAACCGGCCGCCACGGCGGCGGCTGCCGTCGTCACGAGCGAGCGCCGGGTCATGCCGCTGGCCGTCATGTGCTTCTCTCCCCCATCCCGTCGTCCCGGACTTGATCCGGGACCGCTGTCAGTCCTTGAGGCGCGAGTCTGCGGGCCGGGCGCGGTCAGGCCAGCTGTCCCGGATCAGGTCCGGGACGACCTGTTCCTGCCGGTCAGCGCCGCACGTCAGCTCCCGCGATCGAGAACGCTTCGAGTTCCGCCTTGCCGATCAGGCTCATGTCGCCGTGAAGCGAATGCTTGAGCACCGTATAGGCCAGCCCGGCATCGGCCATGGCGCGGATGTCCGCGCCTTCCAGCCACTTGTGCAGCACGCCCGCCGCGAAAGCGTCTCCGGTGCCGATGCGGTCGACGATGCCGGTCACGTCGGCCTCGTCGGTCTGGTAGCCGCTATCGCGCGCATCGACCCGCGCGGCGATACGGTGGTGCGCCGCGTTGACGACGTGGCGCGCGGTGGAGGCGATCACCTGGAGGCCCGGGAAGGCGGCGAAGGCCGCTTCCGCTGCCTCGCGGCGGCGATCCTCGCCGTCGCCCGAGAACGTCTTGCCGAGCAGGAGCGAGATGTCGCGGTGGTTGCCGATCATCACCGTGGCGGCGGAGACCAGCTCGGTCAGCACTTCGCGCGGGTTGCTGTCCCAGCTTTCCCAGAGCAGCGCGCGGTAGTTGCCGTCGAAGCAGATCGGCACGCCCGCTTCCTGCGCCGCGCGCACGGCGGCCTTGGCCAGCGCCACGCCGCCGGGGCCGAGCGCGGGCGTGATACCCGAAAGGTGCAGCAGCCGGGCGCCGTCCAGCGCGGCGGCGAAGTCGAAATGCTCCACCGCCGATTGCGCGAAGGCGCTGCCCGCGCGGTCGTAAGTAATCGAGGAGGGCCGCAGACCGGCGCCGGTTTCGAGGAAGTAGAGGCCCATGCGCCCCGGCCCGGAGGTCACGCCGGACAGGCCGATCCCCGCCGCGCCGAGCGCCGCGCGGGCCTTGTCGCCCAGCGGGCTGGCGGGCAGGCGCGACACCATGCGCACCGGATGCCCGAGCGAGGCGAGGCCCGAGGCGACATTCGCTTCCGCCCCGCCGACCACCATGTCGAGCGCATCCGACTGGACCATCAGCCGCGCATCATGGGTGGCGAAACGGATGAGAACTTCGCCGAAGCAGGTAACGTGACCGGTCATTCTATCGATATTCCTCAGCGTGCTAGCCAACCGCCGTCCACGGCGAGCACGTGTCCTGTCACATAGTCCGATGCCGGGGAAGCCAGGAACACCGCAGCGCCCGCAATATCTTCGGGACGGCCCCAGCGGCCGGTCGGGATCCGCTCCAGAATCTGGCGGTTGCGCGTCTCGTCGCCTTGCAGGGCGGCGGTATTGTTGGTGGAGATATAGCCCGGCGCGATCGCGTTCACCTGCACGCCCCTGGCGGCCAGCTCGTTGGCCATGGCCTTGGTAACGCCGCCCACGCCGGACTTCGCCGCCGCATAGCTGGGCACGCGGATGCCGCCCTGGAAGGTCAGCAGCGAGGCGATGTTGACGATCTTGCCGCTCCCCCGCGCGGCCATGCCCTTGGCCGCCGCCTGGCTGAGGAAGAACAGGGTCTTGAGATTGGTGTCGATCACCGCGTCCCAGTCTTCCTCGGAGAACTGCAGCAGGTCGTCGCGGCGGATGATCCCGGCATTGTTGACCAGGGTATCCACTTTGCCGAGACCCGCTTCGGCTTCCGCGATGACGCGGCCGACGGGTTCGATCGAGGAAAGGTCGGCCTTGATGTTCACCGCCTTGCGCCCGGTCGCCGCGATCAGGGCGAGAGTCTCGGCGGGTTCGCTGCGCCCGGCCAGCGCGACATCGGCACCGGCCTCGGCGAGCGCCACGGCTATGGCCTGCCCGATCCCGGTATTGGCGCCGGTCACCAGCGCGGCCTTGCCTTCGAGGCTGAAGGAAATCGCCATAAAGTTCAGTCCTGTCCCAATCTCGTTCGTGGCAGGTCGAAGCGACCCGGAGCCATGCCCCGGATCGACTTGCCACCGTGTTCCCGTTCCGCCCCGCCAGGGGCGATGGGCCTACTGAAGCTGGCAGATATCCAGCACGTTCATGTCGGTATAGTCGAGGTTTTCCCCGCCCATGGCCCAGATGAACGCGTATTTCTTGGTGCCCGAACCCATGTGGATCGACCAGGGCGGGCTGATCACGGCCTCTTCGTTGGCGATCACGATATGGCGCATCTGTTCCGGCTCGCCCATGTAGTGGAAGATCCGGTCGTTCTCTTCGGGCAGTTCGAAGTAGAGGTAGATCTCGCTGCGGCGGTCATGAAGGTGCGGCGGCATGGTGTTCCAGACCGAGCCTTCCTCCAGCACGGTAAGGCCCAGCAGCAGCTGCGCGCTCTCGCAGACGCCGGGGATGACGAGCTGGTAGATCGTGCGCTGGTTCGAATTGGCCAGGTCGCCGCGCGCCAGCGGGTTGGCGTTTTCAAGCGTGATGAGCTTGATCGGGCAGGCCTTGTGGGCGGGAACCGAGGCGATATAGAAACGCGCGGTCTCGCCTTCGAAGATCACCTCGTCCGAGCCCATCGGCACATAGAGGCATTCCTTGTTGCCCACTTCGAAGCGCTGGCCGTCGACCGTGATCGCGCCGGGGCCGCCGATATTGGTGATGCCGGCTTCGCGGCGCTCCAGGAACGGCTTGCCTTCCGCGCTCTTGGGAACGGTCTGCGCGGGCAGCTTGAGCGGACCCTGAGAGGGCACCGCGCCGCCGATCACGAAGCGTTCGTTATGCGAATAGTTGAGGTTGACCTTGCCGTCTTCGAACATGCCGCCGACGAGGTAGCGATCGCGCAGTTCCTCGTTGGAGACGCACTCCATCATGTCGGGATGGGTGGCGTGGTAGGTCTTGCAGAACACGGGGGACTCTCCCTTGTGGAATTCAGTTCCGTATGGTGGGACGTCATTACGCCTCAGGTCAAGTCTTATCCGGTCTTGGTAACCGGTGTCAATGCGGAGGACCGATATTGCCGGGCCTGTTGCGTGGGTCGGTTGCGGGAGCAGGCGCTGTCAGGTGCCGGATGAGGGCGGTGCGACCGAGGCCCGGCGCACGAGATCGGACAGGAACAGCGAGGGCTGGTCGGCGGCATTGGCCGGTTCGATTAGCTTGTGCGCGGCGGCGGTCGCCATGGCCACGATCGGCCAGCGCACGGTGGTGAGCGGCGGCCAGATATGCGCGGCGATGGCGGTATCGTCGAAGCCGATGATCGAGAGTTGCTCGGGCACCGAAATCCCCTTGGCCCGCGCGGCATGGAGCACGCCTGCCGCCATCTCGTCGTTGCTGGAGAAGATCGCGGTAGGACGCGGATCGGCGGAGAGCAGGCGCTCGCCCGCGGCCAGGCCCGATTCGAAGCGGTAGTTGCCGCGCTGGGAAAGGGCGGGGTCGAGCTTCAGTCCGGCCGAGGCCAGTCCGTCGATGAAGCCGAGTTCGCGCTCGCTTGCCGAGCGGAAGCCCTCAGGCCCGGCAATGAAGCCGATGCGGCGATGGCCGAGGGTGGTCAGCCAGGACACCGCCTCGCGCACGGCGTGGCGATCGTTCGAAGCCACGAGGTGCCGGTCGTGGTCCAGCCTGGCCGAGCCCATGCGCACCAGCGTGCAGCCCAGCTCGCGGCAGACCGCCGCCAGTTCGTCGTTCTCGGAAATCGGCGGCAGCAGCAAGACGCCGTAGAGCCGCTGCTGTTCGATGAAGCGGCGGATATCGTCGAGCATCGTCGGCGCGTGGCGGTCCACCGGGCGCACGACGAGGGCGAACTCGGTGTCGCGAATGGCCTCGAGAATGCCTTCCTGCACCCCCAGCACCATCTGCGCGTTGGGATTGTCGTGGATCAGGCCGATCAGGAAATTGCGGCGCAGGGCAAGGGCGCGGGCCTGCGGATTGGGCACGTAGCCGATCTCGGCGATGACCGCCTCGACCTTTTCGCGGGTGGCCTGGTTCAGCAGGGGCGACTTGTTGATGACGCGGCTGACGGTCTTCTTCGATACGCCGGAAAGGCGCGCGACATCGTTGATGGTCGGCTTGGTGTCGCGTTTGGGTTCGTCCGGCATTCTGGTCCCTGCTTGATGCGCCCGATAACGCCAGTTAATCGATTGCACCTGAAGTGCATCACCAATGAAGCGCCTGAAACCGACCCGCTGCGGGAAAACCCGTGCGGTGACGTATCCGTTTCAGGCCATCGCGGTTCCGCTTGCCTTCCTGCACGCGGAAAGGCAAGATGACACCGGTTTCCAGATCTGGATAGCCCCTCAATTTCTCCTCGGTTCCGGTCAGACGATGTCTTTCGAAATTCCCCCCTCGATCCGTATTCATCCCCGCGATACCGTGGCCGTCGCGCTGCGGCCGCTTTCTGCCGGGGAGCGTGTGGCCGGAGAAAACGGAAATGGCGTGATCCTGCGCGAAGACGTGGGGCAGGGGCACAAGTTCGCGCTCGCGGATATCGCCGCAGGGGATACGGTCGTGAAATATGGCCAGCCGATCGGCCGCGCGAAGCAGGCGATTCCGGCGGGCAGTCATGTCCATGTCCACAATGTCGAAACCGCGCTGGCGGGCGAGCTGGCCTATTCGCCGCATCTCGGCCAGCGCGAAGGCCCTGCCGCTCCTAAGGGCGGGCACCCCACCTGGCGCGGCTACTTGCGCGCCGACGGCCGCGCCGCCACCCGCAACGAGATCTGGATCCTGCCCACCGTCGGCTGCGTCGGCATGACCGCGGAGCAAGTCGCGCGCGAGGCGCAGGCACGCCACGGAGACCTGATCGCCGCAGGCAAGGTGGACGGCATCCACGCCTTCGCCCACCCGCACGGCTGCTCGCAGCTCGGCGACGATCTGGACGGCACCCGCGCGCTGCTGGCGGGCCTTGCGGCCAGTCCCAATGCCGCAGGCGTGCTGCTGCTGGGGCTGGGCTGCGAATCGAATCAACTGGACGCGCTGGTGGGAGCGGTGCCGGTCTGGGCCCGCTCCACGCTGCGCATGCTCTCCAGCCAGTCGGCCGGCAACGAGATCGCGGAAGCGGGGCGCCTGGTGGACGAGCTGGTGGCGGAGGCGGCCCGCGCCGAGCGCAGCGAACTGCCGCTCTCGGCGCTCACCATCGGGCTCAAGTGCGGCGGGTCGGACGGCTTTTCCGGGCTGACCGCCAACCCCCTGCTGGGGCGGCTTTCCGAGACGATCTCCGAGGCGGGCGGCAAGGCGATCCTGACCGAAATTCCCGAGATCTTCGGCGCCGAGCAGGCCCTGCTGGACCGTGCGACCTCGCGCGCGGTGTTCGAGGCGGCGGCGGGCCTCGTGAACCGCTTCAAGCGCTACTACCTCGATCAGGGCCTGCCGGTTTCGGAAAATCCCTCGCCCGGCAATATCGCGGGCGGCATCACCACGCTGGAGGAAAAGTCTCTGGGCGCGGTGCAGAAGGCAGGCACGGCGCCGCTGGCCGACGTCATCGACTATGGCGGGCAGGCGAGCGTGCCGGGCGTGACCTTGCTGGAAGCGCCCGGAAACGACGCGGTATCCTCCACCGCGCTGGCCGCTTCGGGCGCGACGCTGGTGCTCTTCACGACCGGGCGCGGCACCCCGCTGGGCTTTCCGGTGCCGACCGTGAAGGTTGCCTCCAACCGCCGCCTGTCCGAAGCCAAGCCGCACTGGATCGACTTCGACGCCTCGATCGCGCTGGACCAGGGACAGGGCGCGGCCGACGCCGCGTTCCTGCAAGCGATCTGCGATTTCGCGAGCGGAACGCCGACCGCATCCGAACGCGCGGGCCAGCGCGCGATCGCCGTCTGGAAGCGCGGCGTAACTCTCTGAAAACGCCATGACTCGATGCCGCGCGATGCTTTTGATTTGCTTATGACACCGGTTTCCTTTAACCACCGAAACAGAATAAAGAAGGGATGGGGATGAGCTCCAAGGAACAGGCCTCCCACGATAGCGCCCGCGCGGTTGCCGGGGCATTCGTGGCGGCGCGCCGTGAAAAGCGTGCATTGACGACATACCCCGGTGAGGCGCCTTCGGACCTTGCCGCCGCCTATGCCATCCAGGACCTTGCCATCGGGATCGACGGCCGCCCGGTCGCGGGCTGGAAAGTCGGCAGGATCAACGTGCCCGAAGATGCGCGCCTTGGCGCAGATCGCCTGTCCGGCCCGATCTTCGCGGACAGCGTGGTCCTGGCCGAGGGCGGAGAGACGCCGGAAATGCCCGTCTTCGCCAAAGGGTTCGCGGCGGCGGAGGCGGAATTCCTGCTTCATGTCGCGCCCGGCTGGAACGGCGTGGTTCCCACGGACGACGCGGCCACCCGCGCGGTGCTCGATGCGGTGCATATCGGCATCGAAGTGGCCAGCTCGCCCTATCCCGGCATCAATGCCGATGGGCCGCCGGTCACGATCTCGGATTTCGGCAACAATGCCGGCATGGTGGTCGGCCCGTTGCTGCAAGGCTGGGAAAGCGCCGATTTCGATGCGATCACCGTCCGTTTCGAGATCGAGGGACTGGAAATCGCCTCGGCGACCACGGCGACCATGCTGGACGGCCCGCTTGGCGCGGTGCGGTTCCTCCTGGCGAACCTCGCCGCGCGGGGGCTGGATTGCAGTGGCGGCACCTGGGTTTCCACCGGCGCCGTCACCGGGGTCCATCCCGTAACGCCGGGGCAGGATGTCCTGGCCCATTTCGACGGGCACGGCAGCATCGGCTGCAAGATCGTGGCGGCAGCACCCGCCTGACAAGGATCCATCGGCAGGCCGGAAAACAGCGCCGCCGAAAAGGGAGCAGGATCACATGAACGCAGGTGCCAAAGAGATCGGAAGCGGAGCGATCGAAGGCGGCGAAATCGCGGGAACTTCCACAGTCGATCGGGCGGGGCTCCATCCCACGGCGGGGCGCTACCGCTGGGTGATCGTGGCGCTGCTCTTCGCGGCGACGGCGATCAACTATGTCGACCGGCAGATGATCGGCGTGCTCAAGCCCACGCTGGAGGCCGAGTTCCACTGGACCGAATCCGACTTTGCGGAGATCGTCTTCTGGTTCCAGCTGGCCTATGCCATCGGCTACCTCTCGTTCGGTAAAGTCGTGGACGTGCTGGGCGCGCGGCTGGGCTATGCCATCGCGCTGGTGATCTGGACGGTGAGCCACATGGCGCATGGTTTCGCCAGCGGGGTCACCTCTTTCGCGGCGGCGCGTTTCGGCCTGGGGATCGGGGAATCGGGCAATTTCCCGGCAGGCATCCGCGCCGTGACCGACTGGTTCCCGCAGAAGGAGCGGGCCTTCGCGATCGGCCTGTTCAATGCGGGCGCCAATGTCGGCGCGATCCTGACGCCGCTGATCGTGCCGTTGCTGGTGCTCTGGTTCGACTGGCGCATGGCCTTTTTCGTCACCGGCATCTTCGGCATCGTGTGGCTGGCCGCCTGGTGGGCCATGTACCGCCATCCCACGCAGCACGGCCGCGTCACGCGCGGCGAACTCGACTGGATCCAGCAGGACCCGGCCGACCCGGTGGAGAAGATCGGCTGGGCGCGCCTGCTGACCGTGAAGGAGACCTGGGCCTATGCCCTCGGCAAGTTCCTGATCGATCCGATCTGGTGGTTCTTCCTGTTCTGGCTGCCCGGCTACCTGTTCGAACGCTATGATCTCGATCTCAAGACCTTCGGCCTGCCGCTCGCCGGAATCTACCTGATTTCCGACCTCGGCAGCGTGGGCGGCGGCTGGCTGTCTTCAAAGCTGATCAAGGCCGGAAAGACGCCCAATTTCGCCCGCAAGATCACGATGCTGATCTGTGCCTTCTGCGTCCTGCCGATCTGGTTCGCCCAGAGCATCGACAGCGTCTGGTCAGCCGTGCTGGTGATCGGCCTTGCCACGGCCGCACACCAGGCCTTCTCGGCCAATCTCTACACCCTGCCGTCCGACGTGTTCCCGCGCGGCGCTGTAGGATCGGTCGTGGGGATCGGCGGCACGGTCGGCGCGTTCGGCGGTATGGGCATGGCGCTTTTCGCAGGCTACATCCTCGATGCGACGCACAGCTACGAAGTGCTCTTCGCCATTTGCGCCAGCGCCTACCTGCTGGCCCTGGCGGTGGTCCACCTGCTCAGCCCGAAACTGGCGCCGGCAAAAGTCTGATCGGGAGGCGGCGGGGGAGCACGCTCCCCCGCCGACCTATTCCGTCTTGCCGGCGACCGGCCAGACGATCGGCAGGTTGCGGATCGAGAGCAGCCCCGGAAATACCGTGGTATCCGCGCCCGGCTTGACCCGGAATTCGGGAATCCGCTCGAACCACCGTTCCAGCAGCACACGCAGCTCGCGCCGGGCAAGATGGGCGCCGAGACAGATGTGGACGCCGCCCACGAAAGTGAAATGCCGGTTGGCCTTGCGCTCGGGATCGAAACGGCGCGGATCGTCGAAGCGCGCGGGATCGAAGTTGCCCGCCGGGTTCAGGCAGGAGAACGAATCGCCCTTGCGGACCTGAATGCCGTGCCATTCGAAGTCCCTGGTCGCGGTGCGCGAGGATGAAAGGATCGGCTGGGTACGCAGGAATTCCTCGACCGCCGAGTTGATTAGCGCGGGGTTCTCGCGCAGCCGCTTCTGCAATTCGGGCTGGAGGGCAAGGCGGCGGAACATCTGGGCGATGGTGGCCGCCACGGTGTCGAGCCCGCCCAGCCAGAGGAACCAGACCATGCCGATCTTCTCGTCCTCGGTCGGCGCGCGGCCTTCGATCTGGCCGTGGACGATGGCGGACACGAGATGCTCGTCGGGATTCCGTTCCTTCTCGGCGATGAAGGCGCGCAGGAAATCGAGCACGCCGCGCAGCGCCGCCTGCATCTTTTCGAGGCTGCCGGAGTGGAGGATGTCCCATTCCCAATCGAGGAACTGTTCGAATTTCTCCTCCGGGAAACCCATCAGGCCCATGAAGATCCGCACCGGATAGACCCGCGCGAAGTCCCAGGCCATGTCGACCTCGCCCCTGGTTTCGATGGCGCCGATCATCTCGTCCACTACCTTGCGGATGCGCGGTTCAAGGTCGCGGGTGATCCGGGCGGGGCTGAAGTAGGGCATCAGGTAGAGCCGGTACTTCTGGTGGTCCGGCGGATCGATGGCAAGCGGGATCGACTTGAAGGTCTCCCCGATCAGACGCTGGAATTCGGCTGTTCCCGCGTTGGAAAAGTGGTCGTTGTCGGTATAGACGCGCTCGATATCCGCGTAGTGGCTGACCACCCACGAGCCCTTGCGATTGCCGCTGATCGCGCCAAGCCCGTGCATCGAGGGCGGGTTGAACAGCAGGCGGGGAATGTCCTCCCCCGCCAGCCAGCCCATCGGCTCGTAAGGGTCCAGCAGGTCGTTGGGCGCGGAACCCATGGCAAAGCCCAGGTCGACGATGCGATCCTTCGGCACATTGTCGGGGGCATCGAATTCGACACGGATATCGTCGAGCGTCGGCGTTTGTGGCATGATGTTCTCTCCCGAGGACATGGATGCCCGGGCAGCCCTTTCGCGGCAAGACGCAGCGAGGCCGCCGTATCGCGGCGAAGCGGGCCGAGGGCCATTCATCGCTTCGGCGTTGGGCTCCTCGATTGATTGCGGCCCCCAAGGTTGCGACACGAGTCCCCAATTGCATTTTGGGAGACACGGCCATGGCAGATGGCGACACCAAGGAAATGAAGGACTCGGCGCGCAAGTACTGGTCCTCCGAAGGCTACACCAAGGGCGGCGTGATCCGCGAGGTGGACTACGCCACGCAGTCCGGCGGGCTCGATCCGTCGCTGGAAGGCATCAAGATCGTCGATACCGACACCCACCTCAGCGAACCGCCGACGCTGTTCACCGACCGCGCGCCGGTCGGCCTGAAGAGCAAGATGCCTTTCGTGAAGCGCGATGCCGACGGCGTCGACCGCTGGTATATCGGCGATCGCAACTGCGGCTCGCTGGGCGGCAACGTGATCCGCAAGGACAACAACAAGCTGCTCGGCCGCCTTGCTTTCCCCACGCTGGAAGAGGCACATCCGGGCGGGCACGAGATCGCGCCGCGCCTTCAGGCCATGGACGACATGGGCGTCTATGCGCAGATCTGCTTCCAGAACTCGGGCATCACCCAGGCGGGCATGCTGATGACGCTGGGCGACGACGATCTGGCCGTCACCATCATGAAAACGTTCAACGATTTCAACGCGGACTACCAGCGTGAATCGGGCGAACGCCTGTTCCCGATGGCCCACCTGCCGTTCTGGAACAAGGCGGAGATGGAAAAGGAAGCCCGTCGCTGCATCGACATGGGCCTGCGCGGTTTCGTGCTGCCCGATACCCCCGAACGCGTCGGCGTGCCCAGCTTCAACCACGAATACTGGACGCCGTTCCTGGAGATGATCGACGCCGAGGGCATCTCGCTCAACTTCCACCTCAACGCCGCGATCGATCCGAACACGCTGACCTGGGAAGGGTTCCAGTTCGAACAGACGCTGTCGGTGGTGGCGACGATGTTCTCGATCGGCAACGCGGCGACGCTGGGCAACTGGATGGTCTCCGGCCGCCTCGACCGTCACCCGAACCTCAAGATCGGCCTGATCGAAAGCGGCATGGGCTGGGTGCCCTTCGCGGTGGAAGCGCTGGAGCACCAGTTCCAGGAAATGCTGCCCAGCAAGCGCAACGTGCTGAAGAAGCAGCCCTGGGACTACTTCCGCGACCACTTCATGTGTACCTTCTGGTTCGAGAAGATCGCACCGAAGCAACTGCTGGAAACCATCGGCGTGGACAACGTGATGTTCGAAACCGACTTCCCGCACCCCACCTCGCTCTATCCGGGCGTACAGGCGCACATCAAGGACGTGCTGGGCGGCTACGACTACGCCATCAAGAAGAAGGTTCTCCAGGACAACGCGGTGCGGTTCTACAAGCTGCCGTTCTGATTGGATCATGAAACGGAGCGCCGATAGACGCGGCGTTCCGTTTCATGGAACCGGATCGGATGTTTCTGAAGGTGCCGATATCGGTTTCGGGCGCGTGAGGGGCTTGATAGTCAGCGATTTTACTACATTGTAATGAGTAACAGCCGGATTCTGGTCTATCCGGTTCATGGTTCCATCCATTGGAGGAGATCGTGATGCTCATTCTGCCGTTTCTGCTGCTGCAAGCCGCCGAACCTGTAGGCTCGGCCGTGCCGGTTCCATCCAGGCCGGCAGAGATCTCCGCCATGGATGAAGGACTCGCGGATTCCATGGTCACGGTAACGGGACGCAGCCTGCGCTCGACCGCGGCCTCGCTGGAGCAGTGCCTCGCCCGGCAATGCCCGCCTGCCGAGGATATCGCGGCATCCATGGAGCATGCGGAAAACCAGCTTATCGCGGGGCAGTTCAAGAGCGCGCGCAAGACGCTCATAAAGTCCCGTTCGCGCAACAAGCGCTATGCGGAAAGTCTGCCCCGCGAAGTGAGCGGCCTGCTCCAGTTCGATGCGGATGTCGCCTCGCTGCTGGGTATGCCGGACTACGGACGCATCGCCACTTTCGATTCCATCGATGCCCTGAAGGCGGGATTACCGGCGGATGATCCGGCGATTTCGTTCAAGCGTCTGGCCGTGGCCGACGTATTCCTGCGGCAGGGCAAGTATTCCACGGCAGTCCACATGTACGACGCTGTTGCGCGGCGGGCAGAGGAATCGGGCTGGTCGGAAGTCCAGGGCGCGGCGATGTTCCGTTCCTTGCGCTTCTACGCCTTGGCTGCCAGCGTCAATCCGGCTTATGCCTACGAGAGCCGGAAGCGTTTTGCCGCGCTCAGGGCAACCACCGACCCGGCAACCAAGCCCATGCGCGATGCCGCGCTGGCCCTGACGGTGAAGCTTCGCCTCATTTCGGACAAGCATGCCGATGTCGACAAGATCATGCAGGAACTCGCCGAAGTGAAAATGGCGACGCCGGTGCTGATCTATGCACCCCCGGTGCAGTTCGGCGCGGGGTCATCAGCGGAAATGCTCTATGTGACGCCTACCCTGAGCAAGGATCAGTGGGTCGATTTCGATTACCTGATCGCGCAGGACGGCACCGTTCGCGATGTAGCAATCGCGGCGCAGGCCCCCAAAGTGAATGCCGACGTCCTTGCGCTCATGCAATCTTCGCTGGAGGGACGCCGCTACGTCCCGCTGGACGTGCCTGCGGATTCGGCGGGCATGGCGCGGCGCGAGCGCCTGATGCTCGTGGCGGATACGGCGCCGGTCACCGGCACGCGCCTCAATATCAAGGCTGGCCTGCCGAAACTGATGACGATGGATCTGACCTCGAAGGTCAAGGCAAGGCCCTGAAAAACGGCGTTGGGAGGCTCGGCGGCTGGTTCTCAGCGCCCGGTTCTCAGCGCTCGACTCTCAGCGGCAGAAGCTCGCCCCGTCCGCTTCCAGGTGGAAGTGGTTCTTGTGCGCCTCGTTGTAGTCGGGGCCGAGTGTCGTGCCGAAGCGTTTGCAGGCGCTGTCGTGGACGACGCGCAGGAAACGGCGTTCGGCGGGAGAGCCGCCGCTCCAGTCGTCCAGCACGCTGATGCGCCTTCCGTCCGCCAGCACGAAGCCGGACACGTCGATGGCATTTGCCGTGGCATGGCCGGATCGGCGCGCCGTGCCCGCGACATTGCGGCAGTTGTAGCTGCCGTAAGTCTCGATGCTCAGGATGCGGCTGCCGAGGATCTGCTGTGCCGCGCGGTCCACCCCGTAGCGTGCCCAGGCCGCGAAGGGGGTTGCCGTCGTGCAGGTTACCGGGCCGAGATTGGTGACGGAAACCGTGGCGCTGTCGGTATTGAGCGCCGAGAGCTTGACGGTGCCCAGCGTGGAACAGCCGTTTCCGTAGTATCTGTCCGTCACCGGCGTGAACACCGCATGCTGCGCGCCCAGGTTCGCCATGCACTGGCGCTGTTCGCGGGAGGGCGGGGGCGCCGCCGGGCGTGACTGTGCGGAGGGCCGGGAGCCGCGTCCGCGCGCGTGTTCCGGCCGATCGATACAGCCGCTGAGGACGGCGATCAGGGGCAGGGCCAGCAGCATTTGGCGCAGCGCACCGCGCGATAACGGGCCAGGTTTCGACAGGTGGAACTTCATCATCCGGCTCAAGCATCCGGGCCTTGGGTGAACCGGAGCTTACCCAGCGGTACACCGCGCCGGAATCGCGGCCTTCGAGTTTTCCACCGAATATCGAAATCGCGCATTTCCGCGTGCTTCACGCAGCGAAGCGCCGCAAAACGACCAATTGGAGAAACGATCTGACGCAAGCGGCCGGAGAATCGTTTGACAAATTTCAGGGGGACTTTAGACGCGGCTCCGGGCCACGCGGTCCCAACGCCGCGCGTGCTCTCTGTAAGGAGAGTCAGAAATGACTGATATTATTAGCGTTCCCGCGCGCAAACCTGCGCATCCGCACTTCTCGTCCGGTCCCTGCGCCAAGCCGCCCGGATATGCCCCCGAAAAACTGAACACCGAAGCGCTCGGCCGCTCGCACCGCGCCAAGATCGGCAAGACGCGTCTTGCCTATTGCATCGATCTGATGCGCGAAGTTCTGCAGCTGCCCGACACGCATCGCATCGGTATCGTCCCCGGTTCGGACACCGGCGCCTTCGAGATGGCCATGTGGACCATGCTCGGCGCCCGCGGCGTGACCGCGCTGGCCTGGGAAAGCTTCGGTGAGGGCTGGGTTACCGACGCCGTCAAGCAGCTCAAGCTGGACCCCACCGTGGTCCGCGCCGACTACGGCCAGCTGCCCGACCTCGACAAGATCGACTGGTCCGACGACGTGCTCTTTACCTGGAACGGCACCACTTCGGGCGTGCGTGTTCCCGACGCGAACTGGATCCCGGCAGACCGTGAAGGCCTGTCCTTCGCCGACGCCACGTCGGCAGTCTTCGCCTACGACATCGACTGGTCCAAGATCGACGTTGCCACCTTCTCCTGGCAGAAGGTCTTGGGCGGCGAGGGCGGCCACGGCGTGCTGATCCTCGGTCCCCGCGCGGTCGAGCGTCTGGAAAACTACACCCCCAGCTGGCCGCTTCCCAAGGTGTTCCGCCTTGTCTCGAAGGGCAAGCTGGCAGAGGGCGTGTTCAAGGGCGAGACCATCAACACCCCTTCGATGCTCGCCGTCGAGGATGCGATCTTCGCTCTGGAATGGGCCAAGGGTCTGGGCGGTCTCGAAGGTCTGAAGGCCCGCTCGAACGCCAATGCCCACGCGCTGGACAAGATCGTCGCCGAGCGTGACTGGCTGGGCCACCTCGCGGTCGATTCCGGCACCCGTTCGAAGACTTCGGTCTGCCTGACGGTCGAAGGCGCGGATGCAGACTTCATCAAGAAGTTCGCCGCCGTCCTCGAAAAGGAAGGCGCGGCCTACGACGTCGCCGGATACCGCGATGCCCCTGCGGGCCTGCGCATCTGGTGCGGCGCGACCGTCGACACCGCCGATATCGAGGCGCTGGGACCGTGGCTCGACTGGGCCTACGCCACCGTCAAGGCCGGCTAAACCATTCCACGTCGTCCCGGACCCGATCCGGGACCGCTGGCGGAGCCCACCCACGTATCGGCGAAGCTCCGCCAAGACTTCCACCGATCCCGGATCAGGTCCGGGATGACGAGTGAAGGAATAATTCCATGACCAAGCCCCGCGTCCTCATTTCGGACAAGATGGACCCCAATGCCGCCCGTATCTTCGAGATCCGCGGCTGCGACGTAGACGTCATCACCGGCGAAACCCCTGAGCAGCTGATCGCCCGCATCGGCGATTATGACGGCCTCGCGATCCGTTCGTCGACCAAGGTCACCAAGGAAGTGCTCGCCGCCGCGAAGAACCTGAAGGTGATCGGCCGCGCCGGTATCGGCGTCGACAACGTCGATATCCCAGCCGCTTCGGCTCAGGGCGTCGTCGTGATGAACACGCCGTTCGGCAACTCGATCACCACCGCCGAACACGCCATCGCCATGATCTTCGCGCTGGCCCGCCAGATCCCCGAAGCCAACGCCCAGACCCAGCAGGGCCTGTGGCCGAAGAACGGCTTCATGGGCGTTGAAGTCACCGGCAAGACGCTGGGCCTGATCGGCGCCGGCAACATCGGCTCGATCGTTGCCAGCCGCGCGCTCGGCCTGAAGATGAAGGTCGTCGCCTTCGACCCGTTCCTGACCCCGGAACGCGCCGTGGAAATGGGCGTGGAGAAGGCCGATCTCGACACCCTGCTCGAAAAGGCGGACTTCATCACGCTGCACACGCCGCTGACCGACCAGACCCGCAACATCCTCTCGGCCGAGAACCTGGCCAAGACCAAGAAGGGCGTGCGCATCGTCAACTGTGCGCGTGGGGGCCTTATCGACGAAGCCGCGCTGAAGACCATGCTCGACAACGGCCATGTCGCCGGTGCCGCGCTCGACGTGTTCCAGACCGAGCCTGCCAAGGACTCGCCGCTGTTCGGCACGCCGAACTTCATCTGCACCCCGCACCTCGGCGCTTCGACCACCGAAGCACAGGTCAACGTGGCGCTCCAGGTTGCCGAGCAGCTGGCCGACTTCCTGGTCAACGGCGGCGTCACCAATGCGCTGAACATGCCCTCGCTCTCGGCCGAGGAAGCGCCGAAGCTGAAGCCCTACATGAAGCTCGCCGAAATGCTGGGCTCTATGGTCGGCCAGCTGACCCGCGATTCGGTTCCCCGCATCTCGATCCACGTCGAGGGCGCGGCTGCCGAACTGAACCAGAAGCCGATCACCGCCGCCGTGCTGGCCGGTTTCATGCGCGTCCAGTCGGACACCGTGAACATGGTCAACGCGCCGTTCCTCGCCAAGGAGCGCGGCCTTGAAGTGCGCGAAGTGAAGACCGAGCGCGAAGGCGACTACCACACGCTGATCCGCGTCTCGGTGAAGACCGAAGCGGGCGAGCGTTCGGTGGCCGGCACGCTGTTCAACAACCGCGAGCCGCGCCTGGTCGAGATGTTCGGCATCAAGGTCGAAGCGGAACTCGCCGGCGACATGATGTACATCGTCAACGAGGACGCGCCGGGCTTCATCGGCCGCATCGGCACCCTGCTGGGCGAGAACGAGATCAACATCGGCACCTTCAACCTCGGTCGCCGCGACACCGGCGGCGAGGCCGTGCTGCTGCTCTCGGTGGACAGCGCCGTGTCGGAGGACGTCCTCAAGGCAGCCACCGCGCTTCCGGGCGTGAAGACGGTCAAGGCGCTCAAGTTCGTCTGATAGGGCGGATTACAGCTCCCAACGGAAGGGGCCGGTATCTTCGGATGCCGGCCCCTTTTTCGTGTTTGAAGGGTTCGTTTGGAATTCGCCGCAGGCGAATTTGGCGGCACCGGCCCCAATTAGACTCGGGCGCCCCCACCCACCATCCAACGATAGTATCCTGCGGGTGGTGGGTGGGGGCGCCTGAGTCCTAATGGGGCCGGTGCCGCTCTGAAAATGCCCTCACGGGGCATTTTCCCAAACAGCTCCAAGTTACTTCCGTTTTGCGATCAGGTAGCCGATGACATGCGGCGTTGTGGTGGAGGCGGGATCGACCAGGCGGAACACGATGCCCAACTGGCTGCCGTTGGGGCCGTAGAAGGCGCCCGCGAACTTTCCGGTCCGCTTGCCGTCGCCATTGACGATATCGCCGACGATGCGGATCTTGCTGGCGATCGTCCCGGTGAATGTGAAGCTGTCTTCGCGAAACGGCACGTCGCCGCTGGCGACGGTTGTCTTCACCGGAATGGTTCCCTGCACGGTGGCCGCGCCGAAGTCGATGGAGAGCGTGCCGAGGCCCGCATAGCCCGACGATGCGCCCATCTTGTCGTAATCGGGATGGCTCGTGCCGACCCCGGCATCGTATGTGAATGTGCCCGAGGTCAGCATTTCCGACGCGGCGCTGGGCGATCCGACAAGGAACATCCGCATGGTTTCGGATGCGTCGGAGCCGATGCGCTGGCCGTCGCGATTATAGCGGCCGATCGCGACGTATTCGTAGAGCAGGGGATTTTCGAGGTCCAGGCTTTCCCATCCGCAGTAATCGTTCACGGATGTTTCGTTGCAGAGCACCCGCTTGGTATAGTTGCGCCACCATTCGCCCTGACGCGTAATAAGATCCTTGGAAAAATCGCTGAAATCACCGCGATACTTGATGCTAGCGATCTCGGTCATCCGGTCGTAATTCGTTTGTGCCGTACCTTCACTGGTGTGCAGCTCGCTCTCGTGATGATCGAAAAGCCAGTAATTCGGTACGCCGCTGGCCTCGTAGCGCTTGAAAGTGCGCATCTCCACGCCCGGCGAGAACCGGGTCCAGGATGCCGAAGTGAAGTCGTAGACTTTGGCATGGGCTGTCGGGCTGGGCGTCACGACTGGCGTCGGAGTCGGAGTTGGTACCGGAGTGGGCGCGGGCGTGACGGCAGGCGCGGGTGCGCCGGAATCGTCGCCGCCGCACGCGGCAAGGAGCAGCGGCAAGGCCGCCGTGCAGAGTATCGAAAGTTTCAAGAGTGCCCCCCAAGAATCAGATTCTCAGCTAGCACTCCGAAATAATGTTCCGTCAAGAATGCGACATGCGGATCCGGTTAAAATCGGGAAACCGACGCTTCTTTCGATCTTCCTACTGCCCCGAAGGCGGCGGGCCCATCGGGCGCATGCCGCTGCGGCCGAGCATTCCTTCGCGACCGCCGTTCTTCGGGCGCAGTTCCTGCATCGAGAGATAGCCGTCCTTGTCGGCATCGGCGGCCTCGAATCTGGCGCCTTCGTAGGCGAGCAGTTCCTCCAGCGAGACGCCGGCGTCGTAATTGGTGTTGGCCTTGGCGATGAGCGTGCCGGAAATCGGCTCGATCAGGTCGGCCAGCATGCGGCCGTCGTCGTCGCGGCCGAACTCGGGGGCGATCACTTCCAGGACCTGACCGCTGCGATCGCCCACGGCACCGCGTTCGTCCGAGGCGACCGAGCCCATCTGCTGCTGCCAGGCGGTGAATTCGGCCGCAGAGATCGTGCCGTCGCCATTGGCATCGACTTTGGCGAAGCGGGCCTTGATCGCCGCGTCGCGCCGGGCGTTCACGAGGGCGTGGAATTCGTCGAGCGTCACCAGTCCGTCGCGGTTGCTGTCGGCATCGCGGAACAGGGCGGTGACGATCTTGTCGTAGTGCGCGCGGGAGATCGGCTTGGGCATGCGGGGCTTGCCACCTCCTCCGCCTCCCGGAGGGCCACCACCACCCGGGCCGCCCATTCCGCCGCCGCCCATGCCTCCCCCCATGCCTCCTCCCATGTCGTCGCCGCCCATCTGGGCATGGGCGGGCGTCTGGAGCAGCAGCAGGGGCAGGAGAAGCAGGGAAATCTTGCGCATGGACCTCGACCGTTGTTCGCAAGGGCAGGGCGCAAGGCGGGAAGGCTCGCTGGGGAGCAAGATGCACGCGTGGCGGTCCGGCCCATGCAGGGATGGGATGGGAATTGGCTCTAGGGCCGATCGACATTCAGCTCATGCGGGCCTGCGAAGCGCGATGTCCTGCGCTTCGGTGCTCACGGACCGAAAGTCCGCTGCGCTCCGATGCTCAAAAATCACGCTTCTCGGCTCCACCTGACCTGAATGTCGATCGGCCCTTGTCGTCCCGCCAGACGATCCGGGCGGGATAGCCTGATGCGCGGCGCTTGTTGACAGGAAATTTCACGCAAATTGTCGCAGGCTTTCGCATTCGCACGGGAGAGGGCGCCGTAGGTGCAGGTGTCATTCGACATTTCCCGCCTGCCCCGCTAAGGGCGCCACCATCATGCAGGACAACGACCGCGATCTCTTGCCCGAAGGACTGGGCGACCGTCTTCCTCAGCAGGCCTGGGCCTCGCAGCAGGTGCGCCGCATGGCGCATGACGTGCTGCAGGGCCATGGCTACGAGCGTGTCGAAACGCCGCTGATCGAGTTCGAGAAGGCACTCGCGCACCGCATGGCGGGCGTGCAGGTGCGCCGCATGTTCCGCTTCGTCGATCCCGTTTCCATGCGGATGCTGGCCTTGCGCTCGGACATGACCGCCCAGGTCGCGCGCATCGCCGCCACCGGACTTGCCCAGGCACCGCGTCCGCTGCGGCTGTCCTATTCCGGGCAGGTCTGCACCATCAAGGGCGACGGCCTCGACCCGCGCCGCGAGCGGCTGCAGCTTGGCGCCGAGCTGATCGGCACCGATTCGGTCGCTGCCGCCGCCGAGATCGTCGAACTGGCGATCGAGGCCCTGCGCGCGGCGGGCGCCACCGGGATTTCGGTGGACTTCACCATGCCGGACCTTGTCGATACCCTGAGCGCCGAAGCCCTTCCGCTGCCGGAGGCCGGTATCGAGGCGGTGCGCCAGATGCTCGACGCCAAGGACGCGGGCGGCCTGGTGGACGTGGGCGGCGAGGCCTATCTGCCGCTGCTCTACGCGGTCGGCCCTTTCGCCAGCGCCATCGAGCGCCTTGCCACCTTCGATGTGGGCGGCGCGCTCGCCAGCCGCATCGCGGGCCTGCGCGAGATCGCCGCGCGGGTGGGCGACAAGGCCCGCGTCACGCTCGACCCTTCGGAGCGTCATGGCTTCGAATACCAGTCGTGGTTCGGCTTCACTATCTATGCCGAGGGCATTTCCGGCAGCCTGGGGCGCGGCGGCACGTACCGCATTCTCGGGCAGACAGGGCATCACCCCGAATCCGCCACCGGCTTCTCGCTCTATCCCGATCCGCTGGTGGATTTGCTGGCCGCGGAGCCGCAGGCGCAGCGCAAGCTGTTCCTGCCGCTGGGGCACGATCCGCGCGTGGCCGGGCAGCAGCGCGCCATCGGCTGGACCACGGTGGCGGCGCTTTCGCCAGACGACGATCCGGTGGCGCTGGGCTGTTCGCACAAGCTGGTGGACGGCGAGGCCGTGGCGCTGTGATGCGCCAGAGGTAGCGCAACATCGTCGTCCCGGACTTGATCCGGGACCGCTGGCGGTGAACGGCCCACCTCGCGGCAGGGCGCTTCTGCGCGCGCTATCGCCTGAAGTACGGCCAGCGGTCCCGGATCAAGTCCGGGACGACGTGGGTCTTCCGATCCATCTCCACGCCATCCGGCCCTCAACCCCTGACGAGCCATGGGCCCAGAGAGCCATGGGTCTTGACGAGCCATGGGCCTTGCCACTAGGGCGCGGGCGAAAAGCCGGGGCGCTTTTGCCCCAATGAAAATCCATATCGCCGAGTCCTGTCGAAGGGCGTTATTGGATCCACCGTGGCAGGGTGGAGGAGTATATCCATGGCCAACGTAACCGTGATCGGCGCCCAGTGGGGCGATGAGGGCAAGGGCAAGATCGTCGACTGGCTCGCCAGCCGCGCGGATGCCGTCGTGCGTTTCCAGGGCGGCCACAATGCCGGCCACACGCTGGTCGTGGGCGACCAGGTCTACAAGCTCAGCCTGCTGCCTTCGGGCATCGTCACCGGCACCCTGTCGATCGTTGGCAACGGCGTGGTGCTCGACCCGTGGCACCTCAAGGCCGAAGTCGAGAAGCTGCGCGGGCAGGGCGTGGAAATCAATCCCGAGAACTTCGCGATTGCCGACAACTGCCCGCTGATCCTGCCGCTCCACCGCGACCTCGACGGTCTGCGCGAGACGGCAGCCGGTTCGGGCAAGATCGGCACCACCGGGCGCGGTATCGGCCCGGCCTATGAAGACAAGGTCGGCCGCCGCGCCATCCGCGTCTGCGATCTGGCGCACCTCGATGCGCTGGAGCCGCAGCTCGACCGTCTCTGCGCCCACCACGACGCGCTGCGCGCCGGTTTCAACCAGCCGCCGGTCGACCGCGAGGCGCTGATCAACGAACTGCGCGAGATCGCGCCTTTCGTGCTCCAGTTCGCCCAGCCGGTGTGGAAGCGCCTCAACAAGGTCCGCAAGGCCGGCGCCCGTATCCTGTTCGAGGGCGCGCAGGGCGTGCTGCTCGACGTCGATCACGGCACCTACCCCTTCGTGACCAGCTCGAACACGGTTTCGGGCACGGCGGCTTCGGGTTCGGGCCTCGGCCCCTCGGCCACCGGCTTCGTGCTGGGCATCGTCAAGGCCTATACCACCCGCGTCGGCTCGGGCCCGTTCCCGACCGAGCTGGAGGACGAAACCGGCCAGCGCCTCGGCGAACGCGGCCATGAATTCGGCACCGTCACCGGCCGCAAGCGCCGCTGCGGCTGGTTCGACGCGGTGCTGACGCGCCAGTCCTGCGCGATCTCGGGCGTCACCGGCATCGCGCTGACCAAGCTCGACGTGCTCGACGGCTTCGAGAAGGTCAGGATCTGCACCGGCTACCGCCTCAACGGAAAAGTGCTGGACTACTTCCCCAGCCACGCCGCCGATCAGGCCAAGGTCGAACCGATCTACGAGGAAATGGACGGCTGGCAGGGCACCACCGCCGGCGCCCGTTCCTGGGCCGACCTGCCCGCGCAGGCGATCAAGTATATCCAGCGCGTGCAGGAACTGATCGAGACCCCGGTGGCACTGGTTTCGACCAGCCCCGAGCGCGAGGACACCATCCTCGTGCGCGATCCTTTCCTGGATTGATCCGGTGCGGCGCGGGACATTTCTCGCGCCGCTGCTGTTGCTCTTGGGGGGCGGTTCCGCAGTCGCGGAGCCGCCCCTTTCGCTTCCGCAGATCGACAGGATCCGCGTGCAGAAGGCGGCGCGGACCATGGAACTCTGGTCCGGCGACCGGCTCGTCCACACCATCCGCCGGATCCAGCTGGGCGACGCGCCCACCGGCCCCAAGCGCTTCGAAGGCGATGAGCGCACGCCCGAAGGCCGCTACGCGATCGACTGGGGCAACCCGAAGAGCCGCTACCACCTTTCGCTCCATATCTCGTACCCCAACGCGCAGGACATCGCCTATGCCCAGGCGCACGGACGGTCTGCCGGCGGCATGATCATGATTCACGGCCAGCCCAATGACATCGCGGGGCGGGTCTCCGGCGACTGGACGGACGGCTGCATCGCCGTGTCCAACGCCGAAATCGAGGCGCTCTACGAGTCCGTGCCCGATGGTACGCCGATCGAGATCATGCCCTGATTTCCCGCAGATCGCACGCGGCGTGAGGCAAGGGGCGTTTTCAGGAATTTAATCCTGCTCTAGGCCGTAAACTCATAAATGGCACCATTGAGGTTTGAGGCAAAATGGCTCAGCGCAAGAAGGCAGGGCGCAGGAATATGTCGATATTTCAAGTCCTGTCGACGCAGCGATGGGCCATTTTGCGTCAAATCCGAAGGACGCCCAAATGGCTTCCATCTCGGGCCGAAGCGACCTTGGACGGGCAACCAGCCCGCCCAGCGGTCGCTTCGGCCCGAGCTGTTCGCCATTTGGACGCCTCAATGGTGCCATTTATGAGTTTACGGCCTAGGGATATCTACATCGGTAGGGAGCCGGGGCCGGGAATCGGGTGATGTTCCGGCACGCGGTTCGTCCGCCTTTCGCGACCGGGTGCCGGCAGGTCCTTCGGTCACTGGAGCAATATCCTCGCGTCCCCAGGTGGATGCGGCATGACCGGAACCGAGCGATGCTTCCTCACTCCAATCCGTCCTTGGCCTATCCATCCCAGACGATCCTCAACGACGAACAGGGGCGCCTTGCCGCGCTGCGCAATCTCGAAGTGCTGGATACCGAACCGGAGGAAGCCTTCGAGCATGTCGTCTCGCTGGTCCGTGCCGTGCTGGGCGTGCCGATGGCGGCGGTCACGCTGGTCGATGCCGACCGGCAGTGGTTCAAGGCCCGCAGCGGGCTGGACGTGGCCGAAACGCCGCGCAAGGTCTCGTTCTGCACCCATGCCATCCAGCAGACCGCGCCGTTCCTGATCTCCGACGCGCGGCTCGATGCCCGCTTTGCCGACAATCCTTTCGTCGTCACCGATCCCGGCGTGCGCAGCTATGCGGGCATCCCGCTGCTCACGCCCGAAGGCTACAACGTCGGCGTGCTCTGCGCGATCGACGACAAGGTGCGCGATTTCAGCGAAGGCGAAGTGGCGATCCTGGGGAACCTGGCGCGCATCGTCATGAACGAGCTGGAACTGCGCCGCATTGCCGAGCGCGACCAGCTGACCGGCGCGCTCACCCGGCGCGGCTTCGTGGACAAGGCGCGGCAGGAGATGGACCGCTTCCGCCGCTACGGTCGCCCCAGCTGCCTCGTCCTGATCGATCTCGACCACTTCAAGCAGGTCAACGATACCCACGGCCACCCGGCCGGGGATGCCGTGCTGCGCGAGATGGCCGCCACCGTCGTCGGCTCCACGCGCCCGGTGGACTTCCTTGGGCGTCTGGGCGGGGAGGAATTCGCCGTGCTCCTGCCGGAAACCGAGCCTGCCGATGCGCTCGTGGCGGTGGAGCGGTTCCGCGCGACTTTGGCGGAACACGATATCGCCTTGCCGGGCGGCTCCACCATCCGCGTCACCGCCAGCTTCGGCATCGCGCCGCTGAGCGAAGGGCTGGCCACGGTGGAGGACTGGCTGGCCGCCGCCGACGGTCCGCTCTACGCCGCCAAGCGAGGCGGGCGTAACCGGTGCGAACTGCTGCATTGATTGCAAGACCGTCGATAACAAGATCGTCGTCCCGGACTTGATCCGGGACGACGTTTCAATTGGGGCGCCCCGATCAATCGAACCGGAACGCCGAAATCGCGGTCTTCAGCACGAGATCCGAGTAGACCTTCTCCCCCGCGCCTTCGGCTGCCCCCGCTGCCACCATCAGCGGCAGGAGGTGTTCCTCGCGCGGGTGGGAGAAGCGTCCGCCGGGCGCCTCGGCCCAATGGGTGAGCGCTTCGGCGCGGGTGGCGGCATCGGCCTCGGCGGCTTCGGTAAGCCAGGCGTCGAACGCCAGCGACGGCTCGGTCGAGGCTGGGTTGCCGTAGCCGCGCATGTTGTGGAAGCTCATGCCCGACCCGACGATCAGAACGCCTTCGTCACGCAGCGGGGCCAGCGCCCGTCCGGCGGCGAGGTGCAGGGCGGGATCGAGCGAGCGGTCCAGCGACATCTCCACCACCGGCACTTGCGCCTCGGGCCAGGAGACCTTGAGCGGGACGAACACGCCGTGATCATAGCCGCGCTGCGCATCTGGCGCGGCGGCAAAGCCCGCGTCGCGCAGCAGCTGGCTGGCGCGCGCCGCCAGCGCGGGGGAGCCCGGCGCGTCGAAGCGCAGTTCGTAAGTGTGCTCGGGGAAGCCGTAGTAGTCGAACAGCAGGTCCGGCTGCGCGGCGCCGGTGAAGGCGAAGCCCTGCGTTTCCCAGTGGCCCGAGACGACGAGGATCGCCTTGGGCGGCTCGGGCAGGCGCTCCGGCAGGCTACGCAGGAAGGCTTCCATCGAAGTCCAGTTGCCTTGCGGATCCGGCATGAAGAAGCAGGGTCCGCCGCCGTGGGGAATGAAGAACGTGGGTTGGCGGGTCATGGCGTGGTTGTCTTTCAATTGCGCCGGGTCGGGACGAGCGCGTGGGCGCCGTCGCCGATCAGGGCCAGGACGAGGAGGGCGATCGACCAGAAGGCGGGATATTCCCAGCCGCCGCCCTTGGAATCGAAGAAGAAGCCGTTGGCTCCATGCACCATGACGATGGTGCCGAGCATGAGCGGGATCAAAGCCAGGGCGACCGCGCGGGCGTAGATGCCGAGGATCAGGGCGAGGCCGCCGAGCAGTTCCGCTGCCATCGTCACGTAGGCCAGCGCCGGCGGCAGGCCGAGGCTGCCGAAGAAGGCCGCCGCTCCGGCAGGCGTGAAGACGAAGAGCTTCAGCGCGAAATGGGCGATGAACAGGACGCCCAGGGCGACGCGCAAGACGAAAGCGCCGTAGGGGGCGGTGGAAGAGATGTGGGAAGGCGTCGAGGACGTGAAAGTGGTCATTGGGGGGCTTTCCTTTCGCCGATCCATCTAGGTCGGATCGACATTCAGCCCATGCGGGCCTGCGAAGCGCGATTTCCTGTGCTTCGGTGCTCACGGACCGAAAGTCCGCTGCGCTCCGATGCTCGGAAATCACACTTCTCGGCTCCACCTGAACTGAATGTCGATCCGACCTAGACCTTCTCTCTGAGGGTGATAATCATGCCATTCGTTGAATGACTTGTGATCAAGGGTGTTGAATGGACCGTCTCAAGGGCATCGAGGTCTTCGTGAAGGCGATAAGGCTTGGCGGGCTTTCGGCGGCGGCGCGCGATCTGGCGATGTCTCCGGCCATGGCGGCCAAGCACCTCAATGCGCTGGAGCAGCGCCTCGGCGCCACTCTGGTCAACCGCACGACGCGGCGGCTGGCGCTGACCGAAGTGGGCGCGGCCTATCTCGACAAGGCGGAGCGGGTACTGGCCGAACTGGAGGACGCCGATGCCGAGGCCGCGGCCCAGTCGGCAGCGGTGGAGGGCCTGCTGCGCGTTTCCGGCCCGGCCGCTTTCGGCAGCGCCTATCTGGTCGATCTGGTGACCGCGTTTCACGATCTCCACCCCGCCGTGACCATCGAACTCGGGCTCAACGACCGCGTGGTCGATCTGCTGGAGGAACGCTGGGACGTCGCCGTGCGCATCGGCAGGCTGGCTGACAGCAATCTGGTCGCGCGCAAGCTGGCCCCGGTGCGCATGGCGATCTGCGCTTCCCCCGCCTATCTAGAAAGACGCGGCACGCCGCGCACGCTGGACGATCTCGCCGCGCACGAATGCCTCGGCTATACGCTGGGGAGCGAGACCGGCGCCACCCGCTGGGGCTTCGGGCGGGACGGCAGCCGCGCCGTGGCGGTGCGCGGGGCGCTTCATGCCAATAACGGGCAAGTCCTCGCGCAGGCAGCGGAGGCGGGGATGGGCCTCGTCTATGGCCCGCGCTTCTTCGTGGACCGGGCCATCGCGCGGGGGCGGCTGGTGGAACTGGACCTCGGCGCCGAACTGCTCGACCTCGGCGCTGTCCATGCCGTGACGCACCGCACCCGTCGCCCCGCCGCGAAGACGAGGGCCTGGATAGACTTCCTCGTCCAGCGCCTTCCCGCGATGGCGCGGGACTGGTGAATCCCTGTCGCAATAAGCTGAAATGTATCGGTTTTGGGGCAACCGGATGCGCGTGGAGGACGCTGCAAAGGCAGGGTGTGCTAGGCTCCCAGCAAGTACCGGGTTCCGCGTTGCGGCTGGTGGTTAAGGGGAGGGGGCAGGATGATCCAGCACATGGTTCTCGCCGGTCTGGCGGGGTTGTTCATCGCAGGCTGCAACGATAGCGCAACCGGAGCCGATGCAGCCGGGCAGGCTGCAAAGACGCCTCCCGGCGCGCAGCGCGGCGGCGGGCAACCCTACGAGGTGTCCGGCAGCGAAGTATGGGACGTGCCCGATCCGGTTTCCGGCCGGACCTATCAGGTCTTCGTGGCCTTGCCCGCCTCCTACGGGGCCGAGCCGGGACGCCGCTACCCGGTGCTCTATGTCACCGATGCCGACTATGCCTTTCCCGTGATCAGGCAGATCGCCCGCCGTCTCAACGTCGAAAAGCCGACCGTCGAGGAATTCATCCTCGTCGGCCTGTCCTATGCCAAGGGAGAGGGCGGCATGGAGAGCCGAAGGCGCGACTATACCCCGACCGCGGCAGGGACCACGGATTCGCCCCAAGATGCCGTGCATGGTCAGGCCGATGCCTATGCGACCTATATCCGCGACCGGGTGCTGCCCTTCGTCGCCGCGCGCTATCGCAGCGACGAGGCGCGGCGCTATTTCCTCGGCCACTCCTACGGCGCCCTGCTGGGCATGCACATCCTGCTGCGCCAGCCGGACCTGTTCCGGGGCTATGTCCTCGGCAGCCCCTCGTTCTGGTACGACCATCATGTCATGAAGGGGCAGGAAGCCGCCTATGCGGCACGGCATGACGACATGCCCGCGCAGGTCTACATGTATGTCGGCGAATACGAGGAACGCAGGCCCGGCGATCCGCGCTTTTCCACCTCGGTGGATATGGTGACGGACATGAAGGCCATGGAGCGCAGCTTACGCGCGCGCAATTTCCCGTCATTGCAAATCCGGTCGGAGGTTCTGGGCGACGAGGATCACGTCAGCGTCGCCCCGCGCGGATTTACCCATGGACTGAAGTACCTGCTGCCCGCGCCGGGAGAAAGATAATTCAGAAATCTATCGCGATACCGTTGCGGACCCAGTCGCCGTAGCGGGTGGGGGAGATTCCGTCCGGGTCCTGCTCGTCCTGCTCCGCCGGGGCTTTGGCAGCCTCGGGCGTGGGGGCAGGCGCGGGATCGTTGGTCCAGTGGGCGGGCTTGGTGAAGCCTTCGGGCCGCTTGGTGGAGCGCTGTGTCATGATCTCCATGTGGTGAAGGTGGCGTCAAAACGCAATCCGCTATAGGGGCTTGGCATGGACATTCCCGGCCTTCCCGCGCGCCGTGCCGCGCTCAACCTTATCGATGCCGTTCTGCGGCGGGGCGAAACGCTCGACCAGGCAGGCGGCTCCGCCCTTGCGCGGGTCAGCGGAGACGCCGACCGGGCGCTTGCCCGCGCCATTGCCGGCGAAGTGCTGCGCTGGCGCACCGACCTCGACGAACTGATCGACAGCGCCACGCGCCTGCCGCTCGCCCCCGACGCCAAGGCGCGCGCGGTGCTGCAGATCATGCTCGCGCAGGTCCTGCGGCTGGAGACGCCCGCCCACGCGGTGATCGCCACCGGCCTGCCGCTGCTGATGGGCGGCCCGCGCCGCCTGGCGCACGGGGTGTTCTCCACCCTGACCAAGAACGAGGTCGCGCTTCCCGAAGTGCCCAGCCTGCCCGAGGACGTGGCGGGGCGCTGGGGCGCGCGCGGTGAAGCGATCGCCGCCGGTCTCGCCGAACCGCCGCCGCTGGACCTTGCCTTGCGCTATCCCGAGCAGACCGCCGAATGGGCCGAGCGTCTCGGCGGCACCTCGCTGATGCCGGGCCATGTCCGCCTGGCGCGCGGCACCGCCGTGGAGCACCTCGAAGGGTTCCGCGACGGCGCCTGGTGGGTGCAGGACCTGGCCGCCAGCCTGCCCGCGCGGCTGCTCGGCGCGGGAGAGGGGCGCAAGGCGCTCGATCTCTGCGCCGCGCCGGGCGGCAAGACGCTGCAACTGGCGGCGGCTGGCTGGCAGGTCACCGCGCTCGACAACTCCAAGCGCCGCCTCGAACGCCTGCGCGACAATCTCAAGCGCATCGGCCTCGAAGCCGAAGTGGTGCAGGCCGATGTCCTTGCCTGGGAGCCGGAAGCGCAGTTCGACGCGATCCTGCTTGACGCGCCCTGCACCGCCACCGGCACTGCGCGCCGCCACCCGGACGTGCTCCACCGCATCGGCCCGCGTCAGATCGAAGAGATGACCGCGCTTCAGGAAAAGATGCTCGAACGCGCTTCGGGCTGGCTCAAGCCGGGCGGGCAGCTGGTCTACGCAGTCTGCTCGCTGGAAGTGGAAGAGGGCGAGGAACAGGCGGACAAGGTTGCGCTGACGCCGGTGCCGGTCGCGGCTTCGGAGCTGCCCGAGGGACTGGAGCCGAGCGCCGAGGGTTGGGTGCGGACCGATCCGGGGATGCTGGCCGATGTCGGCGGGCTGGATGGGTTCTTTGTGGGGCGGTGGCAGAAGTAGGAAGGGGAAGTCCTGGGGCCCTTCGACAAGCTCAGGAGATCCCCCAGACCCTCGGAATGTCAGCGTCGCGCGCGACCTATCGGTAGTGCGCTCCCTGCGGCGCAGCCAATAGGTCTCCCGACGCCGCCATGGGCGCGCAACGGCGTTGGCCCGCGTGACCTGGACGTCTTGGGGTGCAGGGGCGATGGCCCCTGCTTCTACCCTTGCCCTTAAACCGCGATAGCGCGCCGACGGCGCCAGAACACCAGCGCCCCCAGCCCCAGCGCGAAGAGCCCGATCATGCCCGGTTCCGGCACGTCGGTCGGCCCGCCCGAGGAATTGCCGCCCGAGCTGGTCGAGCTGCCCGGATCGCCAGGGGTATAGCCGCCGGTGTAAGTGCCGACGTGCATCTCGCCGTTCTGCACGAGGTTGCCGAACACGGCCGAGCCCTGGATGTAGTTACCGGTCGTCGCATCGGCGCCGGGAGCGAGCACCGAGCCGCCCCAGGCGGTGGTGAGCGAGAGGTTCTCGGCCTCGTGGAAGTTCCAGACCACCTTCTCGCCGAGGTTATTGGTGCCGCCGAGGAAGTTGTCGTCCAGCCTGATGGACTTGCCCGAGACGTTGACGATCGCCGTGTCCGCGCCGTTGAGGTTGAACTGGATCTCGCCGATCTTGTCGAGGTCGGCGGCGGAAATGTTGAACACGGCCACGCCGTTCGCGCCGGGCTGGGCGTTGAAGGTGCCGCGATTGCCGCTGATGGTGAGCTGGCTGTTGGCCGTCTCGGTGCTCATGGAATGGCTGAGGCCTTCCATCGAGGTTTCGATGAGGCTCTTCTGCTGCGTCAGGTTCTGCGCGAACTGCGGATTGCTGGCGGCAAGGCCCGAAGTCACGGTGTTGTTGTTGACGTTGGTGTTGCTGATCGTGCCGCCCACCTGCACGTTCTGCGCCGCGCCGTTGAGGTTGAAGCCGCTGTTGACGTTGCCGCCTACGATCGCGCCAGAGCCGTTGTTGAGGTTCTTGTGCCCGCCGTTGACGTCACCCACCACGGTCAGGCCCGGCGTGCCCGTCGATGAAGGGGGCAGGGTGGTGATCTGGTAGTTCGACGAATTGCCGTCGAGATTGCCGCCGACAAAGGTTCGGCCCTCGACTTCGGAAGAGGACGTGAGGTCGCCCAGCACCACCAGGTTCCAGGTCTTCAGCACGTCGATCCCGGCGATCATGCCCGAGGATGCAAGCACGGGGCTGGCCGCGAAGGCAACGGCGGCAACGGCAGCGGAAAGCGAAAGCTTGCGAAGAGCGGACATGAAGGGGACTCGCCAAAGGAACGGTTCGATAGGCGAGCTAAGTACTTGTCCGCGAAGGTTTGGATATGGCTCGTTTCGCCGTGTCTCATGGTGAGACAGGCCGAAGGGCAATGCTTCACGGCCCGGTGCGGCCTGGCCGTCTTGCTGTTCGACCCTTCGACAGGTTCGGTGCGACCCTTCGACAAGCTCAGGGTGAGCGGGCGTGGGCGTTTTGCGGCTCCACTTTCGTCATTGCGAGCGTAGCGAAGCAGTCCAGGGCAGTCTTGCGCCGCTCTGGATTGCTTCGTCGGCTTCGCCTTCTCGCGGGTGACGAGGGTGGGAAGGCCGCTCCTACTTCCGGCACCCTCCACCCCCGCTCACCCTGAGCTTGTCGAAGGGTCGCCTCTCAGGCTGCCGGATGGAGCAAAACGCCAAAGGCCAAAAACGTCAGCCCTTGACCTTGTTCTGGAAGCTCTTGCGCAGCTTCATCAGCTTGGGCGGGATCACCGCGAGGCAGTAGGGGTTACGCTGGCCTTCGCCGTCCCAGTATTCCTGGTGGTAGTCCTCGGCCGGATACCATTCCTCGTTCTGGCTGCCGTCCGCGAAGCCCTCGATCGTGGTGACGACCTTGCCGCCGTTGTCCTCGTTCGAACGGGCGACCGCCGCTTCGGCCTCGGCGGCCTGCGCCTCGTCCAGCGGGAAGATCGCGGAGCGGTACTGCGTGCCCACGTCGTTGCCCTGGCGGTTGAGCTGCGTCGGGTCGTGCGTGCCCATGAACACGTCGAGCAGGTCGCCGTAGGACAGCACAGCAGGATCGTAGTTCACGCGGATCGCCTCGGCATGGCCGGTGTTGCCTTCGCAGACCTGCTTGTAGGTGGGGTTCGGCACAGTGCCGCCGATATAGCCGCTTTCCACGGAATCCACGCCGATGACGTCGCGGAAGACCGCTTCGGTACACCAGAAGCACCCGCCTGCAACGATTGCCGTTTCCATTGTCTTGCATGTCCTCATGAGGGGGAGATTTTGTCGCTAGATAGGTACACTTGGACGGCTTGTCATTGGGGCGACGGAAACTAGGTTCAATCTCCATTGCAATACCCACGGGAGAATCGCATGCGCCGCGCCCTGATCGCCCTTTCGTCCCTGCTTGGCATGATCGCCATGCCTGCCGCCGCGACCGCCGCGGAAGAGACCACCGAAGCCGAATCCTGCAAGGGGTGCGAGGCGCTGCTCGAACTCGCCGCCTCCAATCCCGCGCGCAAGGACGACCGCGCGCGCGACCAGTATCGCCATCCGGTGGAAACCCTCAGCTTCTTCCGCGTCGGCCCGACGATGAAAGTGGGCGAATATGCACCGGGCGGCGAATGGTACTCGCGCCTGCTCGGCCTCTATCTCGGCCAGCAGGGGCACCTCGTGGGGCTCTACTTCAATCCCGACGCGCCTGCCTTCAAGCCCGAGACGAAGGACGGCATCCGCAAGAGTGCGGCGGGCTACCCGGACAGCGTGGCCAAGTTCACCGGCCTCCCCGCCGACAGGTTCGCCGCCTATACCCTCGGCGCGATTCCCGAGGGCGAGAAGGGCACGTTCGACGTCATCATCGTGCCGCGCATGATGCACAACCTGCTGCGTTGGAACATCGCCGGCAGCGAATTCGCCGCCATGCGCGATCTCCTGAAGCCCGGCGGCTATGTCGGCATCGAGCAGCACCGCGCCCGCCCCGATGCGCCCGCCGACTATGCCGACGGTTCGAAGGGCTACTTGCGCGAGGCGGACGTGATCCGCTTCATGAAGGACAACGGCTTCGACCTCGTCGGCCAGTCCGAAATCAGCGCCAATCCGAAGGATTCCGCGAACTGGCCGGACGGCGTCTGGACCCTGCCGCCCAGCCTGGCGCTCAAGGACAAGGACCGCGAGAAGTACCTCGCCATCGGCGAGAGCGACCGCATGACCCTTCTGTTCCGCAAGCGAGGCTGATAGAGGCAGCCGCATGACCGAAATCACCGTCGCCGCCCTCCAACTCGCGCTCAACTCCGCCGACGAGCGCGAGAACATCGCCGCCGTCTCCACCCTGGTCGAGGAAGCCGCCGCCAGGGGCGCGCAGATCGTGCTGCCGCCCGAGCTGTTCTCCGGCCCCTACTTCTGCAAGACCGAGGAAGAGGAACTCTTCGCGATCGCCCGCCCGACTGCGGAGCATCCCTCGGTCATCGCGATGAAGGCGCTGGCGGCGAAGCTGAAGGTGGTTATCCCCACCAGCTTCTTCGAGCGCGACGGCCACCACTACTACAACACGCTGGCGATGATCGGCACCGACGGCGAGATCATCGGCACCTATCGCAAGAGCCACATCCCCGACGGCCCCGGCTACGAGGAGAAGTACTACTTCCGCCCGGGCAACGACGGCTTCAAGGTCTGGGACGTGCTCGGCACCAAGGTCGGCGTGGGCGTGTGCTGGGACCAGTGGTATCCCGAATGCGCGCGCGTGATGGCGCTGATGGGCGCGGAACTGTTGTTCTACCCCACCGCCATCGGCTCCGAACCCTATGACGCCACGCTCGACACCAGCCGCATGTGGCGCCGGGCGATGATCGGCCATTCGGTGTCGAACTGCATGCCGGTGATCGCCGCCAACCGCATCGGCGTCGAATCGGAATGCGGCACCGAGCAGACCTTCTACGGCCACTCGTTCATCACCGACGAATGGGGCGATTACCTCGCCGAGTTCGGCAAGGAGGAGACCGGCGTGCTGGTTTCCACGCTCGACCTCGCCCGCGCCGCCAAGCACCGCGCAGGCATGGGTTTCTTCCGCGACCGGCGCCCGCAACTCTATACGCGCATCGCCCAGGATATCTGATACAAGCCCCGATACTTACGGCATATTCGGGGGGCATCGAACTTGGCCAGGCATCACTATCTCGTCGCGCTCGGCTCCAACATGCGCCACCCGCGCCACGGCGGCCCCCGCAAGGTGCTCGCCGCGGCGCTGGCGGCGCTGGATAGCGGCAAGTACGAGGTCATGGCCGCCTCGCCGGTGATCGAAAGCGCCCCGATCGGCCCCTCGCGCCGCCGCTATGCCAACGGCGTGGCCGTGGTGCGCAGCAAGCGCGAACCCGACGAGATGCTGCACAAGCTGCACAAGATCGAACACAAGTTCGGTCGCCGCCGCCAGGGCCAGGCCTGGGGATCGCGCGTGCTGGACCTCGACCTCGTGCTGTGGAGCGGCGGGCCCTGGGCGGGCGGCGAGGGCGATGAAAGCCTGATCCTGCCGCACCCCGCCTTCCGAACCCGCGACTTCGTCCTCGGCCCCGCGCGCCGGATTGCCGGCCCCTGGCGCGACCCATTGACGGGTCTTACGATCAATCAGCTTCATGCCCGCTTGACCAAGCCGCGCCCTGCCCCTAGGTGACGCCTTCACAGCCGCTTCGCCGGCTGATCCCGGCAACGGGGGCCCTTAGCTCAGTCGGTAGAGCAACTGACTTTTAATCAGTAGGTCGCTGGTTCGAACCCAGCAGGGCTCACCACCTTTTCAAGGTGGTGGAGACGTCCCCAGGTTTGTGCGGACGTCGTTTCAGGAAGTTGCTGTTCGATGATCGCCTTGCGGCGGCTTACAGCGCTACGCTATGTTATTATCCTTTCATTATAACGGCTTCGTTCGAGAAATCTTCTATATTTCCGGTAATTGGCTGCGGCGGTTTGCGAGCTGCTTGGCCGTATCGGTTTAGGAGGCACACATGAAGCGACTGGAACCTTTACAGGCCGTGTTGCTCTGCGGGGCGGTGGGCGTGTTGGCGATTCCGGCTGCGGTCTGTTTCGGGGCCGACAAGGGAAGCGTGGCGATCGCAGGGGTTGGTGCTTTGGGGCAGGTCGTGGTGGCGGTATTGCTCTATTATCTGACCCGGGAACAACTGGATCATGCCCGGACGGAATCCGAATATCGGAAAATCGAACAGAGGATGGCGAAGCAGGAGCGTCGTATCGACGCCATGCGACGGGTTCAGGCGACTTTCGCGAATGGGAAGACCGGTATCGGAAAGACGAAATGTGATGAGGATCAGATCGAGCGGCTCGATCGCCTGCGCGACGATATGCGGCATACTTTCGTTCAGCCGGTCAGCGAGGATTTCAACAAGATGGTCGAAGCGGCCAAGGCTGCCAGTCAGGCCGTAATCGGCGATAGCGACTACCTGGCGAAGATTGCGACATTCTCCGAAAAAGGGCAGGCCGTCTACAGCGCCATGAAAGGTCAGATCGACGAAGTGGATCGCCACATCGCCGATATGCAATCGGCACTTGAGAAGCTGTAGACGTCCTCAATCCGAATTTCTTCGCACTCGCAAAAATTATTTTTTCGTCCGGGAACAATTACATCCTTCGCGAATTACCTCCATGCCGAGCGCAGTTGCGAACCCTCTCCCGCATTCGCGGGATCTGCGTGCGGTTTCTATGGAACGCTGTCCGGCGGTCGCCATCGCGCGCTTTCGGAATGCATTTCGGACTGGACCCAAATCCTTCGGGCCCCGCGGATTCTTCGTGGGGCCTGTCTTTTTTGGAAATCCGCTAAGGGCGGATTTTAGCGGCACCGGCCCGAGTCTTTGTTGGGTGCGCCATTCGCATCCGCGAATGGCTTGCGGCACCAGCCCACGCCCCCACCCGACCTCCCACTCAGTGTATCCTAGATGGGAGGCCGGGTGGGGGCGTGGGCTGGTGCCGCAAAATCCGCCTGCGGCGGATTTTCAAAAAGGCCTCCGCTCAGTCCGAGGTCGGGCGGCGGGTTTCGGGCTGGGACAGGCCTTCCAGTTGCTGCTCCGTCAGGTTCTCGCTGAAGGCGGGCGAGAGTTTGCGTTCCAGGCGGCGGCACATGTCCGAGTGGGCGATCAGGGCGCGGGCGGTTTCGCGCAAGGTGGCGTAGTCCAGGGGGACCTCGCCCGAGATCCAGCCGCGCACGTCGCGTTCGGCGATGCCGAGGTGCCGGGCCAGCGCGCGCTGGCCGCCTATTGCGTCGACGGCCTGGGAAAAGATGGCGAGCTGTATGTCGGAGGCTTGCGGCATCCCGGACGCATGCGCGCAATCGCCGCGAGGCGCAAGCCGCGCGGGGCGGATCAGGCCTCGCTAACTACAGGTTTGATGACGGGTTCGGTGCCGGGCTCGGTGCCGGGGCCGGTGCCGGGTTCTATAAGGGGCGGCCTGCGGGAAGACGCCGTCAGCGTCGTGCCGATGCTCGCGCCGACGACGGCGGCGATGCCCAGCCATTTGACCATCGGCAGCGTCTCTCCCATGAGCAGGGCCCCCGTCAGCGCGCCGACTGCGGGTTCGCCGCTGGTGAGGATGCCGAAGCTCTTGGTAGGCAGGCGGCGCAGCGCGAACATTTCCAGCGAATAGGGGATCGCGCTGGAGAAGATCGCCACCACCAGCGCGGTCGCGAGGACATGGGGCTGGAGCAGCGCCGTGCCGGCCTGCGCCACGCCGAACGGCAGGGCGACCAGAGCGGCGGCGGTCATGCCATAGGCGGGCGCGGCGGCGCCCAGCGCTTCGCCCGCGCGCTTGCCGAGCAGGATATAGGCCCCCCAGAACACCCCTGCGCCGAGTGCCAGCAGGACGCCGACCGGGTCGAGCGCGCCCCCGGCCACTTTGCCTGAGGCGCCGCCGGAAACCTCGTGCGGCAGCAGCAGCGCCAGCCCGGCAACCGCCAGGGCGACCCAGGCGAGATCCACGCGGCGGCGCGAGGAGAAGGTGGCGACCGCGAGCGGTCCGGTGAATTCGGTGGCGAGCGCGATGCCCAGCGGAATGCGCTGGATTGCGCAGTAGAACAGCAGGTTCATGCATCCGAGCGCAAGGCCGTAGGGCAGGGCGGCCCGCAGCATGTGCCGGTCGAACGGTCTCTGCCAGACCCGGAACACACCGCAGAGGATCACCGCCGCCAGCGACAGGCGCAGCGCGGTGGCGCCGGCTGGCCCGATCGCCGGGAACAGGGTCTTGGCGATCGAGGCGCCCCAGCAGATCGACACCATTGCGGTCGCAACGGCGGCAAGAGGGGCGAAATCGCTGGAAGCGGAACGGGTGGCGATACGGCGCAGGACCATGGAACTCTCGGCTCGAAGGGTTGAGAGCGCGTTTGAAATGCCCGGACGGGTATTTTTCGGCGGCAACGAACATCGGCGTTTTATCGCCGTGTCGCGATAAAGGTGCTTTATGATTGCTGCCTGGCGATAATATTTATCGGCAAACCCCTTCTGGAGACCGATTCCATGCCCGATGCGTTCGACTTGCGCATCCTTACCGAACTTCAGCGCGATGCGCGGATCTCGATGCCGGACCTTTCGGAGGTGGTCGGGCTCTCCGCGCCTGCCTGCTATCGCCGGGTCAGGGCCCTGCGCGAACAAGGCGCGATCGAGCGGGAGGTGGCGCTGGTCTCGCCCCGGACGATGGGCTGGCTGGTGACGATGATCGTGCTGGTCTCGCTGGATACCGACAAGGGCCGGGTGGTGGACGATCTGATCGCGCGGCTGCGGCAGGCGCGCGAGGTGATCGACGTCTGGTACGTCACCGGGGACCACGACCTGGTGCTGCAGGTGGCGGCGCAGGACATGCAGCATTACGACGCCTTCGCGCGGCGGGTGCTCCACGGGGAGGAGCATGTTCGCACCTTCAAGACCCTGGTGGTCATGCAGCATGCCAAGCGCTCCGCGCCGCTGCCGCCTGCGTGAAAGGGTCCGAACCGCGCGGCGATCCGCGCCGCGATTGACCTGCGGGCGATTTCTCCCAAAGGTCGGCGGCCTGATTGGAGAGATTCGAGAATGATGTCCAGAAAGCTGGCCTGCGCCCTGCTGCTTGCGCCGTCCGCGCTGTTTCCGGTGGCCGCGAATGCCGGTTTCTACACCGGGGACGAGCTCTATGCCGTCTGCACGACCGAGCGGGGCAGCGATGCCTATGTCGAGAAGACCTATGAGTGCATCGCCTATATCACCGGGGCCGTGGATGCCTTCAACACCACGCGCAAGGTCAACAAGCTGGACAGCTGCCTCCCGGCGGACGTGACGATCGGCGAGCTCAAGACCGTCACGATCGACTACTTGCGGCGCAATCCCAAGGACCGCAAGGGATCGGCCTCGGAGCAGGTCTTTGCCGCCACCCGCAAGGCCTGGCCCTGCAAGGACGCCAAGCCGGAAGCCAAGAAGGCACCGGTGAAGAAGAAGGCGCCTGTGAAGAAGAGGGTGAGGTGAAGAAGAGGGGCGCTATGCGCTTGTTTGGAAATTCGCCGTAGGCGAATTTCGCGGCACCGGCCCGCGCCCCCACCCTACCACCCGATGATAGTACCCTGGCGGGTGGTAGGGTGGGGGCGCCTGAGTCCAAATGGGGCCGGTGCCGCACTGAAAATGCCCTCACGGGCATTTTCCGAACAGACGCTAGGCGCGCTCTGCTTCCCTGCGGCGGTGGAAGACGCGTTCGTGGAAGTACCAGTGGTAGGGGTAGCGTTCCAGCAGGCGGTAGACGATCTGGGTGAAGCCCAGGGTCACCGGGATCACCACTGCCATGAACAGCGCGAGCGAGAGCGGCCAGTTCGCCCCGAACAGCCCGAGCCGCACGAAGATGTGCCGGGCGACGAAGTAGGTATAGGGGTGGGCGAGGTAGAGGCTGTAGCTCACCGTGCCCAGATAGAACGCGGCGCGCCGGTCGAGCAGGCGTGAGGTCAGGCTGCCGGGGGCGATCGCCAGGTAGAAATAGGCCGGGGTGAGCAGCAGCACGGCATAGGCGTAAGGATTGCCCATTTCCTTTTGCAGGAAGCCGTAGTGCTGCACCGATCCGAAGTAGAGGCATCCGGCGAAGGCCAGCAGTTCCAGCGGCACGCGCCATGCCGCGGGCGGGCGAAGGCCTCGGTCGTCGAGCAGGCGCACGCAGATGCCGCCGAGGAAGAAGGCCATGGCCGGGAAGCGGTAGATCAGCCCGGCCGAGACCAGCGCCAGCAGCACCGTTGCCGTGCGGCTCGCGCTCGGCCCGAGCGGGCGGCGCAGGGCCATGTGAACGGTCAGGCAGGTCACCGCGTAGAACAGGACCTCGTAGCTCAGGCTCCAGGCATTGGGGGTCAGCTGTTCGGTGCGGGTCAGCAGGTTGACCATCAGCAGCGCGGGCAGGATCGTGCCCAGGTGGTTGAGCTCGGGGAAGGCGTTGCTCCAGGCGTTCACGGCGATGAACACCAGTGAAAAGGCCAGGAACAGCGGGTAGAGCCGGAAAAAGCGCCGCAGCGCGAATTCGCGCGGGCTGTAGCGCATGACGCTGGGCAGGATCACGTAGCCGCTGATCACGAAGAACAGCCATACGCCCCAGCGTCCGAAGTTCCACGGCGCCTCGGTGACGGCAAGATAGGCGGGCACCTGCGCGTAGACGTTCTCGCCCACGCCGCCGATGACATGGGCCAGGAACACCATCATCGCGGCAATGCCGCGCAAGGCGTGGACGGTGGGGTTGAAGGCGTCGCCCTGTCGCTTCTTCGCCGGGCTGCTTTCGCGTGAGCGCGGGCTTGCGACGGCCGTGTCGCGGCCGTGGAGAAGGGCGGCGGGGGCGGTGCTCTGCGTCATGCCCCGTGTCATACGGCGCGCAGGCAATGGATATCGACAGGCGGTTTCTTACCCGGCTCCCTCACGCTGTGCTCCCTGCTCGTGCCGCGCGGCAAGGCCGGGGAGGGTCGTGCGGCGCGGCGTTATTTCGCTATGCTCAGGACAAGAGCTTGAACGGAAACGAGAGAACATGGCGGGCAGGATCGGGTCAATTGCCATGAATCGCCTGCCCTAACACCTTGGACACCCCCCCGGCGCGAAATACCGCCTGCCTTATGCTTCCGGGTGATTGCCGGTTGCGCGGGGGCCTGCGCACCCTTGCGGGAGGCCCCGCCATAAGGACCCGCGCTCTTGACCCTTTCCCCGAACCGCATGCCGCCTTCCGGCCCAGCTTCGCCTTCCGGGACTTCTTCTCTGACGCGCGAAGCGGCGACGCTGGCGCGCTTCGTGCTGGTGGGGCTGGGCAATACCGCGATCGGCTATGGGCTGATCCTCGGCTGGCTGCGGCTGGGGCTTGGCGACTATGCCGCGAACCTGGCGGGCTTTGCGATGGGCCTGCCGATCTCCTACGGCCTCCACCGCCACCTGACCTTCCGCGCGCGGCACCGCGCGACCCTGGCGGAGGGCCTGCGCTACGGCGCGGCCTTCCTGATCGCCTATGGCGCCAATCTGGCCGTGATCGCCATGGGCCGCGGCGCCGGGTTCGAGCGCAGCGCCATGGTGCAGGGACTGGCGATCTGCACCTATGCGGCAGTGCTTTTCGTGCTCACCCGCGTCACTGTCTTTCGCGCGCGACCAGCGCAATCACTTCCGGGAAGTTGAGCTTCTGCTCCACGATCGGCTTGCCGCCCGGCTTGGCCTGGAGGAACAGCCGCCCGACATATTCGCCCAGAATCCCCATGAACACCGCGTTGATCGAGATCGACATGAGCAGCAGGATCGTGGTCGTGGCGAAACCGGCGGGCCAGGCCTGCCCCAGCAGCACCCGGCCGACGAGGTAGATGAAGGTCAGCGCCATGGAGAGCACGCCGATGACGATGCCTGCGATCGAGGCGATCCGCAGCGGCATCAGCGAATGGTTGAGCACGCCATCGACGGCCAGCGATATCATCGACTTGAGCGGGAACTTGCTCTCCCCGGCGATACGGTCGCCGCGGTCGTATTCGAGGCCGACCTGCGAAAAGCCCATCGCGCTGATCAGCCCGCGCAGATAGGGCGAGGCGTCCTCAACCTTGTGCAGTTCCACCAGGATGCGCCGGTCGACGAGGCGGAACTCCCCGGCATTGACCGGCAGGTCGTCGTCGCTGATCCAGGTGATGAAGCGGTAGAAGGCGCGGCGCAGGGTGGCGATGAAGAAACCGTCCTTCAGCGACCGGCGGATGCCGTAGACCACCTGGTGGCCGCTGCGCCACAGGCCCAGCATCTCCGGTATCAGTTCGGGCGGATCCTGAAGATCGCAGTCGAGCTGGATCGAGCAGGCGCCGGTCGCCGCCTTGTAGGCGCAGAGCAGCGAGCGCTGGTAGCCGTAGTTGCGCGAGAAGCGGATGACCTTCAGCGCCGGGTCCTTGCGGGCGAGGTCTTCCAGCAGTTCGAACGTGCGGTCGGTCGAATGGTTGTCGGTAACGATGATTTCGTAGCTGTATTCGGGCAGCTTCTCGAAGACGCGCACGATCGCCTCGTAGCAGCGCACGACGTTGAGTTCCTCGTTGAAGGCGGGAACGAGAATGGAAACCAGGGTTTTCGGCTCGGCGTTCACGGATCTATCCTGCTTTCGTGCAGAGGGACTGTTCGTCCGCGATGGTGCGGGCGAGGCCTTCGTCGAGAGTGATGCGATGGCGCCAGCCGAGCCGCGCGGCGGCCAGATCCGGGCTGGAGCGCAGTTCCACTGGATCGCCCTGGATCTCCGCGCGCACCAGCACCCCTTCACCGCAGCCGGTGACGGTTTCTATCCGGCGGGCGACGTCCTCCATGGTGGGGGCCTCGCCGGTGGAGATGTTGACGACGTCGATGTCTTGCGGCGCCAGCCGGGCGATATGCAGCAGCGCATCCACCGCATCGTCGACGTGGAGCAGGTCGCGCCGGTCGTGGGGGCGGCGCACCGTCATCGGCCGGTGCGAGAGGCAGGCGTCGATCATGGCCGGGATCAGGAAGCTCGGCGCCTGTCCCCGCCCGTAGCAGAGCGCGAGGCGCGCGGTGATCACCGGGAAGGGCAGGCGGGGTTTCAGCATGGCAATGGCGTCGGTCGTGGCCAGCATGCCCGCGCCGTAGGGCGTGGCGGGGATCGCGCGTTCATGCTCGCGGTAGGGCAGCGCGGCCTCTCCATATTCCGCGATGGTGCCGGCGCGCACCACCACTTCGGGTGGGCGGGAGAGTTCGGCCAGCGGCTCCAGCAGGTTGAGCGCGGGCTGGAGATAGATCGCGCTCGTACCGCGGGCGGCGGTGAAGTCCGGCTGCGGTGGCAGGCGGGTCTCGGCGGCGAGATGGAACACCCGGCGCGGCGCCAGATCGTGGATGCAGGCGCGGATCGCCAGCCGGTCCGACAAGTCGATGCGGTGGATCGTCAGGCTCTCGGCGAAAGGCGCCAGCCTGCCCAGTTCGGTCGAAGGGCGCACGATCACATGAACGGGCGCACCTTCCCCCAGAAGGCGGGCAACGAGATGGGCGCCGATGAAACCGCCGGCTCCGGTAAGCAGCGTAACCCCTTCCGCCACTGGGCAACCCTTCCGCAAATGTCCGGGCCGGTTTTCGCACCGGCCCCGGACCGTTCAGTTCAGCACACGATCCGTGGCACCGGCAGCGGCACCAGGAACTTGCCCCCGCGGGCCCGGAATTCGGCCTGCTGCTCGAAGATCTCGTCGAAGAAATTCCAGGCGAGCACGAAGAGCACGTCGGGTTTTTCTTCCTCGATGGCCTCTACAGGGCGGATCGGGATGCGGGTGTTCGGCGAATAGAGCCCGTGCTTCAGCGGATTGCGGTCCACCAGGAAATCGAGATAGCTGGTGTCGATGCCGAAATGGGTGATCAGCGTATTGCCCCGCGCGGAAGCGCCGTAGCCCGCGATCTTCAGGCCCTGGGTCTTCATCTCGTCCAGCATGGCGCGCACGTCGCGGCCCATCTCCGCCACGTCGCGGGCGAGGGCGTCGTAGGTTTCCGGCAGCAGCATCCCGCCCGACAGTTCGTCGCGCAGCATCTCGCCGACCGACTGCGAGGGGCCGATCCCGGCCGCCTTGCGGTTCAGGAACACGCGCATCGAGCCGCCGTGAATGTCGGGCAGCGAGAGCGCGTCGGTCACTTCGAGGTCGAAGAAGGCGGCGAGCTTGACGATCGAGAGCAGGCTGAACTCGGAGACGTGCTCGTGGTAGATGTTATCGAACTCGGTGTGGTCGATGTACTCTTTGGCGCGGGGTACTTCGATCACGAACGTCCCGTCATCCGAGAGCAGGATGCAGATCGCCTCCATGAAAGTATGGAGGTCGCCGATGTGGTTGAAAGTGTTCGTGGTGGAGATCACTTTCGCCGGGCCGCGCTGCGAGCGGACCAGTTCGGCGGAGGTCGGCGTGAAGTAGTCGATATGGGTTTCCACGCCCCGCTCGGCGGCCATGGCGGCGATGTTCTCGGCCGGGTCGAAGCCCAGCGTCTTGCAGCCCAGCGCATTGCAGGCGGCCAGCAGCAGCCCGTCGTTGCTGCCGATGTCGACGATCAGCCCGCCTTCCGCGCGCTGCGCCAGCACTGTGGCGAAGTCCGCGAAGTGGCTGTGCATGCGCGCCGCGCCCGAGGGGACGTAGAGGTAGTGGCGGAAGAAGTCCGCCGGGATCTGGTCGGCGATTTCCACCAGCCCGCATTCCAGGCAGACCTGGGTGTTGAGCGGGAAGGCGGGCTGCTCGCGGCCGAGGTCGTCCGGGCGGATCAGCATCTGGCCGGGGGCATGGTCGCCCAGCGGCAGGAACAGGTAAGGCGCGGGGGCCTTGCAGGCGCGGCACTCGGACAGGACGTCGGTGGCGTTCTGCTCAGGGATCGGCATTTCAAGCATTGGCGGCCTCCCGCGAAGGGGTGGTGGACAGGGAGCGGACGAAGCCTTCGAAGGTCTCGTGCATGAAATCGATGTGCGCCTCGGTCAGGCCGTGATGGCAGGCCAGCAGGATGCCGCCCTTCATCACCGCGTCGGCCACCGAGCAGCCTTCGGGCGGCGCCTTGAGCGTCACGTTCTTCATGGCGGGCTGGCGCAGGATATTGCCGGTGAAGACCGGGCGGGTCTGGATGTCGCGCTCTTCCAGCCAGATCTGCATCTGGGTGCGGGTGAAAGGCGCGTCCTCGCGGATGCAGAGCGGGAAGGCCAGCCAGCCGGTGCGCGATTCGGGAAGCTGCTCGGGCAGGACGAACCAGTCTTCGTACTGCTTGAAGAAGGCATATTGCCGCTCGAAATTGTGCTCGCGCGCGGCAATGTTGTTGTCGAGCTTCTTGAGCTGCACCAGCCCGAAGGCGGCGCCCATTTCCGAGGGTTCGACGTTGAAGCCCAGTTCGTCGAACAGGAACTTGGCGTCGTAGTCGATACCGTCGAGCGCGACGTTGAAGCGCTTCTCGATGCTTTCCGAGTCCACGTAGAGCGAGCTGGTCCGCCCCCAGGAACGCAGGAGCAGCGCGCGGCGGGCGAGGTCTTCGTCAGAGACGCAGAGCATGCCGCCGTTGCCCGCCGCGTTGATGACGTGCGAGCCGTAGAAGCTGGTGGTGGAGATGTGCGAACGGGTGCCGGTGCTGGTGCCGCGCAGGGTGGCGCCCAGGGTATCGGCGCTGTCCTCGATCACCATCAGGCCGTGCTTGTCGGCGATCTCGCGGATGCGGTCCCAGTCGGGCAGGTTGCCGATCAGCGAGGGGATCATCATCGCCTTGGTGTTCGGCCCGATCATCGCCTCGATCTTCTCGACGTCGATATTGTAGGTGCCGACCGCCGAGTCCACGAAAGCGGGCACCAGCCGCGAGCGCACGATCGGCGCGACGGTGGTGGCGAAGGTCAGCGCCGGGGTGATCACCTCGCTGCCCTCGGGCAGGTTCAGCAGCTCCACCGCGAGATAGTTCGCCGAGGAACCGGAATTGACCATGATGCCGTGGTCCTTGGCGAACAGCGCCGAGACCTGCTCCTGCATGGCCCGCACTTTCGGCCCCATCTGGGTGGAGGTCCGCAGGACTTCCATGACCGCGGCGATCTCTTCCTCGCCGTGGACAGTCTGACCGTAATTCACGCGCATAGTGCTTCCCCCTGAAGTGTTTCGGTGAAATCGCCGGAATAGTGGGCGATCTGCGCCTCGCTGAAGGCGCGCATGTCTTCGTTTCCGGCCGCGAAGGCGCGGTACCACCGGGCGCTCATCGCCACGGCTTCCTCGGTCGAGAGGCGCGGGCGCCAGCCGAGGCGGGCATGGGCCTTGCTGCTGTCCAGCGTCAGCATCCCCGCCTCGTGCGGATCGTCGGGCCGCCGCCCGAAGGCGATCTGCGCCACGCCTTCGCCCCAGGCCTGCTGGAAGCTGCGGGCGATCGCCTCGACATCGATGAAGCCGTCGGCGCTGGGGCCGAAGTTCCAGGCCTCGGCAAAGCGCGGCGCATCCTCTCCAAGAAGCCGCGCACCCAGCATCAGATAACCCGCCAGCGGTTCCAGCACATGCTGCCAGGGGCGCACGCTGGCCGGATTGCGGATGGTCACCGCCGTGCCCGCCACGGTGGCGCGCACCACGTCGGGCAGCAGCCGGTCGAGCGAGTTGTCGCCCCCGCCGATCACGTTGCCCGCGCGCACGGTGGCGATCTGGCAGCCTGCGGGATCGGAGAAATAGGAACGCCGGAAGGCCGCGGCGACCAGTTCGGTACAGCCCTTGGACGCGCTGTAGGGATCGGCGCCGCCGAGTTCGTCGGTCTCGCGGTAGGGCCATTCCCACTCGCGGTTCTCGTAGCACTTGTCGCTGGTGACGACGACCACGCCGCGCACCGAGGGCATCCGCCGCACGGCATCGAGCACGACCGCCGTGCCGGTGACGTTGGTGGCGAACGTCTCCACCGGATCCTCGTAGGACGGCCGCACCAGCGCCTGGGCCGCGAGGTGGAACACCAGGTCGGGCGCCACGCCCCGGCAGGCGTTCTCGTAGGCGGCGGCATCGCGGATATCGGCGATGCGGTGGTCGACCAGCCCCTCCAGGTCGACCGCGTGGAACATGTCAGGGCCTTGCGGGGGGCGGTGCAAGGCGATCCCGATGACCTCTGCGCCCAGTTGCCTGAGCCAGAGGCATAACCAGCCACCCTTGAAGCCGGTGTGGCCGGTCACCAGAATCCGCTTGCCCCGGTATGCCGAAACAAGCGCCTGATTCAGTGAGCCTTTATCAGGCATGTTGCAGCTTCGTCGGGACATCGGTGCTGAGCACCGGCTGGCCGTTCTCGAAATCCATCCATGGCGGCAGGGTCTGGGTGCCCAGCTTGTCCAGCGTGTCGCGGTCGCGCACGGTGTCCATCGGATGCCAGAAGCCCTTGTGCTTGTAGGCCATGAGCTGACCGTCATGGGCAAGACGCGTCAGCGGCGCCTGCTCCAGCGGCTCCTCGTCGCCGGTCAGGTAGTCCAGCACGCCTGGTTCGAAGACGAAGAAGCCGCCGTTGATCCAGGTTTCGTACTTGATGACCTTCTCGGTGAACTCCACCACCTGGCCGCCGTCGCCGTCGCACGGGTCCAGTTCCAGGTTGCCGAAGCGCGCCGGCGGCTGCACCGCGGTGACGGTGGCGAGCTTGCCGTGCGAGCGGTGGAACGCCAGCAGCGCGTCGAGATCGACATTGCCGACGCCGTCCGAATAGGTGACCATGAACGTCTCGTCGTCCAGCCAGGAGCGCAGGCGCTTCAGGCGGCCGCCGGTCATCGTCGCAAGGCCGGTGTCAACCACCGAGACGCGCCAGTCGATCTTCGAGGTGGGCCGCAGCGCCATCTCGCCATTGCCGATGCCGACGGTGAAGTCGTTCGACATGAGATGAAGGTCCTGGAAGAAGCTCTTGATGGCCATCGCCTTGTAACCGCAGGCGACGATGAAGTCATTGTGGCCCCAGCGATCGTAGATATCCATGACATGGAGCATGATCGGACGGCCGGCCACTTCGACCATCGGCTTGGGTATACGAACCGTTTCTTCGGCAAGGCGGGACCCGAGGCCCCCGGCGAGCAGGACGACTTTCATGACCGCACCTCCGGTGTCGGAATTTTCGGGAGAATTTCTCCGATCGATGCGCCAAGGTTAAGGGCAGATCGGTCCGGCGGAGAAGTGTTCATCGGGGTTAGGCAGCTTTAGCCAGTGGGGGTGCCAAAGGGCTAAGGTCCGGTTCCGCAAGAGTGCCCGCAGGGGGCATTTCTCGCCGTTTTTCGGGCCGATCCGCGGCGATCGGCGCGGGTTATGTTTGCAAACTGTTTCTGCAAACGGGGGCGGCGCTCTTTTGGGGAAGCCGGGTTCCTGAAGCACACGTCGTCCCGGATCAGGTCCGGGACGACGGATTATCCAAGCCGTTTTCCAACGCGCATTCCAGCACCTTACTCCAGCTCGTCGTTCTTCAGCGGCCTTCGGTAGAGCACCGGGCCGGTGCCGTTGCGGCGGCTGGCGAATTCCAGGTAGCCGTGGCTGCGGGCATAGTCGGTCAGGGGCTGTTCCAACGGTTCCTCGCCGCTCACCAGGATGGTTGCGGGCCGGTTGGCGTCGAGCCAGGCGGTCAATCGTGTCGGCGACGTGGTGGTCCAGTAGACCCGGTCGTGCGGGGGCATGTAGTCGGCCACGCGGTAGACGAACTGGCCCGCGGCGAATTCGCCCGGCACGCCCAGTCCGCCTTCCACGGCCAGCAGCGGCGAGAACGTGGCCACGCTGTCTCCCGAGGAGGCACCCGCGCTGCGCACCAGCCCGCGCATCTCGCCGTGAATCTTCACCCCCACCCACGAGCCGGGACGCGTCAGCGAGATCATGCCCGGCCCCAGTCGCGAGGCGGCGCAGAGCACCGCCACGACCGCCAGCGAGAGCAGCACCGCATCGGCGGCCAGCCGGTTCTCGCTGAGGGTGCGGGCGCGCAGCACCAGTACCAGCAGCACCAGGAAGGGGATGGGCGGCACGAAATATTGCGGGAAGGACGGGCTCGGCACGAAGGCGACGACCACGCCCATCAGCGCCAGCGCGGCGGCGAGCACCACCGGCCAGGACCAGACCGCCAGCAGCCCGTCGCGCCAGCCGCGCCGCCGCAGCGGCAGGGCGACCAGCACGACCGCGCCCGCGAGCGCCAGCAGCGTGGCGTTGGCGGTCCAGATGTCCTCCGCCAGCAGGATCTTCTGGGCCAGGCCGACCACTTTCGGTTCGGTCGAATGCATCCAGTAGTTGGGCTGGAGCTGCGTGAAGTAGCGGATGGTATGGGCGAAGAAGGCGTCCGGGTCGGAAGCGATGGCGATCAGCACGGGAATGCCGCCGGTCAGGCCGCCCAGCGCCAGCGGCACGATCCCGCAGACCAGCCGCTGGCGCAGCGGATGGGCCAGCGGCGCGAACAGCGTGGCCGCCGCCAGGAAGGGGGCGAGGAAGATGTAGTTGGCCTTGAACCCTACCGCGATCGAGACCAGCACGCCCGCCACGAAGCAGCACATCCACGAAGGCCGTTCGCGGTCGAGCCCGCAGAGCAGGAAGTGGATGGCCAGCAGCGCGAAAGGCAGGGGCAGGAAGTTGTTGCTGACCATCATGCCGGGCTGCCCGATCAGCAGGACATTGCCCATCAGCAGGACGGCGGCGGCGAAGAAGGCGGGGAAGCCGGTGCGCTGCCGCCGCGCGATCAGCCAGAGCGCGGCGATCGCCAGGGCCCAGGCCGCCGCGATGAGCAGGCGGCCGAGCAGGAGGAAATGGCCGGTCCCGGTCAGCCAGTAGAGCCCGCCGAGCAGATAGGGCAGATAGGGCAGGTGGTTGTAGCCGAAGTCGCGGTAGATATCCCCGGTACCCCAGAGCCGCGAGACGGTGATGAACAGGTTCTCGTCGCGCCCGATCGGGAAGGCGAGCAGGCGCCCGACCAGTCCGAGATAGAGAACGCCCAGCAATCCGCTTGCCGCCAGCACCCCCAGGCTGGGCCGGGCGCTCTTGCCCAGCCCGCCGGGGCCGTCGCTGAGACCGGTGGACACGGCGGCGGAGAGACCGGCCGGTTCGGTGGGGCTGCCGTCCGCCAGGGGCGCGGCGGCCGGAAATTCCCGGCCTTGCGCCAGGTTGGCACCCGCGCGCTGCGACAAGTCGCGTTCCATTATCCCGATCCCCTTTCGCCCGTGTCGTTTGCCCGTGTCGACTGTCGCTACCGGTCCCCTCGGTCGGCAGTCTGGGGTCGCGGCAGTCTGGCGGATGCATGAAGCGAACGGGAGCGCGATTAGGGCGTACCCACTCAGGATGACGGAATTGCAGGAATGGCGGGAAGGCACGGGCGGACCTCTCCCGGCGGTGGGCATGCCCGCCATTTTCGAATCGCTCGCTCCAATAAAGGGTTAGACCGCATGACCGTCTGCGCGCGGGTGCTGCTTTCGCTAGGTTCGGGCCAATCAGGGAACAGGTTTTCAGGCAGGCGAAAGAGGGGGCCTTGGCACTTTCACCCGGCACCATGCGTATCGCGATCCTCGCCTCGGGCCTTGGCGCCGGGGGCGCGGAGCAGGTGATCGCCCAGCTCGCGCATCACTGGTGCAGAGATGGGTGCGAAGTTGAGGTGATCGCCTTCGACAGGCCCGAGGACCCGGTGTTCCACCGCCTGCCGGAAGCGGTGCGCCTGCACCGGCTGGGCGGCGCCAGCGGCTTTGCCGGGATCGCCGGGCGCGTCGCCGCGCTGCGCCGGGTGATCACGGAGCGACGGCCGCAGGTGATCGTCTCGTTCCTCACCAAGAACAACCTCATCGCCGCGCTCGCCACGGTCGGCACGGGCACCCGCCTGATCTGCGCCGAGCGCAACAATCCCGAGCGGCAGGGCACCCATCCCTTGTGGAACCTGCTGCTGCGCCTGCTCTATCGCCGCGCCGATGCCGTGGTCTGCCAGACCGAGGCGGTGCGGCGCTGCTTTCCCGCCGCCGTGGCCGATCGGCTGGTGACGATCCCCAACCCGGTGCCGCCGCCCGACGTCGCGCGCGCCGCGAGCGAGGTGAAGCGCTTCTGCGCGGTGGGGCGGCTCACCCATCAGAAGGGCTTCGACCTGCTGGTCGCGGCTTTCGCCGAAGTGGCCGCGCGCCGGTCCGACTGGCAGCTCGACATCTGGGGCGAGGGGCCGGAGCGCGCCGCGCTGGAGCGGCAGATCGCGGACCTTGGGCTCGAAGGCCGGGTCGAACTGCGCGGGCTCAGCCCCCGACCGCGCGCCTGGGTGGCCGAGACGGGGATCTTCGTGCTCTCCTCCCGCTACGAGGGCTTTCCCAACGTGCTGGGCGAGGCGATGTCGGCGGGCCTGCCGGTGATCGCCGCCGATTGCGACTTCGGACCCGCCGACATGGTGGAGAACGGCCGCAGCGGCGTGCTGGTGGAGAACGAGGCGCCCGCCGCCCTGGGCCGGGCGATGGTGGCACTTGCAGACGATCCCGCCGCCCGCCTCATCATGGGCGCCGCCGCGGCGCAGGCCATGGCGCGCTTCCGGCCGGAGCGCATCTTGCGGCAGTGGGACCAGGTCGTCGCGCGGGTCGCGGCGGAGGTGCGTCGGGATGCTGGCCGCAGGGCAGGTCGCGATGAAGGGGCACCGTTGACAGGGGCCGGCGCGAAACGGTGAATGGGGGAATGAACGTGGTACGCATACTTTTCACCTCGGCGGGGCGCCGGGTCGAACTCACGCGCTGCTTTCGCCGCGCCGCCGAGAAGCTGGGCCTGCGCGCCGAGATCCACGCCTGCGACCTCGAACCGGAACTCAGCGCCGCCTGTCTGGAGGCCGAAGCGGCCTTCCAGGTGCCGCGCTGCACCGCGCCGGACTATGTCGAGCGCCTGCTGGACCACTGCGCGCGCGAGAAGATCGACCTCTTGGTGCCGACCATCGACACCGAGCTGGACGTGCTGTCCCGCGCCCGTGAACTCTTTGCCGAGCTGGGCACCATGGTCCACGTCAGCGCGCCGGGCGTGATCGACGTCGTGCGGGACAAGGAACGCACCATCGCCGTCCTGGCCGAGGCCGGGGTCCCGGTGCCCCGCACCGCCCGGATCGAGGACCTGCGCGCCGACCCGGCGGGCTGGAACTTCCCGCTCTTCGCCAAGCCGGTGGGCGGCAGCGCCAGCCGGGGGATCGGCGTGCTGCGATCGGCGGCGGAGATCCGCGCGGACTATCCCGAGCCGATGCTGGTGCAGGAACTGCTGCGCGGGCCGGAATATACCATCAACATGTACCTCGACGCACGCGGCCGGATGCGCTCGGCGATCCCGCACTTGCGCATCTCGACGCGCGCCGGGGAAGTGGAGAAGGGCCGCACCGTGCGCGACCCGCGCATGATCGCCATCGCCGGCCAGATCGCCGCGGCCCTCGGCCGCGAAGGCGCCGCCGAGGGCGTGCTCTGCTTCCAGCTGATCGACGATCCCGATGCCGGCCCGCGCGTCTTCGAGATCAATGCCCGCTTCGGCGGCGGCTATCCGCTGGCCGATCATGCCGGAGGCCGCTTCGCCGAGAGCCTGCTCGCCCGCGTGGCGGGGCTCTCCGAATGCGCGAGCGACCACTGGCGCGAGGGCGTGACCATGGTGCGCTACGACAGCGCCGTGTTCCGTGGCTGACGCCGCCGCCTATCCCGATCCCGAGGAACGCCGGGTCACCCTGAGCCATCCCGTGGTCGTGCTCGATCTCGACGACACGCTCTATCTCGAACGCGATTTCGCCCGCTCCGGCTTTGCGGCGGTGGGGCGGCATCTGGAGGAGACGCGGGGTGTTTCCGGCTATGCCGAGCACTGCACGCGCCTGCTGGACGAAGGGCATCGCGGCACGGTGTTCGATGCGGCGCTGGCCGCCATGGGGCTGGCGGAGGTGGATGTGGCGCCGCTGGTGGCGCTCTATCGCGGCCATGCCCCCGAGATTGCGCTGGCCCCCGACGCGCTGCGGCTGCTCGGCCGGATCGGCGCGCGCGCCAGCGCCATCATCACCGACGGCCCCGCCCAGACCCAGGGCAACAAGGTCTCGGCGCTGGGCCTCTACGAGCGCATCGGCAAGGTCATCCTCACCGGCCTCCTGCCCGAGGGCTGCGGCAAGCCCCATGCCATGGCCTACGAGATGGTCGAGCAGTGGTCCGGCCTTCCGCCTGCCGCGCATGTCTATATCGCCGACAACGCCGCCAAGGATTTCGTCACCCCGCGCGCGCGCGGCTGGACCACCGTGCAGATCCTGCGCGAAGGCCGCATCCACGCCTGCACCCCCACCAGCGCCGCCCATGCGGCGGATCATGTGGTGGGGACGCTGGATGCCCTCCTGTTGGACTGAGGAGGGGGGCTTGGCTGAGGGGCCTTCGACAGGCTCAGGCTGAGCGGGACGGGGAGGCAGCCGGGGTAACCAGCCTTGCCTGATCTCCTCCCGTTTCACCTCACCTCACCTCATCTCACCTCATCTCAACCCGCTCAGCCTGAGCCTGTCGAAGGCCCCTCGGGCGTGGCGCAAGGGTCCGATGCTTCGACAAGCTCAGCATGAACGGGTGTAGGAGGGGGAGGCGAGCCAGCCCCCTCAATCCGCCAGCACCACCTCGCGCGAGCGGCGTTCGCCGCCGACCATGACCCAGAGCGTCAGCATCACGATCCGCAGGTCCAGCAAGGGCGAGGCATTGTCCACGTACCAGAGGTCCAGCGCGATCTTCTCGTCGAGCGAGAGCAGGGTATTGCCGTTGACCTGCGACCAGCCGGTCAGGCCCGGCCGCACCCGGCCGCGCGCCGCGCCGCGCTGCCCGAGACCGGCGATGGTCTCGGGCAGCAGCGGCCGCGGGCCGACGAACGTCATGTCGCCTGTCGCCACGTTCCACAGGCCCGGCAGTTCGTCGAGCCGGCTGCGGCGCAGGAAGCGGCCGAAGGCGGTGACGCGGGCCTCGTCGGGCAGCGGTTTGCCGTCCGGCCCGGTGGCCTCGCGCATCGAGCGCAGCTTGAGCAGCGTGAAGTCCCGCCCCTCGCGGCCCGCCCGGCGCTGTCGGAACAGCACCGGGCGGCCCATCGAGATCAGCACGCCGATGCCCAGCAGGAGCAGCAGCGGCAGAAGGGTGAGCAGAAGCAGCGAGGCGAGCAATCGAAGGGAAGCGAAGGCCACTCGCGCGCTCCTGCTCACGCTTCCGCGGGGCGCCAGGAATGGCCCCGGAAGAAGCGGCGTACTTTGGCGGCCCATTCGTCGCGGACGGGCACCGGCGAGGAGTAGTAGCTGGCCGAGTCCGCGTAGAACTGCACGGAGTCGCCGTAGCGGCGGCGGGCATGTTCGGCGTAGTCGACCTGGTCGAAGATCACGCCGCCGACGCTGTCGTCCAGCATCTCCAGCGCGGCGCGCATCTGGTCGCCGGTGGTGTGGCCCCAGCGGGCGACCAGCACGGTCTGGTCCGCGAAGTGGCACATGGCGCGGGCATCGCGCACCGCCAGGGCGGCGGGGGCGTTGATGATCACCAGCTCGAAGCGCTCCTTGAGCTGGTCGAGCAGGCCCTTGAGGCGGTTGGACGAGAGCAGCAGCGCGGGTTCGGCCACCGGCTCGCGGGCGCTGAGCAGGACGATCTGGTTGGCGCCGTCCGGCTGTTCGATGACCTGTCCGCCTTCGGTTCCATGCTGCCCCCCATCTTGGGCCGTCAGCAGCGAGCCGTCGTAGGGATGGGCCGAGCGCGGGCCGACCAGGCTGTCGAGATCGGCGCGGCCGCAGACGATGTCCACCAGGTCGGGCATCTGCATCTCGTTCTGGAGCCGCTGGAGCGCGCCGCGCTTGCGCAAGTCGAGGTCGAGGATCACCGTGCGATCGCCCATGGCGATGCCTGCGGCGGCCAGCGTCAGCGAGACCGTGGACTTGCCGTCACCGGGCAGCGGCGAGGTGACCAGCACGACCTGCGAGTTGCCGCGCGAGGCCGCGGGGCGGCGGTCCAGCGCCCGCACTTCGGTATAAGTCGAGCGGGCGACTTCGGCGAAGAGCGACTGCGGTTCCTTGATGACCGGGCTGTCCTTCGGGTCTTCCGAAAGGCTGCGGGTCAGCAGGGGCAGCATGCCCAGGGTCGGCAGCCCGAAGAGGCGGCGGATCTGCGCGGTGGTGCGCAGGCGGTCGTCCAGGAAGTCGCGGGCGAAGGCGATCAGGAAGGCCAGCACGCTGGAGCCGAGGAAGGCGGTGATCGCCATCTTGACCGGCGCCGGGGCAACCGGGTCGTAGTCCGGCACGGCCGGGGAGACGACCGAGGAGGACACGCCTTCCATCTGCATCTGCGCGCGAACCTGTTCGACGCGTCCGGCGATCGCCTTGTAGGCATCGTCCGCCAGCGTCGATTCGCGCACCAGCTTTTCAAGCTGCACGGAATTGGCGGTGTTGCGATAGGCGGTGGAGCTGAGCCCGGCGACGATGCCTTCGAGGCGGCTGGCCTGGGCGCTGTTTCCGGCGGCCTCGCTGCGGGCGAGTTCCGTCATCTGCGAGGCCTTGGCCGAAGCGTCGGCCTGGGCGGCGCCCTGCACGCGGGCCTGTTCCCGGACGATGCCTTCGTTGACGGTGGCAAGCTGGGAAGCAAGCCGCTTCACGTCGGGATGGTTGGGTCCCAGGCTGGTGGACAGCTTGGAGGTTTCCGCGATCAGTTCGCCGCGCGTGCGTTCGAGCTGGTCGAGCACGCCGGAACTGGCCATTGCCGTGCTCTGCATCCGGCTGGCGCGGGCGATACCGGCGCTGCGGGCCGAAGCGGCATCGCGCGCGGCCATGGCGGCGGCGCTCTGCACGGCGATGCGGTTGATCTGGGCCAGGTCCTCGGCCCCGCCCGCGCCGGTCAGCATCTGGTGCTGGGCGCGGAAATCGGCGACGCGCTGGGCGGTCTCCTCGGCCTCGGCCGCGCGGGCCTGCTGTTCCTGCTCCAGCGAGGCGAGCAGTTCGGAACGGCGCTCGTTGGTCTTCATCGTGCGCAGCGAGCGGACCGAGACCGGGATCTGGTTGGCGATCGCCGCCGCCAGGACCGGCGATCCGGCCGTCACGCCGATCTCGACGAGGTCGGAACCGGCCTCGGAATTGATCGAGACCATCGACAGGACCTTGTTGGTCGCCACTTGCTGGAGCACCCGCTTGTCGGCGGGGATATTGCCCAGTTCCTTGAGGAAATCGTTGTCCTTGGTCAGGTGAAGGTCGTTCACCACCTGCTCGGCGGCGGAGCGCGAGCGGTGCAGGCGCACGGCATTGGCGACGCGTTCGGCATTGCGCGAGTTCACGTCAGCCTGGTTGGTGCCGACTTCGTCGATCAGCTCCACCTGCACGGTCGAGGACGAGCGATAGAGGGTGGGCGAAAGCAATTGCTGGACCAGCACGCCCAGCGTGATCACGCCCACGATCAGCGCCATCATCGTGCGGTGGCGGTAGATCACGCGCAGCAGGTCGCGGGGGCCGACCTGCTGGTCGGAAGCGGATGAATCATCCCGCGAGAGCGCCGGTCCGCGGTAATGCGCCGGCGCGCCGCCGATCGGGCTAGGCGCGATTGCAGTCGACATAGGTGCCCCTCCAGAGAGGTGAAGTGCGCCGCCATGCGGCGGCTTTCGATCCCTGCCGCCCCCCCTCGGGACGGGCCTGGTGCGTAACCGTCCATGCGGTACGGTCTTCGAGGATGGACTATGCGGTCAAAGCGGAAACGCGCAAAAAGGGCATCCGGGACGGGTGCGTCCTAATAGAGACTAGTCCTTTTGGGGAACGCGGCGGCGCAGCAGGGAGGCATAGAGTTCGAGGTGCCGGGCGGCGGCGTTCTCGATCGTGTACTCCCGGCTGGTGACCAGCGCACCCGCGGAAAACTGCCGATAAAGCGAATTGTCCTGAGTCAGCCGCAGGATAGCCGCGGCCAGGGTCTGCGGCCGGTCGGGCGGGCAGAGCAGTCCGTTCTGGCCGGGGCGGACCAGCCCCCGGTTGCCTGCCACGTCGGTGGCGATCACCGGCAGGCCCATGGCCATGGCTTCCAGGATCGCGACCGAAAATCCCTCGTAGTGCGAGGTATTGAGGAAGAGGTCGCTGCGGGTGATGAGATCGGGCACGTCGCGCCGCTCGCCCAGGAATTCGACCACGCCCTCCAGCCCCTGTGCGCGGACTTCGGCGCGCAGGCCCTCCAGCCCCTCGCCGCCGCCCGCCACGCGCAGGACCGGCGGCGGAAAGGCGGGGGTGGCGCGGTCCTTGAGGATCCGCGCGGTCTCGATCAGCAGCGGGTAGTTCTTCTGGTCGGAAATCGCGCCCACGCTCAGCACGTTGCAGGGGCGGCGCGCGGCCACGCGCGGCGATCCGGCCTTGTAGCGCGAGGACGGCGCGTTCTGGATCAGCGTGAAGGGCCGTTTCGACAGCCGCCGGTACATGCCTGCCGTGTCGTTGCTGATGGCGACGTAGTGGTTCACCACCCGGTCGATCGCGGCGAAGAGGGCGGGCGGGAAGCTCAGGCGGCTATTGTGGTAGGTGAACACGATCGGGCCGGAAAAGCCGGATAGCGCCAGCATCGCCACCGCGCGCACGGTATGGACGTGGACCACGTCGGGCCGGGCGGCGGCAAGGTGGCGGCGCAGCGCCAGGACGCCCGGCAGCAGGCGGCGGCTCCGGCCGAGCCCCAGCGATTCGAAGCGGCACCCGCTCTCGGCGATCTGCGCGGCGAGTTCGGCCTCCATCTCGGGCGAGTTGCCCAGGGCCGGCGCGTCGCAGAAGGCGACGATGGTGCCGGCCGCGCCCCTTGCCGCAAAGGCGGCATTGAGGTTGGTGACGAGGATCTCGGCGCCGCCCGAGGTCAGGCTGGTGATGATCGAGCTGACCCTCAGCGGCCGCGGCGCCTCTGCGGTTCTGGCGAAATCGTCGGCGGGGGCGTGGGCGGTCATGCCTCGGCCTCGGCGGCGAAAGCGGGCTTGGCGGCGGGTTGGGCTTCGCGTTCGGCGCGGCGCAAGTTGCGCCAGAATGCGGTGTCGAGCAGGATCACCGTGGCCACCCCGAAGGCGATATGCGCGTAGTTGGCCCCCAGCGCCCCGAAGCGCGGGATCAGCAGCAAGGCCACGGAGAAGAAAGCGGCCGCCGCGGCGAAGCTGGAGATCAGCACGTAAGTCGGCCGGTTCATCGCCAGCAGCGCGGCGCGGGCCGGGGTGCCGTGGAGGGTCAGCAGCACGGCGAAAAGCTGGACCAGCAGCAGCTCGTAACTGTCCGAGAAGCCCGGCCCGAACACCAGCTCGATGGCCGGTTTGCCCACCAGCCAGCAGGCGCCCACGGCGGTGAGGGCGATGCCCGCCAGCGAGAGTTGCAGCATCGAGACCAGCTGCCCCATCGCCCCCGGCCCCACCTTGTTCCAGAGCCGCGCGAGGTCGGGGTAGATCACCGTCTGGATCATGTCGCCCGCCGTCTGCGCCACCCGCGCGATGCGGCGGGAGAGGTAGTAGAGCCCCGCCGCGCTCGCCCCGGCGAACGTGCTGACCAGCAGCGTGTCCATCTCGTGCGTCATCGTGCGCAAGGTCGAGGAGAGGTTGGTCGATATGGCGAAGCGCATGAAGCCCGGAAACCGCCCCGGCAGGTCACGCCAGTCGGCCTTGAGCGGGCTCGGGATGCCGGTATCGTTGAGGGCGCGGAAGCCGGAGAGGTTGAACAGCGCCGAATCGAGGATCTGGCTGGCCGTCCAGACCAGCACGAACCACAGCAGCCCGCCGCCCAGCGCGTAGATCAGCACCGAGAACGCGAAGCGCACCACGAAGGAGGCGAGCTGGACATAGGCCAGGGTGCGGAACCGCCCCGCCAGTCGCAGCGCCGCGCTGGACATGCCGCGCGGGTTGCAGGCGATCGCGCAGGCGTAGATCGCGACGAGGTCCACATTGCTGCGGCCGATGCCGATCAGGTCCCCCGCGAACCACGCCACCGCCACGCTGAGCACGGCGGCGACGAGCGCGCTGCCCACGTCCAGCATCAGGCCATAGGCATAGAGCGAGGAGATCCGGGCGCTGTCGCCGGTCTCCTCCTCGGCGGCGACGAAGCGCACCAGCGGCTGCCACGATTCGAAGCGGATCAGCCTTTCGCAGACGCGCCCGATCGAGAGGATCACGGCCAGCACGCCGAACTGTTCCTGCCCCAGCGCGCGGGTGGCGATGGCCAGGCTGGCCATCATGATCATCACGCCGCCGAAATTGCCCGAGAGCAAGTGGCCGATGCTGGCGAGATGCGGCTTCAGCATCCCGGCGCCTTTCCAGCGTGCCGGGATGCGGGACAGGCGCGAGGCAAAGCCTTGCCCGGCGATTCTGGCCTCGCTGGCGCTTTCGATGGGAGTCATCCTGCTTCCGGGGTCCGTTCTGTTTCTGGTTGGGCGCCCTGGCCGTCTGCCGGGAGGTGCCGATTGTTCCATCGGGGGCGCCGCACCGTGGTGAGCGCCGAAGCGGCGGCGCCGGCGGCGGCAAGCGCCAGCATCAGCATCACCGGGCCGTTCCACATCCGCGCGAACATGTGCGGCAGGGACATGGCGTAAATGAAGAACACGCCCAGGATCGCCAGGGCCGAGACTCCGTCCGTCCGGCTTCGCCCGGTAATGAAGATCCCGTGGACGAACATCGCCGCGAACATCAGGCTGAGGCCCAGAAACGAGACGATGCCGCCCTCGTTGAGCACCAGCAGGTAGAGCTGGTGAACCGGCATGCCGTAGACGCTGGCCTTGCGGTAGCCGTCGCTGCCGAGGCCGATCAGTAGGTTGTCGCCGGACATCTCCCAGGCTTCCTGGATCAGCACCGAGCGGCCGACGAACGTGCCCGCCTTGGTGGGATCGCCGGAGACCACGGCATCGCCGACGCGCTGCTCGAACACGGCGGGAACCGGCCCGCCCAGCCCGACATAGGCGCCCACCACGATCAGCACCGGCAGGGCGATGGTGATCACCGTGCGGATGCGCGAGAAGGCCAGAACGAAGCCGATCGACAGGATCGTCGCGGAAAAGGCGGTGAAGCTGGCCGAATAGACCATGCCGGCCACAATCACCAATGCCAGCGGCACGGCCACGACCGGGCGCAGGTACTTGCCGATCACGGCGTGGAGCAGGAAGATCAGCGCGAAGACGCAGACCGCGCCGTTCGAATTGGGCTCTCCCGTGAAAGCGCCGAGGCGGCCGTTCCCGGTGACCACGTACTTGTTGACGTACTGGTTGATCAAGTCGCGGCTGAACAGATTGACGAGGGTGATGCCTACCGCCTGCGAGACGGCGACGCCCCAGATATAGGCGACGGCGGCTTTGCGCAGCATCGCCAGCGAGCAGTTGGCCAGCACCATCGGGATCAGCAGCAGCGCGAAGGCATATTGCCCGGCCACCACCGGCCAGCGCGCGAAATCCCCGTGCATGGTGGAACCCACCAGCATGCCGCCCAGCAGCATGGCGATGCCGCCGACCCAGAGCACCGAGACCCGCCCCATCATGCGCGCGTTCAGCCCGCGCGAGACGAGCATGAGCAAGGTGCAGAGGATCAGGATGATGTCCGACATCGTCAGGTTGAAGGCGGGCATGCGGCCCACCTGCCACCAGCTCAGGAAGAAGGCGGCGGCGGGCAGCAGAAAGCCGATGGCGCGGTCGTAAGGCGAAGCCGGCGCGGAAAATCGCGCACCCCCGGACCGTTCTCCGGCCCGTTCCAGCTCCCGCCCCGACGTCCGTCCCCGGGAGGGCATGCGGAACGGTCCACGCAGGACCTCCGGTCGTTGCGCCCCGTCTTCGGGAATCTGCGTGAGGATAGCGGCCATGGCCGCGATCATGGGCAGGGCGCCCGCCCAAGGCAAAGGCCAGTCCGGGCAATAGGCGGGCGCATAGATGTTAGCGCGAAAGGGGGAGGGAAGGGGCCGGGCTAAGTCCAATTGGTAACTTGTGCGCACTCGGCGGGAGGATCACGCTCGGGCATCTTTATGGCTCTATCCGGGGCATGGATCCGCGTGGCCACCGGGCCTGTGCGGACCTGTTCGTTCGGCGTGTCCGATCAACCGGGAAACCGGTGCGGCCGGCGTTCCTTCGAACCGGGTGATCCTTCGAACCGTTGGAGAAACGGCATGACTGCGACCAACAACGCGAAAAGGCCTTCGAGGAAATTCACCTTTCGCACGCTCCTGGTGCTGGCGGTGCTGGGCCTGGGCGGAGCGGCGGTCATGCTGGGCCTGGCCGGGACCGCCAGCGAGGAAGTGATGGCGGCAGCGCCGGTCGTGAAAGTGCCCTCCGGCAAGAAATCGTTTCCCGCTGCGGTCGGCTACGGCGCCACCAGCGTCGGCGGGCGCGGCGGGCGGATCATCTACGTCACCACGCTGGCCGATTCCGGTGCCGGTTCCTATCGCGCCTGCGTGACCGCCAGCGGCCCGCGCGTCTGCGTGTTCCGGGTCAGCGGGGTGATCCGCTTCACCCAGCGGCCGCCCTGGATCATGACCCCCTACCTGACCATCGCCGGGCAGACCGCGCCCGGCAGCGGCATCACGCTGGCCCATGGCGGCGGCAGGAACGGCCTGACCCCGCTGGTCATCAAGAACACCCACGATGTCGTCGTGCGCGGCATCCGCGTGCGCAACGACCGCGTCGGCGGCAACCGCGAGGCGGAGGACAGCATCACCATAGAAAAAAGCAGCCGCGTGGTGATCGACCATGTCAGCGCCTCCTGGGCGCGGGACGAGCTGATCAACGGCTATGACGACAACGACGAGATCACCATCAGCAACTCGATCTTCGCCTGGGGCATCCCCAAGCATGACAAGTGCGCGCTGCTGGCGAGCGACCCGGTGGACAAGCAGAAGCTGAGCTTCATCGGCAACCTCTGCGCCCACAACGGAGACCGCAACCCGGACATCAACTTCCCCAAGGGCTCCTGCGTGGAAGTGATCAACAACGTGCTCTACAATGCCGCTTCGGAATTCGCGGAGGTCTGGGAAAGTTACGGGGGCAGCCCGGTCTCGATCGTGGGCAATACCTTTATCGCGGGCACCAATACCACGACCCAGAGCCGGGGCGTCGCCCGCGAGACGCAGGGCTCCACCGGCACGGCCTCGATCTATCTCTGGGATAATGCCTTCGATGGCAATTTCCGCCACGTCAGTCCCGAAGTGGTGCCCGCGCAGATCCAGCAGGCCCCGTGCCCGCTGACGGTGCAGCCGATGGGCGCCGCGGCTGCCTATGCCGCCGTGCTGGCCCGCGCCGGGGCCTTCCCGCGCGATGGCATAGACAAGGCGGCGGTGGCCGACGTCAAGGCGCGCAGCGGCCGCATCGGCTCGCCCGCTCCGGCGATCCCGGCACAGACCGGCGGCACGGCCTATACCGACAATGACAAGGACGGCATGGACGATGCCTGGGAACGCGCCAACGGCCTCGATCCCACCCGCAACGATGCCTGGGGCGATGCCAATGGCAACGGCATCGAGAACTTCGAGGAATTTCTCACCTCCCGCGAAAAGGGGTTCGGGCTTTGAAGGGTATTGCCGCGCCGCTGGCGCCCGATTTCGAGCCTGTGTTCCAGGGTTTCCGTGAGCCTGGCCGTGAGCCTGGCCTTAGGGATGACACCGGATCTGCCGCCGCTTCGCCGCGGGCCTTGCGCATCTGCTTTCCTTTCGCCGGGGACGAACTGGGCGGCAGCCACGTTTCCGCGCGGGGGCTGATGGAAGGCCTCGATCCGGGGCGCTACCGCCTCATGGTCGTGCCCGAAGTGCCGGACGGCACGATCGCCGGGTTCTTTTCCGCCTTTGCGCAGATGCCCGATCCGGCCCGCCCGGCCCGGTCCTTCGTGCCGGGCGCGCGGTTCGGCCTCGCCAAGGTGCTGCGCACGCTCGCCGGGGTGCCGCGCCGCGCCCGCTTCCTGCGCGAGAACGGGATCGACCTGGTCCACAGCAACGACGGACGCAGCCATGCCAGCTGGGCGCTGGCGGCGCGGCTGGCAGGCGCGCGGCTGGTCTGGCACCATCGCGGCGATCCCGACGCGCGGGGCCTGCGCTATGTCGCGCCGCTGCTGGCGAGCCGCATCTTCACGGTTTCGCGCTTCTCGCTGCCGCAGGGGGCCGCCAAGGGGCGGGGGCGTGCCGCAAGGGCGGCGCAAGTGGTCTACAGCCCGTTCGATACCAGCGTCACCGCCGACTGGGCGGCGATGCGGGGCCGTCTGATCGAGGAACTGGGCTGCGCGCCCGATGCGGTGCTCTGCGGCTGGTTCGGCAATTTCGTGCAGCGCAAGCGCCCGCTCGAATTCGTGGAAGCGGTGGAGCGGCTCGGCGCGCTGCTGGATCGGCCGGTGGTCGGCCTGATGTTCGGCGATCCGCGCAATACCGAAGTGGGAGAGGCCCTGCCGCAGCGGATCGCCCGGGTTTCGGGCAATGCGCGGGTCCACATGATGGGCTATCGCACGCCCGGTCACGAATGGCTGGCGGGCTGCGACCTCCTGCTGGTTCCCGCCGCGCGCGAACCGCTGGGGCGCACCCTGGTGGAGGCCATGCTGGTGGGGACGCCGGTGGTCGCGACCGACTCGGGCGGCAACCCGGAAGCGCTGGAAGGCGGCTGCGGCGTGCTCTGCGCGCTGGACGATCCGGCCGCCATGGCCCGCGCCGCCGCCGACCTGCTGGCCGACCCCGAACGGCTCGACGCCATGCGCGCCCGCGCCCGCATCGAGGCCCGCCGCCGCTTCTCGCGCGAGAACCATATCCGGCAGGTGACTTCGGTCTACGACGAACTGGGCAGCAGGCCCCGGTGAAGGGGTAGGAAACGGCGCCCCGATTACCACGAGGATTAGCCGTCCTCGCCCGAGTATTCGCCGGATAACCCTTAATAACCAAGGCATTCCGCCGGTCTTTGAGTCAACCTGTCGCAGACGGTCCCGCCCGGGATCCGCGCAGGGCGCGGGGGCATCCGGCGGGCTTATCTTTTGTTGAGGGAGGGCAATCCTATGTCGCTAGGTCTCGCGAGGTTCCGGCCGCTGATGGCGGTTCCGCTGGCGCTGACGCTCGTTTCCACATCGATGCTTGGCGCCTGTTCGTCGCCCACCGCATCGATGCCCACGCTCGCACCCGCTCCGGCAGGCAACTACCGGGTGGGTGCGGGCGACAAGCTCCACATCGTGGTGCAGGACCTGCAGAGCGCCAACGGCGACTACATCGTCGAGGACAGCGGCGCGATCTCGCTGCCCTATATCAAGCAGGTCACCGTCGCGGGCCTCACCTATCGCGAGATCGAGCAGGGCATCGCCGCCTCGCTGCTGCGGCAGGGGATCATGACCGGCGATCCGGTGGTCAACGTCGGCCCGGTGGAACTGCGGCCGTTCTACGTCGTGGGCGAAGTCAACAAGCCCGGCCAGTTCGAGTACCGCCAGGGCATGACGGTGCTCGCGGCGATCTCGGCCGCCGGGGGCTATACCTACCGCGCCCAGACCGGCAAGGTCGCCGTGACCCGCGTGATCGACGGCAAGGACGTCACCGCCAGCGCCGACGAATTCGCCACGATCCTGCCGGGCGACCGGATCCGCGTTTACGAGCGGTGGTTCTGAGGCCGTGCGGGGGGCAATCGCACTGGCCGTGCCGGTCCCGTTCCTGCTCGCAATACCGCAGCAGGCCTGGGCCCAGGCGCGCGACATCGGCTCTACCGCCTCGGCGGTCTATCCCAATGACAGGGAGTACAAGGCGCTGCCGATGCACCTCGGCTCGCTCAACGTCACGCTCGGCGGCGAGGCGCGGGTGGAGTACGACACCAACGTCTACGCCCAGCCCAGCAATGCGCAGGACGACTTCCACCTCGAACTGACGCCGGAAGTCCAGGTCACCACCTCGCCGGGCCCGCTCAGCGCGCAGGCCCACGCCTCGGCCACGGTGCGCCGCTTCGCCGATCTCAAGACCGAGAACACCGAGGCCTGGGTGATCGACGGCACCTTGCGCTGGTCGCCCGAGACGACCACCTCGGCGACCGGCCGCGTCTTCTGGCAGCGCACGGTCGAGGAACGCGGCAGCCCGGAATCGCGGCAGGACCCCAACTCCGGCCCGCGCGAGATCGACAGCCTCGGCACCGACCTGCGCTTCCGCCACATGACGCGGCGCCTGTTGTTCGACCTCCAGGGCAATGTCACCAAGTACGACGCCGTCTCCCGCGAAGACGACAATCGCGACTTCACCAGCATGAACGGCGTGGCGACCGTGGGCTGGCGCGTCACCGGGATCACTTTCGTCACCGCCAGCGCCTTCATCGCCCGCCGCGATTTCCGGCTGGAGTACACACCCGCGGGCGACAAGCGCAACACCACCACCTGGGGCGGCCGCCTCGGCGTGGAGTTCGAGCCGGGCGGGGTGCTGCAGGGCAATCTCTCGGCCGGTGTGTTCCGCTTCAACCCGGACGACGCCAACATACCCGGCCGCACCGGGCTTTCGGTCTCCGGCAGCCTCACCTACCGCCCGAAGCAGCGCACCGCGATCATGCTGGACGCCTTCAACGGCGACGTCGCGACTTTCCGCAGCGGCGCCCAGTCGCGTACCGACACGACGGTCAAGCTCTCGGTGCAGCAGGAGATCCGCCACAACCTCTACGCCACCGTCGGCGCCGGCTATCGCCGCAGCCGCTACAACGGTTCGGGGGTCAAGGAGCAGACGCCCACGGTCCAGGCGGAAGTCGAATATATCCTGTCGCGCAACATGTCGGTGGCGGGCTACGCCAGCTACGGCAAGCGCACCAGCGACGACGCCTCGCAGGAATTCGACCGCTTCAAGACCGGCCTCTCGTTCCGCCTGAGGTTTTGAGGTTTTGAGGTTTTGAGGTTTTGAGTTTTGAAAATTCGCTGAAGGCGAATTTTTGCGGCACCAGCCCACGCCCCCACCCGACCTCCCATCAGGATACACTAGTGGGAGGTCGGGTGGGGGCGTGGGCTGGTGCCGCAAGCCTTCGACGGATGTCGAAGGCGCACTCAACAAAGACTCCCCGGTGCCGCTAGCTCGTCACATGCGTGACGAGCACACCAAACGAAGGCGCACCCCGCAAAAACTCACTCTTCTTCCTGCGCCGCGATCCGCGCTTCCACTTGCGCCCGCAGCCCCGCCACCTTGTCGCGGATCGAGGCGCGTACCTCTTCCAGCGCGGGATATTCCGCCTCGATCTCGGCGCGGATGCGTTCGTAGAGGGGATCGCCCGGCCGAGGATCGCGCGCCGGGCCGCTGCCGTAGCGTTCGGGCAGGCGCTGGCGCAGCAGGAACAGCATGAGCGCGGTATCGTGGCGCGTGAACGTGGCGACCACTTCGCCGCGGCTGACCACCGGGCGCTCCTCGCCCCGGATCGCCCGTTCGAGCGCGCAGTCCTCCAGGCGCATCATGCCCCGGTCGATCGCCTTGTTCCACGCCGCCGCGAAGCCTTCGGCGCCGGGCAGGGCGCGCAGCTTGTAGAGCGCCTCCAGCGAGACCCCGATCGTCCGCGCCGCCTGGGTGACGATGCCCGAGGCCGCCAGCGCCGCGATGAAGGCCCGCTGCCGGTCCGGCGTGATCGAGTTGGCGCGCGGCGCCTTGTGGAGATAGGGCGCAAACCCCAGGAGCGGATCGCCGGGATCGAGATCATCCTCGAAAAACGCCGCCCGCGAAGTCCGCCGCGAAGCCCGCCCCGACGCGCACCGAGCCGCTTCCTCCCCGAACCGGGGAGGGGGACCGCCGACGCAGTCGGGGGTGGAGGGGCCAGCGCCACCATCCCCGCCGCCCTCAGAGCCCCCCGAACCCGCGCCCGGACTCAAATCCCGTGCACCCAAAACGTCCCCCAACCCCCGCTCACCCCGAGCCTGTCGAAGGGGCTGCCCAACGCCCTGGCCAACGCCCTGACCCTCCCCCGAACGCCGCTCATCCTGAGCCTGTCGAAGGATCCTGCCTCGCCGAAGCCGACGTCCAGAACCATGCCGATGTGAAGATTTTCTACCGGAAGACATGAGGCAACCTCGCTCGCGCTGTTGAACCTGTGTTCCCAATGGCAGGCCGGTTTAACGCAAGCAGGGGCTTGTAGGAAAATGGTTTGTGAGAACTGCTAGCTAGCGCTGGATCGTGATCGCCCTGAGCGCGGTCGCGCTTCGCTATCTTGAGAATTAGTATTTCAAAGTTTCGATGAGGCAAAGTGCCGTTTCAATATCGATATGGTTAGGTATAACATCTAGGTGAAAATACGCCCTATGAAAACAGGATAAATTTTGTCCACTAGGAAAAAATAATAATAGCATGGCGATGTGTAAAAATACCTACGGATAAAGACTCATTGATGAAGTGTTCAAAATAAATAATTATACGTGGGATTTCGGGAGGATTCGGATGTTGGGTATATTCTCATCGCGAATGAAAATAGCCATCAAAATCAGCAACTCTCTGCTTCTTGGTGCGGCGATCGGGATCCCTCATGCCTTGGCTGCTGATAATGTTGACTGCGCTACAGCTACGGATTGTGAAGGCCAAATACGTGCTCTGACAATTAAATTGCACGAGAAGCGTCTTGCAGAACTTAACAGGTTGCGGAAAAAGGCGTCGCAGTGGTCGTCATCGGCCCGATTTCAAAGGTCCTG